>CAIRQX010000041.1 GCA_903880855.1 uncultured Burkholderiales bacterium | reverse complement strand
CATCCAGCCTTGTTGTTGGTGGACACCGTTTCTGGATTGGCAGCGATTGACTATCGCCATGATGCGTGGGGCGTGGACGTTACTGTCGGCGGCTCACAAAAAGGGCTCATGTTGCCGCCGGGTTTGGGCTTTAACGCGCTATCACCCAAAGCGATTGAAGTAAGTAAAAAATCTACGATGCCGAAATCATTTTGGGCATGGGACGAAATGATCGAGTTCAACAAAACGGGCTACTTTCCATCCACACCGAACACCAATTTGCTCTATGGCCTGAGCGAAGCCTGCGACATGATTCTGGGCCGAGGATTAGACGTGGTGTTCAAGCGCCACAAGCGTTGGTCTGCGGGTGCTTGCGCTGCAGTGACTGCGTGGGGGCTTCCTATTCAATGTGCTGACCCTGCTTTGCACTCTCCTATATTGACTGGCGTGATGACGCCTGAGGGGGTGGATGCAGACGCCGTTCGTAAAGTCATTTACGAGCGCTTTGATTGCTCTCTTGGCACAGGTTTGGGTAAGGTCAAGGGACGTATGTTCCGTATTGGCCATTTGGGCGACTGCAATGATTTGACGGTGATCGCTGCGGTGTCTGCTTGTGAAATGGGACTCAAACTTAGCGGCGTTAAATTGGCAGGTTCTGGTGTGCAAGCCGCTATGGATTACTTTTCGGCACATCCAGTGCCAGCATTGATTCGATAAAACACAATATTTAGGAGACGCTATGCAAAGAAGACAACTATTACAAGTTGGTGCGGCCACCGCTGCTGCGTTGGCTGCGCCGATGATTAAAGCGCAGTCGCTGCCCTCGGGCCCTATTCGTATCGTCGTTGGGTTCCCGCCTGGCGGTGGAACTGACGCATTGGCGCGCGTGCTTGCGCAAAAACTCCAAGCGATGTGGAATATCAACATCGTCATTGACAACAAGGCCGGTGCAGCGGGTGTGATTGCCGCAGACTATGTGGCAAAGCAACCCGCTGACGGCAACACTTTGCTGATGGCGCATATCAACAGCCATGCATTAGCCACGAGTTTGCAACCGAAATTAGGCTACAACGTGGAGCGTGATTTCTCGCCCATTGGTTTGGTGGGGGTCACGCCTAATTTGTTGATTTGCAATGAAAGCCAACCCGCCAAGACAGTCAAAGACTTGGTCGCTTTGTGTAAACAAAATCCCGGCAAGATCAGTTTTGCATCTGCAGGTGGAGGATCTGCCCAGCACTTGGCTTTAGAGATGTTCAAGTTGCGCGCTGGTATTGATGCTCTGCATATTCCCTATAAAGGTTCTGGCCCTGCCTTGACCGATTTGATTGGAGGTCAAGTGCAATATTGTTTTGAAACGATGACGTCGGCCACACCGCATGTCAAAAGCGGCAAAGCGATTGCGCTGGCACAAACGCGTACCAAACGTGCGAAGGGACATCCCAGTGTGCCGACCATGGACGAGCAAGGATTCGCAGGCTTTGACGCAACCACTTGGTACGGCCTAGTAGGACCCGCTAAATTGAACCCTTCGTTTGTCAAACGCATCAACGAAGACATGAACAAAGTCATGGCCATGCCTGATGTGATCGAAAAGTTTGAACTCTACGGCGCAGAAGATGGTGGTGGAACACCGGAGCGCTTTGCAGACTTTATTCGCAGCGAAACACAAAAGTGGGCGAAGGTGATCAAAGACGCGAAAGTGCAAGCGGACTCTTAATCCACCTGCATTGCTATAAAAATTCGCTCAGCGCGAATTAGCTCCACAAGCCTTTGTAAAACATATAGGCCGCTAGCACATACAAAACGCTGGCAAACGTACGCTTGAGTTTTTTCACAGGCAACATGTGCGCTGCTTTTGCACCAAGCGGTGCTGTAAAAACACTACATAGCGCAATGACTACCAAGGCTGGCACCCAGATGTAACCAAATGCATCGTCTGGCAGCCCCTGTACTGTTTGACCGCTGATGACATATCCAACGACATTGGCCACGGCAATAGGGAACCCAAGCGCTGCACTCGTAGCCACTGCGTTGTGGATCAGCACATTGCACCACGCCATAAATGGCACGCTGATAAATCCACCGCCTGCGCCTACTAATCCTGATAAAAATCCAATCGCGCTGCCTGCACCGACCAAACCAACAGTGCCAGGCACTTGACGCGTTGGCGCAGGCTTCTTGTCTAAAAACATTTGGGTGGCAGAAAAGCCCACAAACAATCCAAAGAAGATGGCAAGGTTAGAACCCTTGAGCAATGCAAAAACTCCCATGCTGGCGATCATGCTGCCAAGCACGATGCCGGGCGCCAAACCTTTGACCAAATCCCAGCGCACAGCGCCGCGTTTATGGTGGGCACGCACACTTGAAATAGAAGTGAAGATGATCGTCGCCATCGATGTCGCAATCGCCATCTTGACGGCGAGGTTGTCGTCAACACCACGTTGCGTCAACAAAATGGTCAGGAATGGCACCATCACCATGCCACCTCCAATACCCAGCAAGCCCGCTAAAAAACCAGTGCATATGCCAAGGATGGCGAGTTCGATGATGAGCTGGGGTTGAATGTCCATGGTGGAGGGGTATTGAGTGGAGATTAAATAAAGAAGGTGTCTGCAAGGGCCTCAAGGCCGGCATCCTGAACCGGGGTTCAGGTGGGCGAGGTCAGATTGACGTTGGGTTCATCTGACGCGAGACGATCACGCTCATCAAACGATGTTCCAAGCCCGAGCTCTATGAGCATTGGTTCAAGGAAATATAAAGCCCCAAGGACCGAGCAGACGTGTGGATTGTAGACCTGGGTCACAACAATTGGTTGTCGTGTCCGAGTACTGCGTCCATGCGTTGCAACAAAGACTGCAACTGGGAGGTAGAGAGGCTTGGGGCACCTGTATCTAAAGCGACAGGCCTGTCCGTTAAATCAAACGCAAGGTTCAGAGCGGCTAGTACAGCAATACGGTCACGCGCTTTGATCTTGCCGGCATCGCGAATTTTGCACATGGCCTCGTCAACTTTTGCAACCGCTTGGTTGAGACGTTCTTCACCGTCTTCTGGGCAACCTAAAACATAACCATGCCCCATGATTTGGACTTCCACTTGCTTCACGCTTTGTCCTTCGCAGTTTGTTCTTGTGGCAGTCGATCGATCAGCGCGTCAATGCGATGACGGGCTGCGCCCAGACGAGATTTCATCAGGTCTCTTTCTTGGGTGAGTTGCTCAACCTGTGCGGTTAACAAAGCATTGGTACGTTGCAGTTCTTCGTGTCGAACTAACAAACGCTCCGTGCGCTCGGCAATTTGGTCAATGAGGCTGGATTGGGGCATGTGGTGGCATTTTAAGGGGACTGGAGGCTGAGCCGTTAAGATAGCCTCTGTTGGTGCTCGCGGTGTGGTTCACACGCCGCAGTTCAACGGGAAGCAGGAGGGTTACGTCGCTCGCTCGACAAAGCCCCACCTGCGCTGCCCCCGCAACGGTCAAACGGACGAGTTTTCACAAACTCCGCTTTTGTCAATTAGCCACTGAACGCCTTGAACAAGCGTTTGGGAAGGCGACAAAGGTTGTCTCCGTCAGCCCGGATACCGGCCAACAAGGTGGTGGTGCGTCCAAAACGCACCGCTAATTCGTCCATGCACTGTCGGGGAAGGCGGTGAGGGCAAATTCTGTTGGTTTTCTTATGAAAAAAACTTTTTCGCACTGCGTGATCTCGGCTGCATTCTTTGTTTCATCCTCGTCTTTAACGTTTGGGCAGCAGGTCGATCAAGAAGTTGTAGTCACAGCTACGCGAGTTCCACAAAAACTAAGCGACTCAATCTCCGATATAACAGTGATTGACCGAGCCTTCATTGACTCTTCAAGTTTCACAACAGTTACAGAACTGCTAGGCAGTCAACCTGGAATACAAGCTGTAACAAATGGCGCTTACGGATCAAAAAATATTTTTATTCGAGGATCCGAGGCTCGAATGACCTCTGTATACATTGATGGCGTGCGAATTGATTCACAAGATGGGGTTGATAGATTAGGAGGAGGTATGCCATGGGATTTGGTTTCTTTAGATTCGATAGAGAGAATTGAAATCCTAAGAGGCCCAGCTAGCGCCATCTATGGATCTGATGCCATGGGTGGTGTTGTTCAAATATTTACCAGACAGTCAAAAAATGGTGAGCGAACATACGCAAGCGCTGGCTATGGAACATATGGAACAAGTAGAGAGTCACTAGGCTTTTCCTCAAAAAAAGAGAAATTTGATTACTCTTTCAATTTAAGTCAGGAAAACTCATCTGGAAGAAATACCTACCCCTCTGTAGTCCATTTTCCAGGAAAAGAGTCATCTCATAGCCTAAGCGGAAATTCAAGGGTTGGTATTCAGATAGACGATGGTCAAAGGCTTGAGGGAAATTTAATTCATAACGAAGTTAATTTGAAAAGCGTTGACCCATCCTTCTATTACTGCTCGGCTGACTGCAATATAAAAACCAAGCTGAATGTATCGGCAATTAAATGGACATCTAATTGGTCATCTGATTATCAAACTAAGCTATCTTACTCAGAAGCTATAAATTCACTAATCGCAGATTATGAGCAATTTAAAACTACTTCAGATACTTTATTGTTTGAGAATAATTTAAAACTTACTGATAGCCTTTTAACTTTTGGATTAGAGAGTAGATCTGATAAGTTCAATCAGCCAGTTACTTACAGCTCAAGTAGCTACCCTACTTTTAGCGGAAGTAGAAATCAAAGTGCCTTAATGGCGGGGTATGGTTACAAGTATAAAAAACAGTCATTTCAATTGAATATTCGTCATGATCAGGTTGGGCTCTATGGATCTAAAACATCACCTGGAATAAATTATGGAGTGCAAATTTCGTCAAACACTAAGGCGATACTTTCAGCGTCAACTGGTTTTAGAGCACCTTCTTTGGAGCAACTTTATTCAACTTATGGAAGTACAGCATTGAAACCTGAGACGAATAGAAGTAAAGATATAGGAATCATTTATTTAGAAAAAGACGCTAGCTTTAGAGCTATCCTTTATCGAAATGAATTTCGTAATCTAATAAGTACAAGCAGCTCATTCAATTACTACAACGTCAACGTTGCAACTGCGAAGGGTCTAACTCTTGCAGGTTCAAGTAAGTTTTGGGATTACCAAATGCGCGGATCCTATGACTTGCTAAATGCAAAAGACGGATCCGATAAGGCTCTAAATTTAAGAGCACACCATCAAGCAACCTTTGGTGTTGATAGGAATATTGGAGAGTGGAAATTAGGTGGGGAATGGACGGGTGTGGGGCGTCGTTATTTCGATGCAGCTAATTCCTTGCCACTCTCTGGTTATAGTTTAATAAATGCAATCACTTCCTATCAAATAAACAACGAATACAAGGCTATTTTTAGACTAAATAACCTTGCTGATAAAAAATACCAACAGATCGTGGGCTATGACGCAAGTTACAACCCTGGATATTATTCGCCTCCCGGTCGCAATCTTTTTGTGAGCTTGAATTGGCAGCCAAAATAAATAGCCTCGGCCCCCAACGCATCGTCTGCCTCACAGAGGAAACGACAGAGTGGCTATACCAATTAGGTCAAGAGGCAAAGATAGTGGGTATATCTGGCTACACAGTACGCCCACGCAGAGCGCGAGAAGAAAAGCCAAAGGTCAGCGCATTCTTAAGCGCCAAGATCGACAAAATTTTGGCATTGAAGCCAGATTGTGTTTTTGGCTTTTCTGATCTGCAGGCTGATATTGCAGTCTTATTGATTCGCGCTGGCGTTCAAGTCACTGTTTTTAACCAGCGTAGTGTGGATGAAATTTTCTCCATGCTCTACCAAGTTGCTGCCATGGTGGGAGAGGCGAAGCAAGGCGAGCAAAGGTTGCTACAAATGCGCGATCAGTTAGATGCCATCCAAACAGCATCTTGCAAATACACCCGTAGACCCAAAATATATTTTGAAGAATGGGATGAGCCGCACATCAGCGCAATTCGCTGGGTGTCTGAACTAATCTCTATTGCAGGTGGGGATGATTGCTTTCCAGAATTAGCGCTTATGCCTATGGGCAAAGACCGCATCATTGCTGATAGTCAAACGATAGTGGATCGTGCCCCAGACATCATCATCGGCTCTTGGTGCGGTAAGAAGTTTCGTGCTGAAAAAGTCGCTGCAAGGTTGGGCTGGCAAGATATTCCTGCTGTAAAAAACAAACAGTTGTTTGAAATTAAATCTGCTGACATATTGCAACCTGGACCCGCAGCTTTGACGGATGGCGTTGCGCAGTTGCATCGCATCGTGCAGCAATGGCAAGAGCAGCATGCATAAAACTCTAGAGAACTTTATCGCTCACCTTTCTGGCATTTTGTGCTTGAGCTTTGCGTTTTGGTTTTCATCGACTTCGTATGCTACGGAAACAACTAAACCACCCCAACGCATTGTCAGTTTGCTCCCTTCATTGACGGAGACTGTTTGTGCGCTGGGCGCTTGCAATCGTTTGGTGGGCGTAGACCGTTATTCCAATTGGCCAGAAAGCATTGCTCACCTGCCACGAATGGGCGGAGGCATCGACCCGAATATCGAGAGCATCTTTGCACTTAAACCAGATTTGGTATTGATGGCTGGCTCTGCCAGAGGTGTTGAACGTTTACGAGCATTGGGTTTGACAGTGCTCACCTTAGAGCCTAAAAACTACGCAGATGTTCAAAATGCTTTGGGGGTTGTTGCAAAAGTTATCGGTGTGTCTTCTAAGGAAAGCGATCGTGTATGGCGTGATATGAATGCGCAAGTGGAAGAGATTTCAAAATCCATACCCCAACAAGTAAACGCGCAACGCGTGTACTTTGAAGTGAGTCCTGTGCCGTTTGGTGCTAGTGAGAGCTCATTTATTGGAGAGACATTACTGCGTTTGGGTGCTAAAAACATTTTGCCCGCAGCAATGGGTGTATTTACTCAAGTCAGTCCAGAATTTGTAGTTCGCGCACAACCAGACATCATCATGGTAGGAGATAGCAATCTTGCCGATATGCAAGCACGTCCAGGTTGGATGAATTTGCAGGCTATGAGAACAGGACGTGTATGTACTTTTAAGCCTAACGAGTCTGATATTTTAGTGCGTCCAGGACCAAGGATGGTGGAGGCAGCGCGTCTCATGTCTAAGTGTTTGATAGATAAGTCTGCTCCAAAAGTTAAGCCCAATCCATGAGCCTGAATAAAAGTAATAACTGGTCTATTGCCTTGGTGATGCTGCTATCAATAGCCCTCTGCATTGGCATAGGCTTATCTGTAGGAAGCAGTGGCTTAGAGAGTTTGCAAAATGCATGGCACGATGAGGTGGCTTGGCAAATCATTTGGGATATTCGCTTGCCAAGAACGCTGGGAGCATTGGCTGCGGGTGCGTTACTGGGGTTGGCGGGTGCATTAACCCAGGGTCTATTTCGCAATCCGTTGGCAGATCCTTATTTATTAGGCAGTGCTTCTGGCGCAACACTTGGTGTTGCATTAGCACTTGCTTTTTTTGACGGTAACCAATTGGCCACAGAAGTATTGGTTCGCGTTGGTTTAACGGGAGCTGCTTTTGTAGGCGCCTTGCTTGCAGTTGTATTGACACTGGTGTTGGCAAAAGGTGTGCAGCACACCATGCGGTTGTTACTGGCAGGCGTCATCGTCGGAGTTGTCATGGGTGCCATGGCTTCTTTGATATCACTGATGCGCCCCGATATTTTGCAAAACATGCAAGGGTTTTTATTAGGCTCTACTGCATTTATCGGCTGGTCGGCATGTCTTGTGATGGCGTGCTTTTTAATACCCTGCTTGTGTTTTGCGTGGTTCTTTGGTTTTGCAATGGATGCGCTCAGTTTGGGCGAATCTACTGCTGTGAGTTTGGGGGTTCCACTTCGAGCCATGCGAATGGTCATAGTGCTGTTGGTGGCCTTGGCAACAGGTACTGCGGTAGCGCAAACAGGACTGATCGCGTTTGTAGGTTTGGCCGCGCCGCATTTGGTGAGATCCATCGCATCAGTTAAAAGCGGCAGCCTTGCTTTGCTTTCTGCTCTGATGGGAGGCTTGTTGTTATTGCTAGCCGATATATTGGCGCGATCTCTTATAGCTCCACAAGAATTGCCCGTCGGTGTGTTGACTGCCGTTTTAGGCGGTGGCTATTTGCTGTGGTTGATGTATCGCAACCAAAACCAAGGGGCGCTCAGATGAGTGAGACCTCAATAGCAATCCAATCGTCAAATATTCTTGTGTCATTGAATGGACAAGAGGTTTTGCATGGTATTGATTTACAGATTCGTGCTGGTCTTTGGACAAGCATAGTGGGACCCAACGGTGCAGGTAAATCTACGTTACTCAAGGCATTGGCTGGGTTATTGGAGTTTCATGGTGAAGTATTGGTCTTTGATGCGCCTCTAAATAGCCTTAAGGCAAAAGTGCGTGCGCAACAGATATCTTGGCTAGGCCAAAACGAAGTCACTTCTGATGATTTGAATGTGTGGGATGTAGTGATGCTTGGTCGATTACCGTATCAAGACTGGATGGCTGTGCCAAGTTCCCAAGATATACAGGCTGTCGAGACTGCTTTGCAAGCCACGCAATCTTGGGATTGGCGTCAAAGACAATTGGGGCAATTGTCTGCTGGCGAAAAACAACGCGTATTACTAGCGCGCGCAATAGCCGTTCAAGCGCCTTTGACGTTGATGGACGAGCCACTCACCAACTTGGATCCGCCGCACCAAGTTGATTGGTTAGAACAGGTGCGTTGTTTAACGTCCCAAGGAAAAACAGTCGTCAGCGTTTTGCATGAAGTGGGTATGGCATTGCACGCAGACGATATGGTGGTGATGCAAGCGGGGCGCATCGTGCATCAGGGTGCGTGTTCAGAACCAACAACGCACCGCGCAATAGAGGCAGTGTTCGATAACCGAATTGCGATTCAATCTATCCATAGCCATTGGATAGCTGTTCCCAATTTGCTGCGTTCCAGATAAATTGTTAGTTTTTTGGCTTTGGACTTACCAAATGAAACTGCGTCAAAGTCTGAAAAGCAGTAGCCACCTCAACCAAAAATGCATCTCTCCCACCTGCAGCACCCAATTGAAAGCCAATAGGTAAATGCTGCGCATCTAATCCAACAGGCACAGACACGCCACACATGTCCAATACGTTAAAGACGCGTGTGAAATGCACAGGCGGAGCTGATGGGTTAACTTCGGACAGAGGCACTGCGGTCGTCAGCCCCGTGGGGGTGGCGAATATATCGATGTGATCAAACGTTTTTGCAAATTGCTTCTTCAATAGCGTTTGGTTCTCAAGGGCGGCGATGTAATCTGTTGCCAACAATTTAGCCCCCGCTTGGAGGCGAGGACGTATGCCTGAATCCATAGGCTTGGTTAAATCATTGGCCAGGGCACCATAAGACGCAGCACCTTCGGTCACCATGATATGGATAGCCATTGGGGCAAGGTCTGCTACAGAGAACGGAAGTTCTAGCGTGGTGATGTGGGCCCCGACTGATTTAAAAAATTCTAAGGTGTGCTCATAAGCTTTGACGATGTCTACTTGCACGTCTTTCAATTCATATGGTGCGATGCGTCCTATGCGTAGTCCTTGGAGTAATTTATGTGCTGAGTCTTTTGTCATTGCATTTGCAGACTTTGTGCGATGGGGGTCATCTACCAAGGCGTCGTACACCAAAGCCGTTTCTGCCATGGATTTTGCGAATACACCAATGCTGTCTAAAGTTTTGCTCAACGGTGCGACACCCTGTGTATCCACTAAGCCCACAGTGAATTTAAAACCTGTGATACCGCAATATGCAGCAGGTAGTCTCACCGATCCCCCTGTGTCAGTGCCTATGGATAGCGGAACTAGTCCACCAGCCACAGCAGCCGCAGAGCCACTGCTCGAGCCTCCTGGCACACGATGCACTTGGTGGTCCCATGGATTGCGAGGCATGCCCATATGTTCGTTGGTGCCCCAGCCACCCAGAGCAAACTGCACCATATGGGTTTTGCCGATGATGATGGCGCCTGCTGCTTTGAGTCTTTGGGTTAAATAGGCGTCAGATTTTGCGATGTTATTGGCGAATATGGGTGAGCCAATCGTGGTCACTTTGCCTTCGATATCCACCAAATCTTTCACGGCTATTGGCAGGCCATGGAGTGGGCCTAATGAGTATCCGGCCTTTCGCATTTGGTCAGATGCTTTGGCAGCTTCTAAGGCTTCTTTTTCATACACCTCCACAAAGCAGTGCAACCAAGTGTCTTGATTACGAATGCGCTCTAGGTAAGCACTGACGATGTCAAAAGAGGAGAACGCGCCTTTTTGTAGGCCAGTCGATAAAGCGATTGCGTCGTCAAGGGGTAGTGTGTGTTTTGTCATAGGGTGCTTTGTGTGAAAACTTCATAGGTCTCTGGTGAAAATCCAACCATCACTTTCTTCTCGCCAGCCAATACTGGTCGTTTGATGAGTGTGGGGTGTGTCTTCATCAGGGCTAGTGCTCTTGCTTCGTCAATGTCGGTGCGATCAGCCTCGCTCAACTTTTTCCAAGTCAGACCTTTGCGGTTTAGTAGTGCTTCCCAACCGATTAGTTTGTTCCATCTATCTATGTGATCTGCTACGACATCTGCCTTTTTGTAATCTATGAATTCGTAAGCTAAGCCATGCCCATCAAGCCAAGTGAATGCTTTTTTCATGGTGTCACAGTTTTTAATGCCGAAGATCGTGAGTTTCATATGCATCGCTAATGAAGTATTGAAGTAGTCTAAGGGGTAACGATATGAGAAATATATTCGCCGATGGTAGACTTTATTCGCGCTAAATATTTGATTAATTAGCGAAGGACTGGAAGTTAATGGGTTCTTATACCTATCCTAAATTCACCTATAAGTCAGTGGCCGATTTACTGACGCAACCCCCGCAACACAAGCCTTTGGTGATCGTGGGTGCTGGACCTGTGGGTTTGGCTGCTGCGATCGATGCGCGACTCAAAGGCCTTGATGTTTTATTGTTAGACGAAGACGATTCCGTCTCGTTTGGTTCACGCGCTGTTTGTTATGCCAAACGCACCTTAGAAATTTTGGATAGGTTGGGTGTTGGCCAGCCGCTCTGCGAAAAAGGCGTGAGTTGGAATATCGGACGCACCTATGTAGAAGAAGAAGAGGTCTACCAATTCAATTTGGTACCTGAGGCAGGACATAAACGCCCAGGCATGATCAACTTACAGCAATACTATTTGGAAGAAGCTTTGGCCAACCGTGCGCTCGAACTGGGTGTGGATGTGCGATGGAACTGCAAAGCGATTGGTGTGACTTCACAGGCTACCCAAGCGATGGTGGACTTTGATTCACCAGAGGGTAAGTTTTCAGTTTCTGCAGATTGGATAATCGTTGCCGATGGCGCGCGCAGTCCGATTCGACAAATGCTAGGGTTGGATATTGAAGGCCATGTTTTCAAAGACCGGTTTTTGATTGCCGATGTGGTGATGAAGGTGGATTTCCCTGCTGAGCGGCGCTTGTGGTTTAACCCGCCGTTTCATCCAGGGCAAAGCGTGTTGTTGCACAAGCAAGCCGACAACGTATGGCGGATTGATTTTCAACTGGGCTGGGATGCGGATCCTGAAGAAGAGCGCAAGTCTGAAAAAGTATTGCCACGTCTCAAAACCATGTTTGGCAACGATACAGAATTTGAGTTGGAATGGGTCAGTATTTACACCTTCCAATGCCGTCGCATGAAAGAGTTTCGTCATCAACGCTTGTTGTTTGTGGGTGATGCCGCACACCAAGTCTCCCCCTTTGGAGCGCGGGGTGCCAACTCTGGATTGCAAGACGCAGACGGTTTGATGTGGAAGTTGGATTTGGTAATGCGTGGTTTGGCCTCTGAATCATTGTTGAACACCTATCACACAGAACGGGCATATGCAGCAGATGAAAATATCTTGAACTCTACCCGTTCAACAGATTTCATCACGCCTAAAAGTAAAACGAGTCGCGTGTTCCGCGATGCAGCGTTGGAGTTAGCTAGACACCATCCCTTTGCGCGTAAGTTGGTGAATTCTGGACGTTTGTCAGTGCCTAGTTTTATTACCGAGTCACCTTTGAATTCGGTTGACGTCGATTCCTTTGCTGGTGCTATGGTGCCGGGCGCGCCAATAGATGATGCGCCTATGCAATGTGATGGTGCAGCTGTGTGGCTTGTTGATTGCGTGGGCGGTGCTTTTCATTGCCTGGTGTTTGTTGAGGATGTGGCGCAAATCGATGCCAGAACACGCCAGTCGCTGCTTGCTTTAAGTAACGCTCCGGTTCCTATTGAACCTGTGATGATCAGCAAACGTGCCAGCGCTATTGAAGGTATGCGCGTGCTTGTGGATGCGCAAGGACTTTTCGCAAAGCGATACGATGCGCAGTCGGGAAGTGTTTGGTTGGTGAGACCTGATCAACATATTGCAGCGCGTTGGAGACGTTTTGAGTTGCAAGCTGTTGAACAAGCATTGCGCGTCGCTATGGGTTCATCCATGGTCGTAGCTTAAAAGTTGAGACTTTGAAATAAAGAGGTAATGCTTTGAATTTACAACCGAATTTTTACGAGACTGGTAAACGCTATTTCCGTGACTTCACGCCTGGCGACGATTTTTATGAAGCGTTGATTGAGACGCATCGTGATTTGACGGATGAGCAAAGCGCTTTGGTCAATGCCAAGTTGATTTTGTTATTGAGCAACCATATTGGTGATATCCATATATTGCGCGAAGCCATGGCGCTCGCGCGTGCGGATATCGCACCAGCTACATAAACCTATTTCAGGAGATCGCTATGAAAGTCAACCGCATCCACCATGTGGCCTACCGTTGCAAAGATGCCAAACAAACGGTGGACTGGTATGTCAAGCATCTAAATATGGATTTTGTGCTGGCTATTGCAGAAGATTTAGTCCCCAGCACCAAAGCGCCGGACCCCTATATGCATGTTTTTTTAGATGCAGGAAACGGAAATGTATTGGCATTCTTTGACCTGCCCACTGCGCCAGAGATGGGCCGCGACACCAATACGCCTGACTGGGTGCAACACATTGCTTTCAAGGTAGACAGCTTGGACGAACTCGAGTCGGCCAAGTCCCGTTTGCAAGCCAGTGGCATTGACGTGATTGGCGTGACCGATCACACGATATTCAAATCCATTTATTTCTTCGACCCCAACGGCCATCGCTTAGAACTAGCTTGCGACACCGCTACACCCGAGATGCAAGAAAAACTAGATGCCGTGAAATGGGACATGCTAGAAGAGTGGAGCCAAACCCGTCGCGCCCCCAAACATGCCGCGTGGATGCACGAGAAAGAGTTTCATTAATTGGGGTCAGATCCCAATTAATTTATGAAATTTCTTTGTTCTTTTTGCTGCGAATAGCTTTAGAAAAAGTAATTCTTCAGTACTGACTAAAACAGCCTAATTTCACGCGTGTGATTTGGGCTTGAATGCGCAAAACTGCGACACCCCACATTCCCAGCAACGTGGCGTGCGAGCTTGGCACACATAACGACCATGCAAGATAAGCCAGTGGTGCGCGTCGACTAAATATTTTTCTGGAATGCGTTTGAGTAACTGCATCTCAACGGCGAAAGGTGTTTTACCTTTGGCTAGCCCCGTGCGGTTTCCAACTCGAAAGATATGCGTGTCAACCGCCATCGTTGGCTCGCCATAGGCCACGTTCAACACCACATTGGCAGTTTTGCGCCCTACGCCTGGCAATGTTTCAAGAGATTCGCGACTACGTGGTACTTTGCCTTGGTGTTGTTCTACCAAGATAAGGCAAGTCTCCATCAGGTGCCTAGCCTTGCTTCTAAATAAACCTATAGTTTTTATATAGCCTTCAAGCCCATCAAGGCCAAGCCCAATGATTTGCTGCGGGGTATTCGCAACAGGAAACAAGCGTCGCGTCGCCTTATTAACCCCCACATCCGTCGCCTGTGCACTTAACAGCACCGCAGCCAGCAGCTCAAACACACTGGTATATTCCAACTCGGTATTGGGCTGCGGATTCGCCGCATAAAGCGTCGCAAAAAACGGCTCAATGTGTTCTTTTTTCATTTTGCTAGTTTAGGTTGGTTGAGTAATTGGTTGATTGAGTTAATTGGGGTCAGAACCCGATTAATTTAATCGAATTAATCGGGTTCTGACCCCAATTAACTCCAATTAACCTACCAATTAGCACCAATAAGAAATTAAATTAATTAGGTTCTGACCCCAATTAACTCAACTAACTATGCAATTCGCTGACCGACTTAACAACGTTGAAACTTCTGCTATTCGTGAACTTTTTAAGTTGCTGGGTAAGCCTGGCATTATTAGTTTTGCGGGTGGATTTCCAGATAGCGCTATGTTTGATGTGGAGGGTATTCGTGAGGCGAGTGCGCTGGCTTTGTCTAAGGAGCCAGGTGCTGCTTTGCAATATGGCGCAACCGAAGGCTACAACCCTTTGCGTGAACAACTGGCTTTGTTCATGGCGGCTAAGGGTGTGAAGAACATCAATGCGGAAGGTTTGATCGTCACTACGGGCAGTCAACAAGCTTTAGACCTCGTTGCCAAGACTTTGCTCAATCCTGAAGATATTGCTTTGGTTGAAGCGCCCACGTTTTTAGCGACGATTCAGTGTTTCCGTTTGTATGGACCTAAAGTGTTAGGCGTGCCGATTGATGCGAACGGCGTACAGGTCGACAAACTCGAAGCGATGATTCAGCAGCACAAGCCCAAGCTGGTCTACATCATTCCGACATTTGGTAACCCCAGTGGTGCTTTGCTGACCAAAGAGCGTCGTCTCAAAATTCTGCAACTGGCAGTGCAATACAAAACTATCGTCATTGAAGACGACCCGTATGGCGATTTGTATTTTGGTGAAGCGCCACCACCTTCCATGTTGGCTTTGAGCGACCAAGTACCCGGAAGCCGCGATTGGTTGGTGCATTGCGGGTCTTTAAGCAAAGTACTCTCGCCTGGTTTGCGTGTGGGTTGGATGGTGGCCCCGCCAGATCTATTGGCGCGTGCCACGATGTGCAAGCAATTTAGCGATGCGCACACGTCTACATTTGCGCAAGCTACTGCTGCGCAGTATTTGCTGTCCGGCCGTATGCCCGCCACGCTCAACACGGTGCGTCGTGTGTATGCCGAACGCGCACAAGCCATGGACAAAGCTTTGCAACGTGAGTTGGGCGATGCCTTGGCCTACACAGCACCGCAAGGCGGTTTGTTTTTCTGGGCAAATCTCACAGGCGCACATGGCGCAGTGAAAGACGGTAACGCATTCGCCAAAAGCGCGATAGAAAAAGGCGTGGCCTTTGTGCCGGGCGCACCGTTCTTTGCAAATGACCCAGACTTATCTTCTATTCGATTGAGTTTTGCGACGGCGGATTTAGCGAAAATAGAAGAAGGAATTACAAGATTGGGGCAAGCTTTAAAAGCTTAAGACTTGTAGTCCTCCATCAGCAAACAACTACAAAACAAATTACGGTCCCCATAAACATTGTCTACGCGCCCAACCGTAGGCCAATACTTTTGTTGTTTCAAACTAGGTAGTGCAAAAGCAGCGCGTTCTCTGCTGTAGGGATGCGACCAATCATCTGCAGTCACGCTCGCAGCTGTATGAGGCGCATGCTTAAGCGGATTGTTGTCCTGCGGCCAAGTACCGTTTTCAATCAAACGAATTTCATCGCGTATTGCAATCATGGCGTCGATAAATCTATCGAGCTCAGCCAACGTTTCGCTCTCAGTAGGCTCCACCATCAAAGTGCCAGTTACTGGGAAACTCAAAGTCGGTGCATGAAAGCCGTAGTCCATCAAGCGTTTGGCAACGTCCTCAGCAGAAACGCCTGTTGCATCTTTTAGCGGACGCACATCCAAAATGCATTCGTGTGCGACATGCCCCTCGGCGCTTGCATACAAAGTGGGGTAGTGTTCTTTCAGCCGCACACTGATGTAGTTGGCCGAAAGAATTGCTGTTTCAGTCGCATGTTGCAAACCTTCGGCACCCATCATGCGGCAATACATCCAGCTGATGGGCAACACAGCAGCATTGCCTAGGGGTGCTGCAGACACTGCGCCCACGCCGTTGACTGCAACACCGGCTGTTGCATGTCCAGGCAAGTAGGGCACCAAGTCTTCCACCACACACACAGGACCAACACCTGGTCCGCCACCACCATGGGGAATGCAAAAGGTTTTGTGCAAATTGAGGTGGCTCACATCGCCGCCAAATTCGCCAGGTGCGGCCACACCCACTAGGGCATTCATATTGGCGCCGTCCACATACACGCGTCCACCATGTTGATGCACCAATGTGCAGAGCGCTTTCACCTGCGTCTCAAACACACCATGCGTGCTGGGATAGGTGATCATGACTGCCGCTAAGTTAGCGCTGTGCGCTTCGCACTTGGCTTGCATATCGGCCATGTCCACATTGCCTTGATCGTCACACGCAACCACCACCACTTGCATGCCCACCATTTGTGCGCTTGCTGGGTTGGTGCCGTGCGCAGAGGCCGGAATCAAACAGATGTTGCGATGGGCTTGGCCTTTGGCAGCGTGGAAAGCACGAATCACCAACAAGCCTGCATACTCACCTTGGCTGCCCGCATTAGGCTGCAAACTAATGCCTGCATAGCCCGTGGCTTGGCATAACCACGCACGCAATTGTTCGTCTAACAATTTAAATCCTTGCAACTGATCAGCTGGTGCAAAAGGATGGGGTTGTGCAAACTCGGGCCAGGTGATGGGAATCATCTCGCTGGTGGCATTGAGCTTCATGGTGCAACTACCCAAAGGAATCATGCTGCGGTCAAGCGCTAAGTCTTTGTCGCTGAGGGCTCGGATGTAGCGCAGCATGCCTGTCTCGCTATGGTGAGCGTTGAAAACAGGGTGGGTTAGATAAGCGCTGGTGCGTTGTAGATTTTTAGGAATGAGACTGGCTAAGCCGGGCTCGAACGTTGACCACTCTGGTAACTTGGCACCAGCACCAGCACTTGTATTTCCACTTCCATTTGTATTTGCAAAAATTCCCCAAAGCTTTGTGATGTCTGCACGGGTAGAAGTCTCGTCTAATGAGATACCTAATCTATCTTTGCCAATTAAGCGCAGGTTCATCCCAACAGCGCGCGCTTTTTGAGCAATGTTTTCGGTACGCGCGCCTGACATAACCACCAAAGTATCAAACGCATATTCATGTTGCAACTGGCAACCCAGTTCTTTTAAGCCACGCGCCAAAACAGCGGTGTAAGTAGCAACGCGTTCAGCAATACGGCGCAAACCTTCAGGGCCGTGGTAGACCGCATACATGCTGGCCACAACTGCTGGCAAAACTTGCGCCGTGCAAATATTAGAAGTAGCTTTTTCACGCCGAATATGTTGTTCGCGCGTTTGCAATGCGAGCCGATAAGAAGGGTTGCCGTGGGTGTCAATGCTGACGCCAACTAAGCGGCCAGGCATGGAGCGTTTGTATTCGTCTTTGCAAGCCAGATACGCTGCGTGAGGGCCACCAGCACCCATAGGCATACCAAAGCGTTGGGTGTTACCCACCACAATGTCCGCGCCCAATTCACCCGGAGGCGTGAGCAAGTTCAAGGCCAAAAGATCAGCCGCCATGATGACCAAACCACCTTTGGCCTTGTAAGCGCTGACCAGCTCTTGGTAAGATGCAACCTCGCCATCCACCCCAGGATATTGCAAAAGCAGCGCAAAGCTCTCGTGTTGCAAGGCCTCAGAACTCGGCCCTACTTTGACCTGAAGACCCAAGGGCTCAGCACGTGTTTGTATGACCTCAAGCGTTTGCGGCAGCACATTGTCTGCAACAAATAAAACAGTGGACTCAGATTTACCCACACGCAATGCCAAGGTCATCGCTTCTGCAGCAGCCGTCGCTTCGTCGAGCATCGATGCATTGGCAATCGGCATGGCCGTGAGGTCACACACCATGGTTTGGAAATTCACCAAGGCTTCCATACGGCCTTGGCTGATCTCGGCTTGGTAGGGCGTGTAAGCGGTGTACCAAGCAGGGTTTTCAAGAATATTGCGCAAGATGACGCCAGGCGTATGCGTGCCGTAATAGCCTTGCCCAATAAAACTTTTGAGCAATTGGTTTTTCTGTGCAATCTGCTTGAGTTCTTCTAGCGCAGCAGCTTCCGTCACGGGAGCAGGCAACTGCATAGCTTGCCCGCGTGCAATGCTGCGCGGCACGATGCTGTCTATCAACGCACGTCGCGACGCTTGCCCTAAAACGCTCAGCATGTGCGCCTCATCTGCATCACTCACGCCAATATGGCGCGCTATGAATTCGCGGCTGTTTTCAAGTTCGTCCAAAGGTTTGGTGGATTGCATCAACATGGCGGGCCTGCTTGGGTTTGAGGGTTAATGTGTAAAAGAATGAATGAGCGAAAGAATGCAGCAGTCAATAAAAATCAAGCAATCAATTTGTTGTAACTGGTTTCGTCCATCAGCGCATCTAACTGCGCAACGTCAGCCAGTTTGACTTTGAAGAACCAGCCTGCACCTAGCGGGTCGGAGTTGGCAAGAGAAGGGTCATCCACCAATGCCGTATTGACTTCGGTAACTTCACCAGTGACGGGCATATAGACATCCGCTGCTGCTTTGACAGACTCGACCACGCCAGCTACATCGCCTTGTTTAAACGTTGCGCCAACCTTGGGCAGTTCGACAAACACAACATCGCCCAAAGCATCTTGTGCGTGGTGGGTGATGCCAACCGTGGCAGCAGCGCCATCGGCTTGTACCCATTCATGTTCTTGTGTGTATTTGAGTGACATGGTGTTTCCTTTGAAAGTAAAAGTGTTGAGTTTTAACCGCGGTAATAACGCGTTGGATGAAAAGGCATAGGGCTGACAACCATGGGTACTGCTTTGCCGCGCACGCTGGCAAAGACGGTGTGACCCATGGCTGCATCTGCTGGAGTCAAATAGGCCATAGCGATAGGTTGGTCGACAGTGGGTGCCAACAAGCCGCTAGTCACTTCACCAATGCGCTGACTGCTAGCGTTGTGTATTTCCACATGCTCACGCACTGGCACGCGTTCTTGCGCGATCAGGCCAACGCGTTGTTTGGTGAGTGTTTGGGGCGCATCGAGTTGCGCCAGAACCTTGTCAGCCCCTGGAAAACCTCCAACGCGCGCGCCGCCAGTGCGACGCACTTTTTGAATCGCCCAATTCAGTCCGGCTTCTACAGGCGTGGTGCTCTTGTCAATGTCTTGTCCATACAAACACAAGCCCGCTTCTAAGCGCAAAGAGTTGCGTGCGCCAAGGCCAATGCTTTGCACAGCAGAGTGTTCAAGAAATGCGTTAGCAAGATCGGTCGCATGTGCATTGGAGACCGAGATCTCGAAGCCATCTTCACCGGTGTAACCACTGCGGGTGATAAATAGCGACACACCTTGCCAGTCGAACGACTGGCCAGACATGAAGACCAGTTTTTCAACGCCTGGCAACAAGTGTGAGAGTGCATCGACCGCTTGCGGGCCTTGCAGCGCAAGCAGCGCCATATCTGGCAAGGGAATCACCTCGCAGCGATTCCCAATACGTGCTTGTATGTGTGCAATATCTGCCGCCTTACAAGCGCCGTTGACGACGACAAAAATATCGTCGCCACGGTTCACAAACATCAAGTCGTCCAAGATGCCGCCTTGGTCATTCAAAAGAAGTCCGTAGCGCTGTTTACCCACAGGCAGACTGACGACATCGACAGGCATCAAACTCTCAAAGGCAGCCGCAGCATCAGGACCCACCAATCGCAACTGCCCCATGTGTGATACATCAAACAAGCCAGCTGCATGGCGTGTGTGTTTGTGTTCTGCCATCAGTCCCAAGGGATATTGCACTGGCATGCTGTAGCCCGCAAAGGGGACCATACGCGCGCCTAGAGAGACGTGTAAATCGTGAAGCGGTGTGTGTAGCAGGGCGGTATCAGACAAGCAGGGGCTCCAAAGCATGTCCACTTGCACCATGCAAGTGGCTGGAACCCTGTTGTCCGCTTTACCTGAGAGATTCAAAGCTGCAGATGCAGCGACTTGCCCCTTCGGTGGATGCGCTGGTCGCCGCATCTCTCTCCAACAGAATCAGTAGTGTCAGTCCATGTTGCCTGAGCGTTCGGCCTTCGGCGGTCTTGCTAGAAGAAATCTCTACGCGACTCTCTCCTGACACAAAAAAATTCTAACCCAGCTTGTTTTGCACATCGTGCAATGGCGGCAGTACCTTGGTACTCAATTACGCGTCAATGTGAACCGTTTCGCGCAATGTCTACATGCCAGCGTAATTGGGACCACCGCCCCCTTCAGGGGTCACCCACACAATGTTTTGCGTCGGGTCTTTGATATCGCAGGTCTTACAGTGCACGCAGTTTTGCGCATTAATTTGCAAACGGTCGCTGTTGTCGTCGTTTTTCACATATTCATACACGCCAGCGGGACAGTAGCGGCTCTCAGGCCCTGCGTATTGGGCCAAATTAATTGAAACGGGCACCGAAGCGTCTTTGAGCGTGAGATGCGCGGGTTGGTTTTCTTCGTGGTTGGTGTTGCTGATGAAAACGCTGCTCAAACGGTCGAAGGTCAACTTGCCATTGGGCTTGGGGTAGTGGATTTCTGCAAACTGCGATGCGGGTTCCAAGTTGACATGGTCGGGCTTGCTGCCACGCAATGTCCAAGGCGGAGAACTGATGCCGAGTTTCGGAAGCAACCATTGCTCAATACCCGTCATCAAGGTGCCGACCAACATGCCTTTTTTGAACCAGAGTTTGAAGTTGCGCGATTGATGTAACTCTTTGTAAAGCCAACTGGCTTCGAAGGCTTTTGGATAGGCGCTGAGTTCGTCGTGGGCGCGTCCCGCGGTGACGGCTTCAAACGCCGCGTCTGCCGCGAGCATGCCGGTTTTGATGGCGGCATGGCTGCCTTTGATGCGAGCGGCATTCAGATAGCCCGCGTCGCAGCCGACCAAAGCACCGCCTGGAAATACGGTTTTGGGCAAAGCTTGCAAAGTGCCGTTGTTGATGGCGCGGGCGCCATAGCCGATGCGCTTGCCACCTTCCAAATGTGCGTGAATGCTGGGGTGCGTTTTCCAGCGTTGCATTTCTTCGAAAGGGCTGATCCATGGATTTTTGTAGTCGAGACCGAGCACAAAACCAAGGGTCACTTTGTTGTCTTCCAAGTGGTACAAAAAGCCACCGCCAAAGGTGTCGTCTTGCATGGGCCAGCCAGAGGTGTGCACCACCATTCCGGGTTGGGCTTTGGCGGGATCAATCTCCCACAACTCTTTCACGCCAATGGCGTAACTTTGTGGGTCTTTGCCTTCGGTGAGGTTGTACTTAGCAAGCAATTGTTTGCCCAGATGCCCGCGCGCACCTTCCGCAAACAAGGTGTATTTGGCGTGGAGTTCCATGCCGAGTTGGAAGTT
>CAIRQX010000040.1 GCA_903880855.1 uncultured Burkholderiales bacterium | reverse complement strand
TAATGATACGGCGACCACCGAGATCTACACAGGCGAAGACACTCTTTCCCTACACGACGCTCTTCCGATCTCTATGGCGATATCAAACGCCTTGAACTCGCCATGGCTTTGGTCAATCAGCCGCGGTTGTTGTTAATGGACGAACCCACTGCAGGCATGTCGCCATCTGAGCGCTATGCCTTGATGGGCTTGGTGCAATTTTTAGCCAAAGAGCGTGATGTGGCGGTGATGTTTACCGAGCACAGCATGGACATGGTGTTTTCTTTTGCGACACGCATTTTGGTGATGGCGCAAGGCCATATCTTGGTCGAAGGTACACCACAAGAGGTTCAAAACAATCCGCTCGCACAGTCTGTGTATTTGGGGCGTGGTAAAACAGTAGAAGGGGAGACCGTATGAAGCCCTTTCTAGAAGTTTCCCATTTGAACGCCTGGCATGGTGCTGCACAAATCTTGTTTGACGTGTCTTTGCATGTGGGCCGTGGCGAAGTGGTTGCGCTGCTGGGTCGTAATGGTGCCGGCAAGTCCAGCACGCTCAAAGCCATCATGGGACTGATGCCGCGGCGCGAAGGGGAGCTTCACTTTGATGGGCAAGACCTTACCCATATGCAGGCGTTTGAAGTTGCACGCTTGGGGCTTGGCTATGTGCCTGAAGACCGACGTATCTTTACCGACCTCACGGTGTTAGAGAACCTCACACTAGCCAAACAAAATGCGCGTTATGACCATCGCCAACGCGTGCTGTCAGACTGGACGCTCGAAAAATTATTCGATCTATTTCCGAATTTGGCCGATATGCAAAACCGCCAAGCCAGCCACATGAGCGGGGGGGAACAGCAAATGCTCAGCGTGGCACGCACTTTGATGGGCAATCCGCTGTTAGTGATGCTGGACGAACCGTCTGAGGGCATTGCCCCCGCCATCGTCAGCCGAATGTCCGACATGGTGGTCACGCTCAAACGTCAAGGTGTCAGCGTATTGCTATCAGAACAAAACTTGGATTTTGCCCATTCGGTATGCGACCGCACCTACATGATTGAAAAAGGTGAACTCTCAGAATTGCTCAAGATGATGGATGGTCCGCACATCTAAACAGGCTTAACTGCAGGGTTGCCTTTCTCGACAACAAAGCTCGCTTGTGTTTTAAAGCTAGCTTCGCTACCTGCTGGCATGGCCGTGGTTCTGAAATCACAACGTACGTGTGCGGGTGTCACGCTGATCAAGCTATAACCTCGCTCGTCGCCACGCGCATGAATCAAATCAGGGTTGTTGTCGCGCACGATCCCCAATGCTTTTTCTCCCATTCCGCGCGACGTTACAGATGTAGTGACGAACTCACTGGCCACCAAGGGTGAGTTAGGGTCGTTAGGAACAGGGCGCAAATTGGCAGCAATGTTCATATGCACATCGCCACCCAGCGAGACCACATTTTTAATTTGGTTGTCTGCAAGCGACTGCAATAAACGTTTGCGTGCTTCGGGGTAACCGTCCCAGGCTTCGTTCCAATACGCGCGGCCTGTTAGGCCTGGAATACTGGTCGAACTCATTTGCGTGCCTTGTGCCAAAAGCTTCCAAGTCCGCTTGGATGCTTTGAGTCCCTTATCCAACCAGCGCTCTTGCTCAAAACCAAACATGCTGCGCGTGGGGTCGCTCAATGCGTCGCATTGGGTGACCATGCGCCCACCGCCACGCACAGGGTCTGGGCATGCGAGTGGGCTTCGAAACTGGCGGTTGTCTAGCGTCCAGATATCGGCCAATCGACCCCATGCAAACTGGTCGTGTAAGCGCATAGATGCACGTTGTGGGCTTTTGGGGTCTGGGCCTAACAAAACAGGTT
This sequence comes from uncultured Burkholderiales bacterium, assembly GCA_903880855.1. Lineage (GTDB taxonomy): Bacteria > Pseudomonadota > Gammaproteobacteria > Burkholderiales > Burkholderiaceae_C > Limnohabitans. The sequence continues at coordinate 784 of CAIRQX010000040.1, read as the reverse complement.
GGTGTTCGAAATACGCTTGGTAGCCAGCCGCACGTCTTGCCAAAAATTCTGGCACCGGCGTGTTCTTCATATCTACTTGGTTGGCGTAATCGTTGACGACTTCGTGGTCGTCCCACATCAACACCCATGGGTGTGCAGCATGTGAGGCTTGCAACATCGGGTCTTGTTTGTAGAGGGCGTAGCGGGCGCGGTATTGGTCTAAGGTTTTAGGTTCTTCTGTAATGTGTTTGCGCGTGGTGTACTGCGCGTTGCTCGACTCGTAGATGTAGTCACCTACAAACAAGACGAAGTCTAAATCTAGCTGGGCAATTTCTTGGTGCGCTACAAACAACCCTGCTTCGTAGTGTTGGCATGAAGACAAAGCGATGCGCAACATGGCTACATCTGCCTGCAAAGCAGGAGCTGTCCGCGTATGTCCTACCGTGCTGGTCGCATCGCCTTGACGGAAGCGATACCAATAGTCTGTGCTCGGTTGCAGTGACTGCACCAACAGATGCACGCTGTGGCCGCGGCTTGCGTCTGTGGTAATTTTTGCCAGATGCACGCGTTGCTTTAAAGCGTTATCAGCAAACACTTCGATCGTGACATCGATTGCGTCATTGCCTGCAACTGCGCGGTCTTGCTCATCGACTAGCAAGCGCGTCCACAAGACGACTGAGTCTGGTCTTGGTCGGCCACTGGCTACCCCCAAGGCAAAGGGGTTGACACGCCAAGGCCTGTCACGATCAGCAGGCGCAGCAATCGCTTGCATCCATGGCAAAAGGGCTAGACTTAATGCGCTGCG
>CAIRQX010000039.1 GCA_903880855.1 uncultured Burkholderiales bacterium | reverse complement strand
GTCCATGAGCAACAAGACTTTGACGTTGTTATGCCTCTCAGGAATCATCTTGATATCTAGATAGCCAGCATTGGCTGCCGTGGCGCGAATGGTGTCTGGCAAATCTAATTCATCGGCCGAGCCTTCGCGCGCAAAACGGCGTAAGCGGCGCAAGGCGACTTTGATGTTGCGGGTGCCCAACTCTTGCGTGTCGTCGTAGTCTTGGTAAGCGCGTTGGTCCCACACTTTGACTGCGCTTTTGTTGCCGCCTTTGCCGCCGATACGAATGCCTTGTGGGTTGTAACCGCCATTGCCAAATGGAGATGTGCCGCCCGTGCCAATCCATTTGTTGCCACCTTGGTGGCGTTCTTTTTGTTCTTCTAGGCGCTTCTTCAAAGTTTCCATCAACTCGTCCCAGCCCATTTTTTCAATGGCGGCTTTTTGTTCAGGACTGAGTTCGTTTTGTAAAAGTTTTTCTAGCCAGCTGTTGGGAACTTCTTTGGTGAAGTCGCCGAGCATTTCAACGCCTTTGAAATACGAACCAAAGGCGCGGTCAAATTTATCAAAATGTTTTTCGTCTTTGATGAGCGTGATACGACTTAAAAAATAAAAGTCGTCTATGCTGCAAGAGTCACTTCCAGGGCCTACCACTTGGGCTTGCAGTGCCTCAAGTAGGGTGAGGTATTCCTTGACCGAAACCGGTAACTTGGCCTCGCGCAAGGTGTAGAAGAAGTCGATCAGCATGTTTCGTTGTGTCTTAAAGTCGGCGTGTCTTTAAATCAATCTGCGTCTGGGGTTCGATTCTGGCGGTCTCTGATGTACCGTGCAGCTTGCAAGCCCATGCCACCGCCTAAGCCCACTAGCAAGATGGCCACGATACTGCCCGTTCCATAGCCTTCGGCGAACAAATTGAGACCAAGTGCTACGCCAAGTCCATAGCCCAAGAGCGCTCCCACGATAAAACCTATAGCGTCAGTTAAGCCTTCGAGTAGAGGTCCCATTTTTTTGTTTTAAGTTTGTTTTTCTATGTTTAGAGATGGACTGTTCAAGCCAGCTTAACGATTGCGACTTTGCATAAAGACTAGCTTTTCAAACAAAGTGACGTCTTGTTCGTTTTTAAGCAATGCACCAACCAATGGTGGAACCGCTACTTTGTCGTTTTGTGTTTGTAAAGCTTCTAGCGGAATGTCTTCTGCCACCAACAGCTTGAGCCAGTCGAGTAGTTCGCTGGTAGAAGGTTTTTTCTTCAATCCGGAAAGGTTACGGATGTCGAAGAAAGTCTTCATGGCGACATTGAGCAATTCTTTTTTCAGATTGGGGTAATGCACCGCAACGATTTTGCGCATGGTCTCAGCTTCTGGAAACTTGATGTAGTGGAAGAAGCAGCGGCGCAGAAAAGCGTCTGGCAACTCTTTTTCGTTGTTGGACGTGATGAACACCAAAGGACGGTTTTTCGCTTTGATGAGTTGACGCGTTTCGTAGCAATAAAACTCCATACGGTCGATTTCTCGCAGCAAGTCGTTAGGGAATTCAATGTCGGCTTTGTCGATTTCGTCAATTAGCAATGCAACAGGTTCTTCGGCGGTAAAAGCTTGCCAAAGCACGCCCTTGATGATGTAGTTCTCAATATTTTTGACGCGCTCGCCACCGTCTAAGTCAGCCATTTGGCTGTCGCGCAGGCGGCTTACGGCGTCGTATTCGTAGAGGCCTTGTTGGGCTTTGGTGGTCGATTTGATATGCCATTGCAGCAAAGGCATGCCTAAAGATTGGGCAACTTCTTCTGCCAACATGGTTTTGCCTGTACCAGGCTCGCCCTTGACGAGCAGTGGGCGTTTGAGGGTGATGGCCGCATTGACAGCCAGCATCAGGTCTTGGGTGGCAACGTAGTTGTCTGTACCGGTAAATTTCATCTTAAGGGGCTCTATATAATTTGAGGTTGATTTTTATTTCTGTCTTGGCTATACCAACTTATGAACAAGTCTCTCTCACTCGCATTTGCTTTTGTTGTCGCCACTGCGACGACTGTTAGTTTTTCCCAAGACATCAAAGGCGACGCCAAAGCAGGCGAAACCAAAATAGCCATGTGTATTGGCTGCCACGGCATCCAAGGCTACCAAGCCAGCTTTCCTGAAGTGTACAAAGTCCCCAAAATCTCCGGACAAGGCGAGAAATACATCGCCAACGCTTTGACCTCATACAAAAAAGGCGAGCGCCGCCATCCCACCATGAAAGGCGTTGCTTACAGCTTGTCTGAACAAGATATCGCAGATATCTCTGCGTATTACGCAGCGCATGGAAAAGTTGAAGGTGCTGCCTTGCCCGACAAAGCAACACAAGCCAAACCCAATGTGGCTGCATTGGTTGCCAAAGGTGCTTGCACCTCATGCCATGGTGAGAACTTCGCTAAGCCAATCGATCCCAGCTATCCCAAAATCGCTGGCCAAAACGCAGACTATTTGTATGTTGCTTTGAAGTCCTACAAAGTAGAAGGCAACAGCGCTTGGGGCCGTAACAACGGAGTGATGGGCGGTATTGCCAAGCAATACAGCCTAGCCGAACTCAAAGAATTGGCTAACTATGTGGCATCACAGCAGGGTGATTTAAAGGTCGTTCCTCAATCGCGTTTCCGCTGAGCTTACTCAGGCGTAATGCCTGCTGCTTTTACCCATCCGCCCCATTTTTTGATTTCTGCATCGATGGTTTTGGCTAGGGTGGCAGAGTCTTCCACGTCCAAGTCAATTCCTACGCCTTGAATTTTTTCGCGCACCTCTGGTTTGGCCAACACGGCCAAAAAGGCGGCAGAGGCCTTTTTGTGCACATCGGCAGGAAGTCCGGCTGGTGCCATCAATCCAAACCAAGCGCTGACGTTGTAGTCTTTCACCGTGTCGCCTATGGAGGGGACATTGGGGGCTTTGCCAGCGCGTTTGCGGGTTGTGACGCCAAGGCCACGCATACGTCCACCATTCATTTGCGAAACTGCATTGCCTACGTCAGCAAAAGCGAACTGCAATTGACCGCCTAATAAATCTGTCATCGCAGGCGGAATGCCTTTGTAAGGCACGCTCACAGTTTGCAGGCCTGCCAACTCACACAACATGGCTGCAGAAACCAAGGACCCAGAAGACCCGTGCCCGTAGGCCAATTTACCAGGGTTGGCTTTGGCATAAGAGATGAACTCCTTCATGTCTTTGGCTGGGAAGTCAGAGTTCACCATCAAGATAAATCCGGTCTCACCAACTTTGCCAATCGGCGTGAAATCTTTGACGGGGTCATACGACAGTTTGCGGTAGAGGTGCACATTGGCAGCTTGTGTTGTGCTGGTGGTCACCAAAAACGTATAGCCGTCTGCAGGCGACGCTTTGACGGCCTCTGCTCCCAAGATACCGTTAGCACCTGCTTTGTTCTCGATGGTGATCGATTGGCCTAAGGCCTCGCCCATAGCTTGGGCCAAGATGCGACCGACGTTATCGGTAGCGCTTCCAGCTGGAAACGGAACAATAAATTTGATGGATTTACTGGGGTAGTTTTGCGCCAACGCCCAAGGCGAAGAGAGTAAGGCCACCAGGCCGAGCGCCAATACTTTTTGAACAATACGTGGATAGGTCATGTCTCGTTTCCTTTTTTAGAGTTAATCACGTGTGGCACACCGCTGCACCGCATCAATATACGCCTGACCATCGGGTGGCCTCCCGCTACGTTGGCTTTCCCAAATCATTTGCCCGAGGGCTTCCATGGTTTCGTGGTGCGCGTCGTGCAAAGAGTCGCGCTTCGCAGTGAGCAACTCCACCGCTTGCCGAATGCCGCGCGGTTGGTCAATTGAGCACTGCTCGCTGACGGATAAGTGCATGGACAAATGTAAAAACGGGTTGGTCTTGCCGTCTTCCACGTCGTACATTTTGTCAAGTGCCGCCGCCTCGTTGGCGAAATCTGCGTGGTATTCGGGGTGCTCGGCGACCCATTGGCTGGCCAAGGTTTCTAGCGCATCCATGGTTTGTGCGGTTTGCCATTTGGCAAAGACTGCACAAAAGAATTTACGCACATCGGCTTGGCTGGGTTGGAACATGCGAGGCATTGTCACTCAGGTGTCGCGCGTGACACTCTAGGTTGCGCATGGACGCCCGCAACTATTGATACATTTAGGGAAGAAACAAGATCCACAGGAAAACCATGACCCAAGCCTTCATTTGCGACGCTATCCGCACACCCTTTGGCCGCTACGGCGGCGCTTTGTCTTCAGTCCGTACCGATGACTTGGCCGCCGTTCCGCTGCAAGCCTTGATGGCCCGTAACCCCAAGGTAGATTGGATGGCCGTGACCGACCTGATTTACGGTTGCGTCAACCAAGCAGGCGAAGACAACCGCAACGTAGCGCATATGGCGAGTTTGCTGGCCGGTTTGCCCATGGATTTGCCTGGCGCCACCATCAACCGTTTGTGCGGTTCCGGCATGGATGCGGTGGGGACTGCTGCACGTGCGATCAAAGCGGGCGAAGCCAGCATGATGATTGCCGGTGGCGTCGAGAGCATGAGCCGCGCACCGTTTGTCATGCCCAAGGCTGAGAGCGCATTTAGCCGCACCAATACGGTCTATGACACGACGATCGGCTGGCGCTTTATCAATAAATTGATGAAAGAAAAATACGGCGTCGACTCGATGCCCGAAACGGCTGAGAACGTTGCAGCCGATTTCAAAATCAACCGCGAAGACCAAGACCGTATGGCATTGGCCAGTCAAACTAAGGCCGTGGCTGCGCAAAAGGCCGGCTACTTCGATTCCGAAATTTGCCCCGTCACCATCCCCCAGAAAAAAGGCGATGCGCTGGTGGTCAATGTCGATGAGCATCCACGCGCTACCAGCATGGAGTCGCTCGCCAAACTCAAACCTGTGGTGCGTCCAGACGGTACGGTCACTGCGGGTAATGCCAGTGGCGTGAACGACGGCGCATGCGCTTTGATTCTTGCTAATGAACAAACCGCTGCCAAACAAGGTTTGACGCCTAAAGCGCGCATTGTGGGCATGGCCACCGCTGGTGTGCCACCCCGCATCATGGGCATTGGCCCTGCGCCCGCTTCACAAAAAGTGTTGGCGTTGACCGGTTTGACCTTGGCGCAAATGGATGTGATTGAACTCAACGAAGCCTTTGCCGCACAAGGCTTGGCAGTCTTGCGCCAACTTGGGCTTCAAGATGACGACCCGCGCGTCAATCCCTACGGTGGTGCGATCGCCTTGGGCCACCCTTTGGGCGCCAGTGGCGCGCGTTTGATCACCACCGCGATGTACCAACTGCATCGCACCCAAGGCCGTTACGCCTTGTGCACCATGTGTATTGGTGTGGGCCAGGGCATCGCCTTGATCATCGAGCGCGTTTAAAACCCATGATCAACAAGCAAGCTGATACGGTGGTGCAGGCCATCGGAAAAATCGACGATGGCGCGACCATCATGGTGGGCGGGTTTGGCACTGCGGGCATTCCGGACGAGTTGATCGACGGCTTGCTTGAGGTATTGGACGGCAGCCAAACGCGCCATCTCACGCTGGTCAATAACAACGCGGGCAATGGCGATGCGGGTTTAGCAGCCATTCTTAAAACTGGCCGAGTTGACAAACTAATTTGCAGCTTTCCCCGCCAGACAGATAGTTATGTGTTCGACGGTTTGTACCGCTCTGGCAAGCTCGAACTGGAACTCGTTCCACAGGGCAATTTGTCTGAACGTATTCGCGCGGCAGGCGCAGGCATTGGCGCGTTCTTCACGCCGACTGGTTTCGGCACAGACCTCGCTAAAAACAAAGACGGTTCTCTTAAAGAAACGCGAGAAATCAATGGGCGCATGTATGTGCTCGAACACCCGATTTATGGCGATGTGGCTCTGATCAAAGCAGAACGCGGCGACCGCTGGGGCAATCTGACATACCGCAAATCAGCGCGCAACTTTGGCCCCGTGATGGCCATGGCCGCTAAGCGTACTGTGGCGTCTGTGCATGAAGTCGTCCCCTTGGGTACCTTAGACCCAGAGACTATCGTGACGCCCAGCATTTTTGTGCACAGCATTGTGCAAATTCCCCGCACCGCCACGGTAGGTGGTGGCTTTAAAAAACAGGTCTGAGAAAAAGAACGACCCTATGGCCTATCAACGTAAAACCAAAGACCAAGTCGCTGCGCGTGTGGCGCAAGACATTCCAGAGGGTGTTTATGTCAATTTAGGCATCGGCATGCCGACCCAAGTGGCGAACCATTTGCCAAAGGGTTTAGAGATCATCTTGCACAGCGAAAACGGCATCTTGGGCATGGGCCCCGCGCCTGCACCTGAAGACGAAGATTTCGATTTGATCAACGCGGGTAAACAGCCGGTCACTTTGTTGCAAGGTGGCGCTTTTGTGCACCACAACGACAGCTTCGCCATGATGCGTGGCGGGCATTTAGACATTTGTGTGTTGGGTGCGTTTCAGGTGAGCGTCAAAGGCGATTTGGCCAATTGGCATACGGGTGAGCCAGATGCCATTCCCGCAGTAGGCGGCGCGATGGATTTGGCGATTGGTGCCAAACAAACTTGGGTGATGATGGATTTGCTTACCAAACAAGGCCAGAGCAAGATTGTTCCTGCTTGCACTTATCCGATCACGGGCTTGGCTTGCGTGAAGCGCATCTATACCGACTTGGCCACTTTAGAAATCACTGCGCAGGGTTTGCGTTTGATCGATGCGGTGGAGGGCTTGGCGCGCGAAGAACTTGAGAAGCTGGTTGGATTGCCGATAGCCGTTTAGCGCAACGCAATTACTGTTCCGCAAAAGCGCGTTCAATCACAAAATCACCAGGCGTTGTGGTGTTGCCCTCTTTGAAATGACGCGCTTCGAGCATGCGCTTGAGATCTTTCAACATTTGCGGGCTGCCGCAAATCATCACGCGGTCGCGGCCGGCGTCGAATGCGGGTAGGCCCAAGTCGGTAAACAACTTGCCGCTTTCAATTGCGTCGGTCAAACGGCCTTGGTTTTTAAAAGGCTCGCGGGTCACGGTGGGGTAATACAAGAACTGCTCACGCACCATCTCGCCCAAAAACTCGTGATTGGGCAACTCTTGGGTGAGGTAGTCGTGGTAGGCCAGTTCTTTGACTTCGCGCACACCGTGGACCAAGATGACTTTCTCAAAACGCTCATAGGTTTCAGGGTCGCGGATCACGCTCAGAAAAGGCGCCATCCCCGTGCCGGTGGAAAGCAAATACAGATTTTTGCCAGGCAAGAGATAGTCAATCAGCAGAGTGCCCGTGGGCTTGCGGCCAACAATGATCTTGTCGCCCACTTTGATATGTTGCAGGCGCGAGGTCAGTGGGCCGTCTTGCACCTTGATGCTCAGAAACTCCAAGTGTTCTTCGTAATTGGCGCTGACGATGCTGTAAGCGCGCAACAGAGGCTTCTCATTCACCCGCAGCCCGATCATGGTGAAGTGGCCGTTGGAGAACCGTAGGGCTTGATCGCGGGTGGTAGTGAAACTAAACAGGCGGTCGGTCCAATGGTGAACGGACAAAACTTCTTCTTCTTGGAAAGCGCTCATGGGGGAGGGTCAACGGGTTAGAGATAACCCCCAAGTGTAGAGGAGGGTTTATTCGCTAAAGTCTCTCTATGAAAATTTTTGAAACACTCCAAAGCGTTCCCCAGTTCGTAGGCCAAGGCGAAGTTGCCAGTGAATGGATCACCGTCACCCAAGAACATGTGAGCCAGTTTGCCGATGCCACCGGTGACCACCAGTGGATCCATATTGACCCCGAGCGCGCCAAAGCAGGTCCGTTTGGAACGACGATCGCCCATGGGTTTTTGACGCTGTCTTTGATGCCGCAGTTTTTTGCCAAAGCTTTCAAAGTGCAAGACCAAAAAATGGGAATTAACTATGGTGTGAATAAAGTGCGCTTTACCGCCCCCGTACTGGTGGGTTCGCGCTTGCGGGCCAAGATGTCTTTGAAATCTTGTGATCCCGTCGACAACAACGGCATGCAGTTGGTGTGGAGCGTCACCGTCGAACGCGAGGGCAGCGACAAGCCCGTGTGCGTGGCCGAAACTGTTACCAGGCTTTATGCCTAAAGCCGTTTTGGCGCCAAGCTTCGTAAACAATTACCGCGACCGAATTCGATAAATTCAAACTGCGTTGCCCCTCGAGCATGGGCAAACGTAGGCGTTGTTCTGCTGGAAAACTTTCGCGAATCGCTGGAGGTAAGCCAGCGGTTTCAGAACCAAATACCAACCAGTCCCCTTCTTGAAATTGCGCGTCGTGTGCGGTATGCGAGCCTTTGGTCGTTAGGGCAAACATGCGCTCAGCCGTTGGTTTTGCGGTAGCCAAGAAATCTTGCCAACTTGGATAACGCGCCACATGCGCATACTCGTGGTAGTCAAGCCCAGCACGGCGCATGTGCTTGTCTTCCATCGAAAAACCCAGTGGCTCGATCAAATGCAAACTGCAACCGGTGTTGGCCGCTAGGCGGATAACGTTGCCAGTGTTGGGTGGAATTTCTGGATGCACCAGCACGATATGAAACATAGACGCATTCTCGCGCGACTCACGTTTCCGTTAGTTGAGCCCGCGCAAACACCAAGCCTGAGATATGCGTAACTCCTGCTTTGCGCAAGGTGCGGGCGGCTTCAAATAAGGTGGCGCCTGTAGTCATGACATCGTCGAGTAACACCACGCGTTTTCCTTTGAGACTTGGTAAGCGCATCGGGTCGACCCAGAAGGTGTTACTTGCTTGCGCCAAACGCTCTGCGCGGCTTGCCCCTACTTGGTGGACGGAATGCTCTAAGCGCAAAAGAGACCTGCCATCTGCTTTTTGTGGTTCCAAGTGTTTGGCTACCATCTGCTTTTTGTGGTTCCAAGTGTTTGGCTAATTCATAAGTTTGGTTGAAACCCCGCTCACGCAGACGTGATGCAGACAAGGGCACGGCGATCACGCTGTCGGCCATTTCTAAAGCAGGTTCTACCCAAGGCGCGTTGCGCATCAACTGCGCAAGCTGGCGGGCTAGACCCACATCGCCATGGAATTTGAATTTGGCGATGCAGTCTGACCACGGGTGACCGTAGGTCACCGCTGTCAAGCATTTGTCCAGCGGCGGGGGTTCGTAATGGCAAGGAAAACACCTGCTTCCAAACGCAGGCAAGGCACAGGTAGGGCAACGCGAAATAGGTTGGCCAAATTGATGCACGCACGCATCGCACAAAGCAGAACTGGGCCAAGCCTCGCAAATATGGCAAATGCTGGGCAAGCGTAAGCGCTGCATCCAAGCAGGCCATTCAAACCGACTGTCAAACATGGAATCTATACTGACTTGCCATGTCAGAAGCCACCTCTGTAGACCTTGTTCCCACCATAGACCCTATCGCCAGCGAGCGTTGGTCACAGTTAAACCACCCGGAAACACCGTGGTTGCATGAAGAAATTGGAAGGCGCATGGAAGAGCGGTTGCAGTGGATTCGCTTGCAGCCCAAACAATGGGTCGATTGGGCGCCAGTGAATGGCGGGTTACGAACCCATGTGGCAGTGCGAGCGCGATATCCCAAGGCTAACTGTTTGGTGCTAGAGACTTCCGAGTTGCGCTTACAAAAAGCGAAAGTTGTACTTACAAATCCTTGGTGGAAACTGTGGCAACGCAGGGCGGTTTCTATCGCAAGCCTCGCAAAGGGCTTGCCTCAACAAGAAGTTGCCGATATGGTCTGGGCCAATATGGCTTTGCACACGGCGGTGGCGCCACAGTCTTTGTTGCGTGCTTGGCATAGTTTGCTGTCTACCGATGGGTTTTTGATGTTCTCGAGCCTAGGGCCAGATACCCTGCGAGAACTCCAACCGATTTACCAAGAGATGGGGTGGGGCGACCCCTCACATGCCTTTACAGACATGCACGATTGGGGCGATATGTTGGTGCAAGCCGGCTTTGCAGAGCCCGTGATGGATATGGAGCGCATCACGCTCACTTACGTAACGCCCTCAGATTTACTGAAAGACTTACGCCTTCTGGGGCGTAACTTGCACCACCAGCGCCATCAAAATTTACGCGGTCGGGGTTGGCGGCAAAACTTAGAGAATGCTTTATTGGCTTTGGCCAAGCCTGACCACCAAGGAAGATTGGTGCTCACGGTTGAAGTTATCTACGGACACGCCCTCAAGCCTCTGCCAAGGGTGCGGTTGGCTGACCAATCCTCAGTCACCTTGGCGCAGATGAAGACCTTGCTGAGCAAATCTAGCGGGAATACGAGGCTAGAATGACGGACTGTGAGTTTAATTAGGGCGAACCCTAGGGTTGCTCTCCTGCAGGCTAATCAATTAAGGCATTTAAAAGTGATGAAGAACAATCTTTTCCAGAAGTTGGCTTCGGCTTTGCTGTTCGTTTCCACCTGGGCGAGTACAGCGGCTTGGGCGGTGAACGACCTTCCTGGCGGCCCAGCCAATTGGCAACTCAATTTACAGCCTGGTGCGACCAAGATCGCTCAAGAACAAGGCTGGTTGCACTGGTTCATGCTGATTATTTGCACAGTTATCTTTGTGGCTGTTTTTGGTGTGATGTTCTATTCGATCTGGAAGCACCGCAAGTCAGTTGGACACAAGTCCGCCAGCTTCCATGAGTCGGTCAAAGTTGAGATTGCTTGGACTGTTATCCCTTTCATCATCGTGATCTTGATGGCCTTGCCCGCTACCAAAGCAGTGGTTGCTCAAAAAGACACATCCAATGCAGACCTCACCATTAAGGCTACTGGATATCAATGGAAATGGGGTTACGACTACATCAAGGGTGAGGGCGAGGGTATTGCCATCATTTCCACCTTGGACAATGAACACCGCAATATGTCAAACAATGGCGCCAAAGGTGTTGATATTGATGATTACTTACTGAAGGTAGACCATCCACTGGTGGTGCCAGTTAACAAAAAAATCCGCATCATCACAACAGCTAACGATGTCATCCACGCTTTTTCCGTCCCATCACTGGGTGTTAAGCAAGATGCCATTCCTGGTTTCGTGCGTGACACTTGGTTCCGCGCGGAAACCGTCGGCGATTTCCACGGCCAGTGCCAAGAGCTGTGCGGCAAAGAGCACGCTTATATGCCAATCCATGTCAAAGTATTGAGCGCAGAAGATTACGCAGCATGGGTGGCAGTCGAGCAAAAGAAGATGGCCGCCAAGATGGACGACCCTTCTAAAGTGTGGACCTTGCCTGAGATCTTGCAACGTGGCGAAAAAGTCTATGCAGCAAATTGCGTGGCCTGTCACCAAGCAAGTGGCAAAGGCGGCGGCGCTATCAAGGCTTTGGATGGTTCTGCTGTCGTTCTGAACTCTGACGCTGGTAAGCAAATCCATGTCTTGCTCAATGGCCAAAACAACAACTCCATGCCCGCGTGGAAGCAGCTTAGCGACACCGATATTGCTGCGGTGATCAGCTATACCAAAAACAATTGGTCCAACAAGACCGGGCAGCTGGTCCAGCCCGCCGAAGTCAAGGCCGCCCGTTAACCGCAAACGTTGAATAGGAACACATCATGAGCGCAGTTCTAGATCCTCAAGGCCACGTCCATGGCCACGACGACCATCACGGTGCCCCACACGGATGGCAACGTTGGGTATTTGCTACCAACCACAAAGACATCGGTACTTTGTATTTGTTGTTCGCTTTCACTATGCTGATCATCGGCGGCATATTGGCTTTGCTAATCCGCGCTGAGTTGTTTCAACCTGGCTTGCAATTGGTCAACCCTGAGTTGTTCAACCAACTCACCACCATGCACGGTTTGATCATGGTGTTCGGCGCCATCATGCCTGCCTTTGTGGGGTTTGCGAATTGGATGATTCCTTTGCAAATCGGCGCAGCAGACATGGCCTTTGCCCGCATGAACAACTTCAGCTTTTGGCTGATGATTCCCGCAGCTGTGATGTTGAGCACATCCTTCTTCCAACCTGGTGGCGCACCTGCTGCTGGCTGGACGCTCTATGCGCCTTTGACATTGCAAATGGGTCCATCGATGGACTCCGGCATTTTTGCGCTGCACTTGTTGGGTGCATCGTCGATCATGGGTTCTATCAACATCATCGTGACCATTCTCAATATGCGCGCCCCTGGCATGACCTTGATGAAAATGCCGATGTTTGTTTGGACTTGGTTGATCACTGCTTATTTGTTAATCGCTGTGATGCCAGTGTTGGCTGGCGCGATCACCATGACGTTGACCGACCGCCATTTCGGCACCACTTTCTTTAACCCAGCTGGTGGTGGTGACCCCGTCATGTACCAGCATATTTTCTGGTTCTTCGGACATCCAGAGGTGTACATCATGATCTTGCCTGCTTTCGGCATCATCAGTCACATCGTTCCTGCTTTTGCCCGTAAAAGATTGTTCGGCTACGCATCGATGGTGTACGCCACATCGTCCATCGCTATTTTGTCGTTCATCGTTTGGGCCCACCATATGTATGCGACAGGTATGCCTGTGACGGGCCAACTGTTCTTTATGTACGCCACCATGTTGATCTCCGTGCCTACTGGCGTGAAGGTTTTCAACTGGATCGCAACCATGTGGAAAGGCTCGATGACATTTGAGACCCCCATGTTGTTTGCTGTTGGTTTTATCTTCGTGTTCACCATGGGTGGTTTCACGGGATTGATTTTGTCCATGGCCCCCATTGACACACAAGTACAAGACACCTATTACGTGGTCGCCCACTTCCACTATGTGTTGGTGGCGGGTTCCTTGTTTGCCATGTTTGCAGGCTTCTACTACTGGTGCCCTAAGTGGACTGGCGTGATGTACAACGAAACGCGCGGCAAGATCCATTTCTGGTGGACATTGATTGCATTCAACGTGACCTTCTTCCCCATGCACTTCTTGGGGTTGGCAGGTATGCCACGTCGTTATGCAGACTACCCCATGCAGTTCACCGATTTCAACATGATTGCTTCAGTGGGCGCGTTCTTCTTTGGATTTGCTCAGGTGTATTTCTTCTTCTTCATCATCTTGCCAGCGATGTTGGGCCATGGTGAAAAAGCATCTGCTAAACCATGGGAAGCTGCTGAAGGCTTGGAGTGGGAAGTTCCATCTCCTGCACCTTTCCATACTTTCGAGACACCTCCTAAGCTTGATGCTACGGCGACCCGCGTGATCGGTTAAAAAGCAATGACGCCAGAGCAACGCAAGCAAAATCTACGACTGGGGCTGATTCTGGCTTCTGTCGCAGCCGTCTTTTTCATTGGCTTTTTTGCCAAAATCATGTTGTTGAATCGCTGATTCGTATGGTCCCCATCCGCCAAAATTTGGTGATGCTTAAAAAGTTAATCGTGGTGGCGGTTGGCATGTTTGCCTTTGGATACGCCTTGGTACCGATGTACCGTGCGATTTGTGAATTCACTGGTATCAATATCTTGGCCTTGGGTGAGCGCGAAGTGTTTGGTTCTGGCAATGCCCGTGCTAAGCCGACCAACACGCAAGTTGATACCACTCGGACCATCACAGTCGAATTTGACGCGAATGCACGTGGCCCTTGGATGTTCAAGCCCGCCCAGTCATCGATGCAAGTTCACCCTGGCGAAATGATGACGGTGATGTACGAGTTTCAAAATGTGCAAAACCGTGTCATGTCTGCGCAAGCCATTCCAAGCTATGCACCACGCCAAGCGGCGGCGCATTTCAACAAAGTGGAGTGCTTCTGTTTTAACCAATACACCTTGGCGCCTGGCGAGAAAAAGCAATGGCCCGTGGTGTTTGTGATCGATCCGAAATTATCAAAAGATGTATCGACGATCACCTTGTCTTACACATTTTTTGAAGTGGGCTCTAAAACACCTGCTGCCCCTGTTGCGGTACTACCAGCCGATACAAAAATGGGGGCTGGCGCGTGAGCAAGCTCCAATCTTTGAAGCGCTCGGTGGTTGCCGTCGCATGGTCGTTTTTAGGAATTCGCAAAAGCAGTGAGTTCCAAGAAGATGTCGCAAAAATCTCGCCTTTGCACGTGCTTGGCGTTGGTCTTGTGGCTTGTTTTTTGTTTGTGGCCGGGTTGATGCTTTTCGTCAACTGGGTCGTTGCAAAGTAAAGAAGGAAGAAAAAATGAGTAGCACCTCACACGGCACCACGCCTTACTACTATGTGCCTGCACCCTCGCGCCACCCTGCGATGGCTGCCTTGGGTTTGTTCTTTGTTATCTTGGGCGCTGGCCAATGGGTCAATGGTGCTGACTGGGGCAAGTACTCCTTGCTCTTTGGCTTAGCATTTTGGTTGTTTGTGCTGTACCAATGGTTTGGCGAAACGATTGCTGAGAGCGAATCAGGCCAGTACGGACATAAAGTCGATTTGTCTTTCCGTTGGAGTATGAGTTGGTTCATCTTCTCTGAGGTGATGTTCTTTGGCGCATTCTTCTCTGCATTGTGGTGGGCGCGCGTTCATTCGGTGCCCGAACTTGGCAATTTAGAAAATGCATTGCTGTGGCCTGGTTTTAAGGCGGCTTGGCCATCTGTTGTCGCTGGCGCTACTGCTTCACCAGCCGGCATCATCGAGCCCTTCCAGGTGATGACGCCCTTCTGGTTGCCCACGATCAACACCGCTTTGTTGTTGAGCTCTGGTGTGACATTGACTATTGCGCACCATGCTTTGATTGAAAACAAGCGTGACACCACCATCAAGTTCATGTGGTTAACGGTTGCGTTAGGGGTTGTCTTTTTGTTGGTGCAAGGCTACGAATACAGCCATGCGTATAGCGAGATGAACCTCAAACTCACTTCTGGCGTTTATGGTTCTACCTTCTTCATGCTCACAGGTTTCCACGGCTTCCACGTGTTCTTGGGTATGTTGATGTTGTTAGTCATTACCTTGCGTTTGCAAAAAGGCCATTTCACTTCCGACAAGCACTTCGGTTTCGAAGGTGCTGCGTGGTATTGGCACTTTGTGGACGTGGTGTGGTTGGGCCTCTACATCTTGGTGTACTGGTTGTAATTCACGCGCTAGTTAAACGAACAAAGGCCGCATGTGCGGCCTTTGCTTTTGCAGGAACCTTTTAGGCTCCTTCACAAAGTTTATTGACCCGCAGCAATTCCAGTTGGTTGTATGTAGCCAAGTTGCCAACCAATCAGCACACAAATAAACAGAAAGATCGAGATACCGACCCTGAGCCCCAAGGCCTTGACCATGTTTTTGGATTTGGGTTGATCACTCGGACCCGAGCGCATCATGAATATGAGCGCAGAGGCCAAACTGCCCAAGATGGCTAAAAATGCAAGTGCAACTATGAATTTCATAAACGCCATTATCTCTGCCACGCGACAGCGCTCCTTGCTGGTGATAACGATGGCCACTGTCTTGGGTGTGGCTTTGACCGTGCGTTTAGGTGTCTGGCAGTTGTCGCGTGGCCACGAGAAAGAGGCTTTGCATGCGGCCATCCTTTCGCGACAAGCGCAACCAGCGCTAAACACTTTGGCTGTTTTAAAAGATAAGTACGTGTTGACCCAAGTGCACCAACGTGTCAGCCTTGAAGGCCGTTGGTTACCGCAGCACACGGTGTACCTGGAAAACCGACCCATGCAAGGACGCTCAGGATTTATCGTGTTGACCCCTTTGCAATTGGATGCGACTACAAGCGTCTTGGTGCAACGCGGATGGATACCGCGACACCAACAAGACCGCACTTTGTTAGCTCCTATCGATACGCCTCAGGGTTTGGTGTATGTAAATGGTCGTGTTGCTACCGCTCCATCCGAGGTCATGGGTTTGGGTGAAGCAGTAGATGCAACAACAGGACAGGTCACAAGGCAATTGCCTATTAGGCAAAATCTGAATGTTGTTGCGTTTAGCAACGAAATCGGCATCTCACTAGTAGGCACTGTCTTACAAACTGATGCGGATGCAGAAGGTTTACAGCGCAGTTGGCCAGAAATCACTGCTGGTGTTGAAAAACATTGGGGCTATGCCTTTCAGTGGTTTGCATTGGCTGCTGTGCAGTTACTGCTGTATTTTTGGTACCAATGGATAAAGCCTTATCGCCATGCAAGATAAAAAAATTCCCGACTCATCGCACCCACTTGGCATGACCGTCTATGACTTGCCATTGCCAGCAGAGGTGGCGCAAGCGGATGCCAAGCGCACTAGCATGGGACGCTTTAACATGTTGCTGGTCTTATTGGCTTGTGCAGCGCCAGTCGTTGCTTCTTACATCACTTACTACTGGGTAAGACCTGAGGCACGTCGCAACTTTGGTGAATTGATTCAACCTACGCGCTCCATTCCAAAGATAGAGGTTGAGCGTTTGGATGGAGCCATAATGACGCTGTCTGATCTCAAAGGCCAATGGTTACTGCTCAGTGTTGCAGGTGCAGAATGTGATGCGGCGTGTCAGCAAAACTTGTATTTACAGCGCCAAATTTTGGCGGGTCTGGGCAAAGAACGTCCACGCACCGAGTGGGTGTGGTTGGTCAGCGACAAATCTGCAATACCCCATACCTTGCTTCCAGCCCTAGAAGAAGCCACAGTTGTGCGCATAGACCCCAAAGCGCTCGCGCAATGGTTGCAACCAGAAGCCAATAAGAAGTTAGAAGACCACTTGTACATGGTCGACCCTATGGGTGAATGGATGATGCGCTTCCCTGCGCAACTCAATGCCGAAGGTGCATTAAAAGCGAAGCGCGACATGGAGCGTTTGTTGCGTGCCTCTGCGTCATGGGATGTGCCTGGCCGATGAACTCGCTTTATAACTTCGCTCCAACACTGCACCTGCTGATCTTGGGTGCTTTGGTGGCGTCTGTTCCTTTGGGCTGGATCTGGTTGCGACAGTCTTCTGCCTCTAATTCACAGCGGGTGGTCTGGTTCACGCAACTGACCCTTTTCATCACTTTTGATTTAGTGTTGTTTGGTGCTTTTACGCGTCTGACCGATTCTGGTTTGGGTTGCCCCGATTGGCCCGGTTGTTATGGATTTGCAAGCCCAGTAGGTGCTATCAGCGCCATAGACGCAGCGCAAACTGCTATGCCTACTGGCCCTGTGACGCACCAAAAAGCATGGATTGAAATGATCCACCGCTATATGGCCATGGGGGTAGGTGGCTGCATATTGACCTTGGCCTGGTTTGCTTGGTCGAAACGGTCGCAAGGTTCCAACACGAAATTACCAACCTTCACTTTGCTATGGGTGTGTGTGCAAGGCGCATTCGGTGCGCTCACTGTCACGATGAAGTTATTCCCGGCAATCGTTACTTTGCATTTACTGGGCGGCTTGGTGTTGTTGGCCTTGTTGACCATACAAATTTATCAGCAGCGCCAAGTTACACCAGTTGAAATCTCCTCGAGACTTTATAGGAGTGCATGGATTTGTGCTGCATTGCTGTTGTTGCAAATTCTTTCTGGGGGATGGGTGAGCACCAATTACGCGGTATTGGCGTGCAACACCTTCCCGCAATGTCAAGACAGTTGGTGGCCTTTGATGGATTTTTGGAATGGCTTCACTATTTGGCGTCCCTTAGGGCTCAATGCGATGGGAGAGCCCCTGACCTTTCAAGCATTGACCGCCATTCACTATGTGCATCGTTTAAGTGCTTATGTCGTTTTCATTGCTTTAGGTGCTTTGGCATGGCAACTACTGTCTGTGAATGGTGCCAAGCACATTGCAAAAGTCTTAGGCGCTTTGTTGTTGTTGCAGCTTTTAACTGGGCTTTCTAATGTTGTCTTGGATTGGCCCTTGATCGCCGCCGTCGTCCACACGGGTGGTGCTGCCGCACTATGCATCACCATGGTTTGGTTGCTGTGCATAGCGCGTAAACTGAAAACTGTATGACCGACAACTTCTCTCTGATGACTCGCTTGCGCCAATTCAATGCGCTGACCAAGCCGCGCGTCATTCAATTGATCGTTTTCTGCGCATTGATAGGCATGGTGCTGGCTGTGCCGGGCGTGCCAACCTGGGACGAATTGCAGTTAGGCCTGTGGTCTTGCGTAGGTATTTGGTTTGTGGCGGGAGCTGCCGCGGCCTTCAATTGCATTGTTGAAAAGAAAATAGATGCAGTTATGAAACGCACAGCATGGCGCCCCACCGCAAAAGGCGAGTTGTCTGACACGGAGACTTTGGTTTTTTCTGGATTGATGTGCGCCTTTGGTTCTTGGCTCTTGTATGTGTGGGTCAATCCACTCACGATGTGGCTGACCTTCGCCACGTTTGTGGGCTATGCCGTCATCTACACCGTCATCCTCAAGCCCTTGACGCCACAAAACATTGTGATTGGTGGTGCATCTGGCGCTATGCCTCCCGTGTTGGGTTGGGCTGCGATGACAGGTGATGTCGGGCCTGAAGCGCTGATTTTGTTCTTGATTATTTTCTTGTGGACGCCACCGCATTTTTGGGCGCTTGCGCTTTACCGCGTGGAGGATTACCGCAAATCAGGATTGCCCATGTTGCCCGTGACCCACGGTAACGAATTCACCCGCCTGCAGATATGGCTCTACACCATTGTTTTGTTTGCAGCGTGTTTGATGCCTTTTGTCTACCGCATGAGCGGTTGGTTTTATTTGGTGGCTGCTGTTATTTTGAGTATCGGGTTTTGTGGCTATGGCTGGGCTTTGTGGCGTAACTACTCTGATGCGTTAGCGCGCAAAACATTTCGCTTCTCGCTTATCCACTTGAGTGTGTTGTTTGCGGCCTTATTGATAGACCACTATTTATGAATATTTACACCCAACGCCGCCCAATGGCGAGCCTGGCGTTTGGACTTGCCCTTGTCTGCGGCTTGACGCTGTTTGGTGCCTGCAGTCCAGATACACCCAAATTCAACGCCATCGATGTCACGGGTGCAAACTATGCGAAGGGGTTTTCCCTCAAAGACCACACAGGCCAAGAGCGCAAGTTAACGGACTTCAAAGGCAAAGTGGTCGTGGTATTTTTTGGCTACACCCAGTGCCCCGATGTATGCCCCACCACCATGACTGAACTGGTAGAGGTCAAACGTTTATTAGGTGCTAACGGCGAAAAACTACAAGCCATATTCATTACCGTAGACCCTGTGCGCGACACGGCCGAGTTACTCAGTGCCTACGTCACCAACTTCGATCCGAGCTTTGTGGCCTTAATCCCCACATCTGAGCAGCTTGTAGAGGTAGCCAAAGAATTCAAGATTTACTACAAGAAGGTCGATGGCAAAACGCCTACGAGTTACACCATGGACCATTCGGCGGGCAGTTACATCTTCGACGCCCAAGGCCAAGTGCGTTTATTTAGTCGCTACGGCAGTGGGGCGCAGGCGATTGCGCAAGACATCGCTATCTTGCTGAAGCCTTAGGCGTATTCGGCCAAAGCTGCCCTCATTTTTTTCATGGCGGCAACTTCAATTTGACGGATACGCTCTGCGCTTACACCGTACTCGGCTGCTAGTTCATGCAGCGTCATACCGCCTGAGCCATCGTCTTGTACCTTGAGCCAACGCTCTTCGACCACGCGACGGCTACGCTCGTCGAGTACTTCTAAGGCGGCAGCAATACCGTCAGACGCCAAGACATCGCGCTGGTGCGCCGCCATCATGACGGTGGGTTCGTGGTTGACGTCGCTTAAGTAAGCGATCGGGCCAAAAGCCTCTTCACCTTCGTCGTTGGGTGTGGGGTCTAGCATCACGTCGCCACCCGACATGCGCATTTCCATCTCCAGCACTTCTTCGGGCTTGACCTTGAGTTGCTTAGCGACAGCATCTACCTCTTGCGGATTGAGCGTGCTACGGTGCATGTCGGAGTCAGAGGCATCTGCATCGGCTTTGAAGCCTTGTTTCATCGAGCGCAAATTGAAGAAGAGTTTGCGCTGGGCTTTGGTGGTTGCCACTTTCACCATGCGCCAGTTCTTC
This sequence comes from uncultured Burkholderiales bacterium, assembly GCA_903880855.1. Lineage (GTDB taxonomy): Bacteria > Pseudomonadota > Gammaproteobacteria > Burkholderiales > Burkholderiaceae_C > Limnohabitans. The sequence continues at coordinate 77,301 of CAIRQX010000039.1, read as the reverse complement.
AAGATGTACTCATGGATTTCGGCTTTGATCCAGTGGAGGGCGTAACTCACCAAGCGCACGCCTTGGTCGGGGTCAAAGCGCTTGACGGCTTTCATTAGGCCGATATTGCCTTCTTGGATCAGGTCGCCATGGGGTAAACCGTAGCCCAAGTATTGGCGAGAAATCGACACCACCAAACGCAAGTGAGAGAGCACTAACTTACCGGCAGCCTCAAGATCATTCTCGTTCTTCAGTTTACGGGCGAACTCCTGCTCTTGCTCTAAGGTGAGCATGGGCATGCGGTTCACCGCGGAGATATACGCGTCTAAATTGCCTAGCGATGGGACCAGCGCCCAAGGGTTGGCAACAGCCAATGTGGAACTTGATAAGGTCGTCATTTGTAGTCCTTTCGGGTACTTATGGCGATTTTAGCACTCTATGGCAAGGAGTGCTAACTTTGTTGTTTGGCAGGATAAAAAGGCCCTTGGATGGCCAATATGGGGCCTTACTGCAACAAAGCTTGGGCAAATTCTTGGGCATTAAACGTCTCCAAGTCTTCCACGGCTTCGCCCACGCCAATGAAATAAACCGGCACCACACTCCCACCAGTTGCGACGCGAGACTGCCCCCACAGGGCAATGGCGGCCAAAACCCCGCCTTTTGCTGTTCCGTCCAATTTGGTAACTACCAAGCCGGTGAGGCCCAAGGCTTCGTCAAAGGCCTTGACTTGCGCCAGTGCGTTTTGCCCAGTGTTCCCGTCGATGACAAGAAGTACTTCATGTGGCGCGGTCGGATCTGCCTTTTGGACGACGCGTTTGATCTTTTTCAACTCTTCCATCAAATGGAGTTGGGTTGGTAGCCGTCCGGCAGTGTCTACCAACACCACGTCTTTGCCGCGGGCCTTGCCGGCAGAGACTGCGTCAAAACTCACAGCGGCTGGATCGCCTCCCGCTTGCGAGACGATATCGACCGAGTTGCGCGTGGCCCAAACACCCAATTGCTCTTTGGCTGCTGCACGAAACGTATCGGCTGCAGCCAGTAAGACCGAGGCACCGCTTTCGCTCAAATGGCGGGTGAGTTTGCCAATGGACGTGGTTTTGCCAGCACCGTTCACCCCAGCGACCATGATCACGGTTGGGACGTGTTCACCAACGGTCAATGTTTGTTGTAACGGAGTGAGTAATTGCGTGATGGATTGCGCCAACAGCGCTTTGACTGCTGCTGGCTCTGTGGTCGATGTCTCTTTCACGCGCAACTTCAAGTCTTTCAACAGGTATTCGGTAGCGGCAACGCCGGTGTCAGCCATCAAGAGCGCTGTTTCCAGTTCTTCATAAAGCGCATCGTCAATGCGCGTCCCCGTGAACACGCTGCTAATGCTTTGGCCTGTGCGTTGCAAGCCTTTGCCCAAGCGTTGCAGCCAACTCTGGCGTGTCTGAGTGGGTGCTTGTTGAGGCTCTGCCTTTGAAGGCTCTTGCGGAGATTTTTTCTTAAAAAAACTAAACATGTGCGGGGTTTCTAGAATCAAGCATTCTATGAAACCGTTTACGCGCCCAACATCTCCCAAAGATAAGCCTGCACCCGCGCACAAGGGCGCTGGAGAAGTCCGCATCATTGGCGGACAATGGCGAAGAACCAAATTGCCCGTGGCGAACAAATCTGGCCTGCGTCCTACGCCAGACCGTGTGCGCGAGACCTTGTTCAATTGGCTGGGGCAGTCATTGCTCGGATGGAAATGCGTGGATATCTTTGCGGGCACTGGCGCATTGGGGCTAGAAGCAGCATCACGCGAAGCCAGTGTGGTGCAACTCTGCGAGCAAGATACTGTGTTGGTAGAGCAACTTCAAGCGCATATCGATCGCCTAAAAGCATCTGCCGTGCATGTTCAGCGAACCGATGGAGTTTCTTGGCTTGCAAGACAAGCGCCCCAAAGTTGGGATCTTGTTTTCATCGATCCGCCTTTTGAAAGTCAATTGTTTGAACCTGCGCTAAAAGCTGCTGCCCAAAGCATCAAGCTCAATGGATGGATCTATTTGGAAGCCCCTAAAAAATGGAATGACGCCGAGCTATCAGCCCAAGGCTTGCAAACATATAGATATTTGAAGGCAGGCAACGTACATGCCCACTTGTTGCAACGGATTGCATAATCGCTTGCATGCACATCAAAAATTTCAGGAGCCACTATGTCTGAACCCGTGATTGCCATTTACCCAGGCACTTTTGACCCCGTCACCTTGGGGCATGAAGACATCGTCGCGCGCGCTTCCAAATTATTCGACACGGTCATCGTGGCAGTTGCTGCGGCCCACCATAAAAAAACATTGTTTTCTTTAGATGACCGTTTATCTATGGCGCGCGAGGTATTAAAAAACAATAAAAAAGTCAAAGTGATGCCGTTTGATGGCTTGATGCGTGACTTTGTGAGAGAACAGCATGTCAAAGTGATGGTGCGTGGCGTACGCATTGGCACCGACTTTGATTACGAATTCCAGCTCGCAGGCATGAACCGCCAATTGATGCCCGATGTAGAGACTGTCTTTCTAACGCCAAGCGCTCCATATCAATTTATCTCGAGCACATTTGTGCGAGAAATTGCTTTGCTCGGCGGCGAGGGTGATGGCAATAACTTGGTGTCGCCTGCTGTCTATCAAAAACTGATGGTCTTAAAAGACGCCAACGCATCCGCAAAAAAATGACCAACTTTTTATTGATTCGCCATGGAGAAACCGATTGGAACCGCGAACTGCGTTTCCAAGGGCGGATTGATATCCCCTTAAACGATATAGGGCAGTTACAAGCACAGCGTCTAAAGAAACGCTTTGCACACACCCTAGAGCAGTGGCGTGCTGACAAACGCGAAATACATGGCCTTGTCAGTAGCGTATTGGAGCGCGCACATCAAACAGCGCAACCGATTGCTGAGCTTTTAGGTTTCGAAGCTGTTTTAGATCCTGGCTTGCAAGAGCAGTGCTACGGTATTTTTGAAGGGCTGACCGCGCAAGAAATCAAACTCCAATATCCCGAAGCGTGGGCCCAATGGTTGGCATTCAATTCACAAGTGGCAGTGGAAGGCGCAGAAAGCGCGCAAGTTTTGCACGACCGCGTGATGCAGACGATGAATGAATTGGCCGCTCAGTATGTGGATGGCCATGTGGTGGTGGTTACGCATGGCGGCGTGCTCGACATGGTTTGGCGACATGCACAGCAACACACTTTGGATGGAAGACGCGTATGCGATATTCCCAACGCTGGCATCAACCATGTGTCATGTACCAATGGCCAATGGCAAGTTGTGAGTTGGGCAGACACCGCGCATTTGGCAGATTTACCGCCTCAGCCCGTCTACCACCAGACGCAACTCAAAGCATAAGGCGAATACATATGGCTTTGATGATCACCGACGAATGCATTAACTGCGATGTGTGCGAGCCTGAGTGCCCGAATGAAGCTATTTTTTTAGGGCCTGAGATCTACCAAATCAACCCTGACAAATGCACTGAGTGCGTAGGCCACTTTGACGAGCCCCAGTGTGTGCAAGTGTGTCCTGTAGCCTGTATTCCTATTCATCCGCAACATGTGGAATCGCAAGAAACTTTGTGGGAAAAGTTTCGCCGCTTGCAAAACCAAGCAACTTCTTAATTACACAGCTTCTGGGCGTGGGGGCTTGGGCCTTGGTGGTTTGGCTGTATGTACCAACTGGGTCGCCTTCACCATATCGCCAGATAACAAAAATGGCACTGCAGAGCGTGCACGTGAAATGCAGTCTTCTATGGCGCTGCGTTGATCAGGTGCAGGTTTTTTGAGAACCCAATTAGCCACCTCTTCTTTCACGCCGGGGTGACCAATGCCAATGCGCAAACGCCAATATTGGTCTGTACCAAGTTGGGCGTGGATGTCACGTAAACCGTTGTGGCCCGCATGGCCGCCACCAAGTTTGATTTTGGCCTCGCCAGGTGTAATGTCTAACTCATCGTGTACGACTAATATTTCTTCAGACGCTACTTTAAAAAATTGTGCCAATGCACGAACCGATTTCCCAGACACATTCATGAAGGTTTGTGGTTTGAGTAACCACACTTGGTGTCCTTGAAAACTGGTTTTGGCAACCAAGCCGTGGTAGCTACGCTCTACTTGGAAGGGGGCTTTCAAGTCGCGAGCAACCGCATCTAACCACCAAAACCCTGCGTTGTGGCGCGTATCTTCATATTCAGGGCCGGGATTGCCAAGGCCAACAAACAGCTTGATCATGCGGCAAATTATCGGTGAGGTTGCAAGATAAGACGTTAATAAAAAAGGCCCACCGAAGTGGGCCTTTTTTTAGCATAAAAGCGATTACTTTTTAGCTGCAGGTGCTGCAGGAGCCGCTGCTGGGGCTGCAGCAGCAGTAGCTGCAGCTTGCTGAGGCGTTGGCTCTTCAGCTTTGGTAGCCACCACAGCGACCAACACAGGGTTAGATTTGCCGTGGGTGACAGCAACTACGCCAGCAGGCAAGGTGATGTCGTTGACGTGCAAAGAATGGCCCTTGGTCAATTTACTCAAATCGACTGCGATGAACTCAGGCAAGTCTTTAGGCAAGCATGAGACTTCGAGTTCGGTCATCACATGGTTGATCAAGCACATATCAATTTTGGCAGCAGGTGAGCTCTCTTCACCGCTGTAGTGCAGAGGCACTTTCTTGTTCATCTTGGTGTTGGCGTCGATGCGTTGAAAGTCAATGTGCAGTACTTGTTGCTTGAAGGGGTGGTATTGCACATCGCGCAATAGCACTTGTGAACTGGCTCCGTTGAGCTCCATGTCCAAGATAGAAGCGTGGAACGATTCTTTCTTCAAGGCATGCCAAAGTGCATTGTGGTCAAGTTCGATGAGGTGGGGTTCACCTTTTCCGCCATAGACGATACCGGGCGTACGACCGGTGATTCGCAGACGGCGGCTCGCACCCGTACCCTGCTTAGCGCGCTCAAAAGCGACAAATTTCATAACTAACTCCTGTTAGAGCCCACCGCGACCAGTGTGGCTCCGATTAAAAAAAGGTTGTTGCCAACCCCGCTTGCATGTTGTCTGAAAAAACTGTGTTTAGAACAACTGGTCTTGGTCAGAAAACAAACTCATGACCGACTCACCTTTGGCAATACGTTGGATCGTTTCTGCGATCAACGGTGCAACCGTGAGTTGGCGAATTTTTTGACAGGCTTGCGCCACGTCAGTTAAAGGAATGGTGTTGGTCACCACGACTTCGTCAAGCGCATCGCCTTTGGCAATACGCTCGATGGCTGGACCTGAAAAAATCGGATGCGTGCAATACGCATAAACCTTTTTAGCGCCCCGCTCTTTCAAAACTTCAGCCGCTTTCACCAAGGTGCCAGCGGTGTCGATCATGTCGTCCATGATGACGCAGTTGCGTCCATCAATGTCACCGATCACATGCATCACCTCAGACACATTGGCCTTAGGGCGACGTTTGTCGATGATTGCCAAATCGCAATTGAGTTGTTTGGCCAATGCACGTGCACGAACCACACCACCAACGTCTGGCGACACGACGATCAAATCGTTGTAGTTTTTCAAATTTAAGTCGCCCAACAAAACAGGCGATGCATAAATGTTGTCTACCGGAATATCAAAAAAACCTTGAATCTGGTCTGCATGCAAATCCATCGTCAAAACACGCGCTACACCAACCGTTTGCAACAAGTCCGCCACCATCTTGGCTGAAATCGGCACACGACTCGAGCGAGGGCGACGGTCTTGGCGGGCATACCCAAAATAAGGAATGACCGCGCTGATGCGCTCTGCAGATGCCCGCTTCAAGGCGTCGACCATGATGAGTAATTCCATCAAACTTTCATTGGTAGGCGCGCAGGTGGACTGCACCACAAAGACGTCACGCGCACGCACGTTTTGGTTGATCTCTACCGTCACTTCACCATCTGAAAACCGGCCCACTTGGGCTGCACCAAGCTCAATACCTAAATGCCAAGCAATTTCAGACGCTAACGCAGGGTTGGCGTTGCCGGTAAAAACCATGAAGTCAGGTGTGGGAGTCGACATATTGACGGAGACCTTCGCTTCGAAACCAATGACGCTAGCATGCCGTCACGCGCAGATGAAAGATTTGGCAGGGGAAGAAGGATTCGAACCTTCGCATGCCGGAATCAAAATCCGGTGCCTTAACCAACTTGGCGATTCCCCTACACAGGTCAGTCGCCCTAAAGCCACTAACCGTTAACCGTTGCTGTCCATCCATTCGCGCAATGGATGAGACACCATATTGCGACAGATTTGCACTTGCCAGTTGTGTGGTGGAGTGTCCACCACGATGTGCTCGGGTAATTGCGCAAAAACTGCGCTGCCAGAGCCGGTCATGCGAGGTTTCAAACCGAAGGATTGGAGCCAATGAAGGGCCATTTCTACCTCGGTACACAACGCTTGAGCCACTGGTTGCAAGTCATTACGACCAAAGTCGTATGGCTGTGCAGCAAAGTCGGAAATTGTAGCAGTTTTGGTAGCGCGCTCTAGAGTAGTAGAGCCAAAAATACGAGCAGTCTCTATGCCAGCATTGGGTTTGACGACTACAAATCGGCTGGAGGGCACTAAAACAGGGCTTATTTTTTCTCCGATGCCTTCAACCCACGCGTTGTGGCCATATAAAAAGAAGGGCACATCAGCACCCAATGCCAATCCGAGTGGAAGCAATTTAGATAGGGGCCAATTCAATCCCCACAATTTATTCAATGCAAGCAAAGTGCTCGCGGCATCTGAGGATCCACCACCCATGCCAGCTTGTGCAGGAATTTGTTTGTCGATACGAATTTCAGCGCCCAGTGAGGTGCCACTGGCCGTTTGCAAAGCGCGTGCTGCGCGCACGATGAGGTCGTCAGTGGGTAATGGTGTGTTCAAGTCAATGCGCTGGATACTGCCGTCCAACTTCACATCAAAGTGCAAGGTGTCACACCAATCTATCAACATAAAAACAGATTGCAGAAGGTGATATCCATCCGCGCGACGACCTGTAATGTGCAAGAACAAATTCAGCTTGGCAGGTGCTAGGACGTTGTGGAGCGATTGCAACATAGGTCTAAGGCGTGTCGAGTTTGATTCGAAGCACTACCAATGGCTCTGGAGATAAGCGCTTGGCTACCAAAGTGCCTTGATTTAGTGCTGAAAGATCCGTTTGCCATCCTGGAGACGAAGTGGCTTTGCCTTGCAGCCAGTCGAACATGGCGTCCATGGGTAGGGCAGCACCCGTTGTTTCTTCCGTCAAATGGGCCATAGAGTCATAACGACGCTGTTGACTGCCTTGCACCCATTGCGTGGTTGTCGGATTCCATCGCAGTGTGGCTAGGGTGGTACCGAGAGGAGAGAACAAATTTAATTCGCCTTGGCGTGCATCGCCATCCAATGAGAAACCAGCGCTCATATTGCGCGGAGGAGCACTTTGCACGGTCACACTGAGTCGACCTTGCCATTGTTTTTCGGAAGATGCTTGTGCAAGAGGGCGAATGGACGCGGGAGTAGCACATGCTGCGAGCAAGACTACAAGCCAAATGCTCGCCCACACACGCATGGTTAGAGGCTCGGTTTGAAGCGCTGCAGAGTTTGTTGCAGCGTTTCGTTGGTGGGGGAGATTTCTAGCCCTTGACGCCATATTGCTATCGCATCGCTTTCCCGCTTGAGTTGCCACAGCACTTCGCCAAGGTGGGCGGCGATTTCAGCATCTGCGCGGTCTTTGAATGCTTTCTCTAGAAGAGCCAAGGCTTGGTTTGTATTACCCAGCCTAAATTCCACCCATCCCAAACTGTCCGTGATGAAAGGATCGCCGGGTGCCAAAGTTAGCGCCTTGACGATCAATTCTTTCGCTTCTTTGAGCCGCACATTGCGATCGGCTAAAGAAAAACCTAAAGCGTTATAGGCATTGAAGTGTGAGGAATCTTTGCTGATAACCGTGCGTAAAAGCTTTTCCATCTCTTCCACGCGGTTGAGTTTTTCGGCCATCATGGCTTGCTCATACAGCAAGTCAAGATCGTCGCCTGCATGTTGCGCCAACAAATCAAAGGCCGCTTGCCATTGGCGGTAATCGCGCAAAAGTTGCAACTCCGCCATGAGGCGACTACGCATATCTTCTTCGGTTTTGGCGGGCAATTGCGTAATCAGCAATCGCGCTTCTTTTAACTTGCCTTGCTTGGCCAAGATAGAGGCTCGGCGAGATTGCGCTTGGATGATGCCACGTTGGGTGTTCTCGCTTGGCGCTTTGCTAGCCATTCCGATATAGGTTTGCAATGACGCATCAGCTTGCTTGTCTTGGCCTTGTTCAAATTGCAAAGAACCTAAAAGCAACCAAGCTTCGGCATGGGTAGGAAAACGTTGTGTAACGCTTAGGGCTTGTTCGGCAGCCAGTTCAAAACGTTTGCCCTCAATCAAAACCCGCACATACGCCATGGGGTAGTCGGGCTTGTCTTGGTTGGTTAGCGCTTGTGTCACCAATGTTTCCGCATCCTTTACGCCGCGGCCTAAAAGTTCAAGGGCTAAAAAGGGGGCGCTGATATCGGCCCTCACATTTGTAGCCATGCTTTTTTGAACAGATTGCAAAGCACCACTCAAATTTGCGTTCAACATCTGCATACGGCCAATTGCCGACCACGCGGCGGATGCGGTTTCGGCATTAGTGGTGTAACTATCCAAGGCTTTTTGTACGATCTCTGCAGCTACTTTGGAATCGGTAACACGGGCGTAATAACGTGGCACTACACGAATGGCCGCATTGCGTTCGCTTGCAGGACTAAATGCAATTTCTTTTTTCAGTGGATCCAGTGTTTCGCTGGTCTTATTGAGAGCAATCAGAATTTGCAACAAATTCAGATTGGCCAAACGGTCTTGGGGTAGCGCTTGAGACCAACTGCGCGCAGCCATCAGTGCGCCATCGCCTGAGCGTTCTTTGAGTGCAATTTCTACAGCACGTGCAAAGAGTGGCGCGTCGTTGGATTTACGTGCGGCATCTAAGAGTAAAGCAAACCCAACCAAGGGTTGCCCTTGTTGGATATTGAGTTCGCCGACCAAAATCTCATACAACATTTCACCATTCATGCCAGAGTTCGCAACAGGTGCTTCTGGTGTTCCAGGTGAGGTTTGCGCAATAGATGTAGCGCCCGTGAAGGCCAGCGAAAGAACGGCCGGAGCCAATAAAAACTTCATGCAGGCATCATAATGGCTTTACTTTTATATTGATGCCGACATGCCTGAATTACCCGAGGTAGAAGTAACGCGTTTAAGTTTTGCTGACCGCATTGCAAACGCTGATATTTTCAATGTGCGAGTCGGCAAACCCCTTCGCTGGCCACTGGGTGTGAATCCGGCAACTTTGATTGGCCGAAAAGTCTTGGGAGTAAGAAGACGGGGTAAATACCTGCTAATGGATTTGAATGAAGGCTTGGTACTGTGGCACCTGGGAATGTCGGGTAGTTTGAGTTTTACTCCAGCCGCTAACACTGGCGCTGTCATAAGCCGGCCACAACCCCATGACCATTTTGATTTATTCACTACCCAAGGACTACTGAGATTAAACGACCCGCGGCGTTTTGGCGCAGTGGTCTATGCAGAGTCTGAGACCAGCGCTATTGCGCAAAAGCTTTTGGGGCATCTCGGTGTTGAACCATTAGCTGGCAACTTCGATTTAGATACTTTCCATAAAAATTTAAAAAAGCGTAACGCAGTCATCAAACAAGTCTTATTGGCTGGCGATATTGTGGTGGGCGTTGGCAATATTTATGCATCTGAAGCTTTGTTTTTAGCGGGAATTCGTCCGACAGTGCGTGCCCATCGCATCAGTAGATTACGCGCAGAAAAACTCAGGATCGCCATCATTGATGTGCTGGCACGGGCAGTGGCCAAAGGCGGTAGTACCTTACGTGATTTTTCCAATGCAGATGGGCAAACGGGTTACTTCCAGTTAGAGGCCAATGTGTATGACCGCGCTGGCGAGCCTTGCAGGTTGTGCGGCAATGTGATTAAACGCTTGGTGCAAGGACAGCGTGCCACTTACTACTGCTCTGCGTGTCAAAAGCCGTGACTATGCGCAAAACAACTTGGCAGTTTGGCAATGCAATAGTGGCTTGGCAAAAAATACATGGTCGCCATGATTTACCTTGGCAAAACACACAAGATCCTTATGCGGTGTGGTTGTCAGAAATTATGTTGCAACAAACGCAGGTGGTGACTGTGCGCGATTACTTCGCGCGCTTTATGCAGCACTTTCCCACTGTCAAAGATTTAGCCAAAGCTTCGCAAGAAGAAGTCATGGGCTTGTGGAGTGGGCTGGGTTACTACAGCCGCGCACGTAATTTACACCGCGCCGCACAAGACGTCATGGCATTGCATGGCGGTGTATTCCCGCGTGATGCATTGACCTTGCAAACATTGCCAGGTATTGGCAGATCGACTGCAGCCGCCGTTGCATCTCTGTGTTTTGGAGAGCCCATTGCTATTTTGGACGCCAATGTCAAACGCGTGCTCACCCGGTATTTTGGATTTGGACAAGATTTGGCTGTCGCCAAGAACGAAAAATTATTATGGGAGAAAGGGCAAACGTTGTTGCCGACCCAGCATGTTGCGCAAGCGATGCCGCACTACACGCAAGGGATGATGGATTTAGGTGCTACTTTGTGTACTCCCAAAAATCCACAATGTCTGCAATGTCCTGTGAAAGAAAACTGCAAAGCAGTCAAAGAAGGCAAACCAGAAAACTATCCTGTCAAAACCAAAAAACTAAAACGCACCAGTGAACAACTGTGGTTGCTTTACGCACAAACTAAAAATGACGATGTGTGGCTGGTGCAAAGACCGCAGTCGGGTATTTGGGCGGGCTTGTATTGCTTGCCGGTGTTTGAGAGTTATGAATCGCTGCAGGCTTTTATTAAAACCAAGAGCAAGTTGGATTTACAAGATATGCCTGTAGTCAAACATATGCTCACACACAAAGACTTGTATTTGCATCCAGTGGCATTGCGTCTCAAAGCCCAAAAATCTCTGGGGCATGGGCGTTGGTTTGATCGGCCATCGATACCTAACATAGGCTTGCCAGCCCCCATTCGCAAACTTCTGGGTTAATGCGTATCCAGCTCGCGATGGCGCTTTAAGGTCACCCATTCGGAGGCGAATTGTTTGGTCAGCAGTTCTACCAAAAACACAGAGCGATGTTGACCACCTGTGCAGCCAATGGCCACCGTGACATAACTGCGGTGGTCATTGCTTAAATCAGGCAGCCAAGCCTTTAAAAACGTGGCAATTTGCTCTGCCATCGCATTGACAGCAGGATAGCCCGCTAACCATTCTGCGACGCTGGCATCTTGACCGGTTAAGTGTTTCAAACTGGCTTCGTAATGGGGGTTTGGCAGCATGCGCACATCAAACACATAGTCCGCATGCATAGGGATTCCGCGTTTGAAGGCAAAGGACTCGAACATTAACGTGAGTTGCGTTGCAGGTGCCGAAATCAAAGATTTGATATAGCCTTGCAATTTAGCGCTTCTGAGCAAACTCGTATCGATGATGTGTGACTCTTCGCGCAAGTCGCCAAGCAAGCTACGTTCCATTTCAATAGCTTCGACTACATCACGGTCTAAGTCGGTGGACTGGCCACTGTCATGCTGGCGAGAAAGCGGGTGGCGCCTGCGCGTTTCAGAGAATCGACGAACCAAGGTGTCGGTGGTGGCATCTAAAAAGAGCAAACGGATATTGACATTCTTGCGACGCAATTCTGCTAACTGGGCTGGAACCAAAGGCAAGGATTGGGCGCTGCGCACATCCATGGCGATTGCCACTTTGTCAGCTTGCTTTTGTTGCTCTAACTCTACAAATGGCAACAACAATTCGGGGGGCAGGTTGTCTACACAGTAGTAGCCAGCATCTTCAAGCGCGTGCAGAGCGACAGATTTGCCAGAGCCTGACATTCCTGTGATGAGCACCAACTCGAGCGTCATGCTTTGGCCTTTACCTTTGCAGTTACTTTTGCATTTGATATTGCAACCGTATTTTCATTTGTATTTGCATTAGCGCTTAAATTTTTATTGTGTAAGTGCAGCATTTCGCGAGCATGTGCGCGAGTTGTGTCAGAAATTTTTTCACCACCCAGCATGCGTGCAATTTCACTCACTCGCTCTTCGCCTTCTACCAAGGTCACGCTGCTCGCGACCCCTTGTGCATCGCTATGCTTAGACACAACGCCATGGTGGTCTGCACAAGCGGCGACTTGCGGCAAGTGGGTCACTGCCAACACTTGGCGGTCAATGCCTAGTTGTTGCATCAAACGTCCGACGGTTTCAGCCACCGCACCGCCGACGCCTGAGTCAACCTCATCAAAAATCAATGTCTGGGCACTACCCAATTGGCTCGTGGTAACGGCGATCGCCAACGCAATGCGGGAAAGTTCGCCACCTGAGGCCACTTTGCCAACTGGTCTTGGCGTACTGCCTGCATGACCCGCTACCAAAAACACTACGCTTTCTAGTCCGCTGGCGCTGGGTTGGTCATTGGTTTCAAGAGCCACTTCAAAACGACCACCTTGCATGCCTAGGCCTTGCATAGCCTGGGTAATAGAAGTCGCCAACTGCGGCGCAGCCTTTGCACGCGCTTTAGAAACCTTTTGTGCTTCTGTGGTGTAGTGGGTAAAAGCTTGTGCTTGCGCGCGCTCCAATGCTTCAAGGTCGCTAGAGGCTTCTAGTTGTAACAAGCGTTGCTTCCATTCGGCATAAACGGCAGGCAACTCTTGCGGTGTGCGTTTAAAGCGTCTTGCTAAAGACATCCACAAACCCATGCGCTCATCTAAAGCTTGTAGGCCGTCTGGATCCAATTCGGTATGGCTGAGATATGCCTGTAATGAATGCGCTACATCGCTCGCTTGCGCCACGCTTGAGGCCAGAACATCTACCCAATTTGCAAACTCAGCCTCTACATGGGCTTGCTCTTGGAGTGCAGTTTGAGCTTTTGCCAGCAGGGTTAGGGCGCCGTTGTCGTCGTCCTCTAATGCTTGTATGGCGCTTTGTGCGGCGTCCATCAAAGCTTGTGCGTGTGACAGACGCGTATGTTGGTTGTTGAGTTCATCCCATTCGTCTGCCGCGGGGCTCAGCTTGTCTACTTCACCCACTTGCCACATCAAACGCTCGCGTTCATCTTGCAAGCTGGCTTGGTCGTGTTGCGCATCGTGCAGGGTTTGGGTGGCTAAGCGCCAAGATGTCCACGCGCTGTGCAAATTTTTTAAGTCAATGCTTGCATAAGCGTCTAGCAATCCGCGTACTGCGTCAGGACGAGTGAGGCTTTGCCAAGCATGCTGACCATGGATGTCGAGCAGCAAGTCGCCTAATGCACGCAGTTGTGCCGCAGTAGCAGGGCTGCCATTGATCCAAGCGCGGCTCTTACCTTGTAGGTCAATGGTGCGTTTGAGTAAAACGCCATCTTGAGCGGCTATGTCGTCAAAGCCTTCTTCTTGTAACCAAGACAAGACATCAGGCGTTACGTCAAATTCAGCGCTAATTTCTGTACGGTTTGCGCCTTCTCTGATCACACCAGATTCAGCGCGTGAACCCAGCACGAGTTGAACTGCGTCAATCAAAATCGATTTGCCTGCTCCCGTCTCGCCGGTGAGTGCCGTAAACCCTGTCGATAAATCCAAATCGAACGCGCGAACAATCACAAAGTCGCGCAAAACAATATGGCGCAAGCTCATGCCACACCCTCGTTCCAGTGCAGTTTTTCACGCAAGGTATCGAAATAACTCCAGCCTTTTGGATGTAAAAACCGAACAGAAAATTTCGAGCGCGTCACAGTTATGCGGTCGCCCAACAAAAGAGCGGCCAATGACTGCATATCAAAATTAGCGCTGGCGTCTCGACCAGAGATCAAGTCAATCGCAATCTCTTCTGTATCAGCTAAGACGATAGGACGATTCGATAGCGTGTGCGGGGCGATAGGTGCCATCACCCAGGCATTCAGGGATGGATGCAAAAGAGGGCCGCCTGCCGACAATGAATACGCAGTGCTGCCAGTGGAAGTGGCAATGATTAAACCGTCTGCGCGTTGGTTGGCAACAAATCGGCCGTCCACCTCTACGCGCATCTCCACCATGCCGGAGGTGGCGCCACGGTTGACTACTACGTCGTTCATGGCTAGTGCATCAAACACACAGTGTCCATCGCGCCAAACTTTGGCATGCATGAGCGCGCGCTTGTCTTCTTCAAATTCACCGCGCAAAATAGGCTTGAGGGTGTCTTCAAAACCTTGGATCGGGATATCAGTAATAAAACCCAAGCGGCCTTGGTTGATACCAATGAGCGGTACATCGTATTTCGCTAAAAGCCGCCCGTATCCCAACATGGTGCCGTCTCCTCCGACCACCAAGGCCAAATCGCAAGATTTGCCGATGCCGTCAACATCCATCACCGAATATCCGGTAATACCCGTGTTTGACGCAGTATCGTGCTCCAGAATGACATCCAAGCCTTGGGCGAGCAGAAACTGTGCGATGCTCTGCAGTGCTTGCTTAGAGGACGGTTTCGCCCCACTGCCCACGGGCAGATGGTATTTACCAATCAAAGCAATCTGACGAAATGTGGATTTCATGGCTAAATTACATCACTAAAATTTGTCTTAACCATGAACATGCTAGACGATCGCGCCAAAGTGCTCCTGAAAGCACTGGTTGAACGCTATATCTCCGACGGGCAACCCGTCGGATCGCGCACCCTTGCCCGTGAAACCGGCATAGAACTCTCTCCTGCCACCATACGCAACGTTATGTCCGATTTGGAGGTGCTGGGCCTCATCGCCAGCCCCCATACCTCTGCGGGGCGAGTGCCTACCTCGCGCGGATACCGGCTGTTTGTAGACACGATGTTGACGGCGGATCGGGAGCATTTGCATACCCCAAGTTTGGCAGCAGATCAGCCGCAAAAAGTAATCGCTAATGCAGCAAATTTGTTGTCTGACTTGTCACATTTTGTAGGTGTTGTGATTGCGCCACGTCGAAGTTCGATATTTAGGCATATTGAATTCCTCAGACTGTCCGAGCGCAGGCTATTGGTCATCATGGTTTCGCCTGAGGGTGACGTTCAAAACCGGGTCTTGTTTACCGAAGTCGACTACAGCGCATCACAGTTGACCGAAGCTTCTAATTATTTGAACCACCACTTCGCCGGAATGGCGATTGAGCAAGTGCGAGAGAAATTGTTAGCAGAAGTGGAATCGTTGCGCGGCGAGATTGCCACTTTGATGCAAGCCGCGGTGCAGGTGAGTACGGAGGCGCTTTCGCAACCGCAAGATGATGTGGTCATCAGCGGGGAGCGTAATTTGTTGTCAGTGAGTGACTTCTCTAGCGACATGGGGCAATTGCGTCGTGCTTTTGATTTATTTGAGCAAAAAGCCCAGTTGGTGCGCTTGCTAGATA
Organism: uncultured Burkholderiales bacterium; assembly: GCA_903880855.1. Lineage (GTDB taxonomy): Bacteria > Pseudomonadota > Gammaproteobacteria > Burkholderiales > Burkholderiaceae_C > Limnohabitans. The sequence goes on along the minus strand of CAIRQX010000039.1, from coordinate 61,895 downwards.
TTTCTGCCCAAGCCGAGGGCGTACGTATCTACATTGGCGGCGAAAGCCAAATCGTGCCTATTGAAGAACTCTCCGTCGTGAGCGCTCCTTATGAAATTGACGGCCAAGTGGTTGGCACGCTCGGTGTGATTGGTCCGACACGCATGGCTTATGACAGGATGATTCATATTGTGGACATCACCTCTAAATTGGTGAGCAACGCTCTGAGCCATAAATAATTTCAATAACCGTTACTATTCGTAAACAAAGGAGACACAACCGTGCAAATAAAAAATACTTTTAAACATTTGATCGCCATCGGATTGTTGGCAGTCGGCTTTTTAAGCGCCAATGCCCAAGCGCAAACAGCACCTGCTGGTAGTGGAAAAACAGAACTACTGTGGCTCGGCCAAGCAGGCTTTCGCATCAAAACCCCCGGTGGAAAAATCATCGTCATTGACCCATGGTTAACCGGTGGCCCAAAAACACCAGCGCCTTACAAAACAGACTTTGCCGCTTTGGGAAAAATCGACATCTTGTTGGTCACCCACGGTCACGTGGACCATTTAGGTGATGCACCAGCTCTTGCCAAACTCAACAACTCTGTGTTGTATGGCCCAGCGGACATGATGACACCTCTCATTACCTTAGGCGTGTTGCCACCTAACTTGACACACCGCTTCAATAAATCAGGTTCAGTCAAGCCCCAACCCGGGATCAAGATCACAGCGGTTGCTGCCGAACACTCCTCGCTCTTGGTTTGGAACAACCCAGCCACTGGCAAGAATGAAGCGCATCCAGCAGGAGAAGCGGTTGGCTACATCATCGAATTAGAAAACGGCTTCAAGATTTGGCATATGGGCGACACAGGTTTGTTTGGTGATATGAAGTTCATCAGCGAACACTACAAGCCTGATCTGGTGTTAGCCCCCATCGGCGGTAACTTCACTATGGACCCAGACGATGCAGCGTATGCCATTCGCAATTGGATCAAGCCAAAAATGGTGATGCCCATCCACTACAACTCCAACCCTATTGCCAAAGGTACTCTGGCCGAATTTCAAGAAGCTATGAAGGGCAGTACTGTCAAAGTGGTTCCCATGACAGAAGGTCAAACGCTGGAGTTCTAAGATTTTCGAACGCCAAACAAGATGCCGCAGGTCACGAGTGCGAGGCCTGCCATCAAGTTCCAGTGTATCGGCTCATTCAAAAGTACCACCGCAGAGATAGCTGACAAGACTGGAACAACAGCAGTCATCATGGTGCTGCGTACTGGCCCATAGTGGCGCACCATCATGTTGAATGAAATTCCGGAAATCACGACTGAACCAATACCTTGGTAGAGCGCTTGAAATAAAAGTTCTTGCCATGGGGCGGCGTCTAAGTGGCTAGGAACGATTTGTAGCCAAGCTAAAAGCGCATACAAAGGTAAAAACGTGACGCATGAAAAAGCAGTGACTGCCATTGTTGCGCGGACTGCATCTAGGCCTTCACGACGCACGATCACGGTATAAAACGACCAGCAACTAGCTGCACACATAAACATCAAGTCGCCCTTCCATACCTCGCCACCATCAAAAGCTTTGAGTAGGCTAGAGCCACCAACTAACAAATCACCTAAAACAATGCACGCCAAGCCAATAACGCGTACTTTAGAGATCGATTGACTCAAGACTAGCCAAGCCATCAAAGTCGTCCACAGCGGCAAACTGCCAGGCAACAAAACAGAAGCGTGCGCAGCTGGCGCGAAGAAAAACCCTGAGTAAGACAGCATGCTAAAAACAAAACTACCAAATAATCCGCCGATGATGGTGATACGAAGAGGTAACGGAGACAGTCCTAACAAAGAGCCTACTTTTTCACCGGCGCGTCTTTCAGGGCGCATTAGCCACCAAGCCCATGGCAACAAGACACTTCCTGCACCTAGGATGCGCAAAAATGCAATATCAAGGGGTAATAAATTGTGCGAGGCGGATGCCCGTGCGATCACAATGAAAGATGTCCATATCAGGACAGTCACCAAGGCCGCAATCAGGCCAATGGCTCTTGGTGAAAATTTCATACTCAGTGAACTTTGTTATGCGCAATAGGATGGAATGTGATGGTGTTAGATGCGTACAAGATTTCGACAAAATACAAAACACATGCGCTAACCAACGATATAAAACTGCTGACAAAAGTGATCGCTACCCAGTTTGAAAGATAGAGTTTTCCGGGTTCAATGCCTACTGAGAAAAATAATTCGATCACTGTCATGGCAATCAATACGGCAGACAGTACCAAAAAAGCAGTGGCAATATTGATAATGCTTTTACGGCGCTCTAGGGTGATCAATTCTTGGTAATAACGTTCAAGTCTGGCGGGCGATGAGGCACTGCGTTTGTCCATAGCCTCTTCGATTAAATTTTGAACCAGCCTCGCCCTGTCAATGACTCGGCCTAATCTATTGCCAAGCACGTTCAAAATGCCACCGACGCCTGTTAAAAGAAAGACGGGAGCCGTAGCTAATTTGATTGCTTCGGAAATGATGTTGATATCCATAAGGGCTTGCCTTTAAAAACAGACATAAGGTGCTCATAGCTGCATTCTTTCACATCATTTTTGAGTACCAAAAAAAATGACGACCTCCCATGAGGTCGTCAGTAGTTCTTTTGGATATTTCCTCTGTGTGAGGAGCTATTTATTTAATAGATGCAGGTGTCTTTGCAGTTGGAGTTGTTGCTTTCTCAGTTGATTTTTGGGCAACTTTTGCAGTTGTCTTTTTTACTTCCTTGGCTGGTTCAGCACCTGCTTTTGTAGCCGTTGGAGAAACTGCAGTAGGAGCTGTAGTTGTAGTTGCTGCAAAGGCGCCTACAGAGATAAGGCCGGCGATTAGGGTTGCGATAAATTTGCTCATTTCATGGACCTTTCAGTTGTTTGTGAAATCCTCCAATTGATTTGGAGTACATCTACAACGGGACGCTGAGAAGACGTGTTGACGCAAAAATACATTTATTTAAGTCAACCAAAAGAAGTGACTGCCGTTAATTCCGTCCTCAAAGGGACGGGGCAACGAAGTAGAATTCAAGATTAGGGCCTATAGCTCAGTTGGTTAGAGCAGAGGACTCATAATCCTTTGGTCCCTGGTTCGAGTCCAGGTGGGCCCACCACTTTTAAAAGCCACTCTTTGAGTGGCTTTTTTCTTGTGCTTTAACTAATTTTCAGTCTATATAAAAGCTATTTTTAAAGTTAACTTTTGAGACTGTTATTTCAAAGGGCGAATTCAAGCACGAAGTGCAACTTTGATTAACTGATGGTTGGGCAGCTGAAGACAATTCGGTTACGACTTATGGATTGCACCCTTGTTTTTAATGCATTTCCAGACTAAGTTGTAACTCTACTTTCCTTGACCCAACCTCACCATCATTTGTATGCACCATTGGACAGATCATTGCGGTACCTCTTTTGTCACCGAAAAACAACCGGCTCGCGCATCACGTGGCATGGTAGTCACCAACCATCCGTTGGCCTCTGCTGCCGGCTCAGAAATGTTGTGCGCCGGTGGCAATGCGGTGGATGCAGCTGTAGCAGCACTCTTCACCCTAAGCGTGGTCGAGCCGATGATGGTGGGCCTTCTCGGCGGCGGGTTTGCACACCTTCGTCAGCCAGATGGAACGCACACCATATTGGAGGGTCAAGGCACATGCCCTCAGGCCGTCGGCCAACACACCTTCACACATGATCCTTTGGCACCCCCCGGTTCTCTCGAAAGCGTAGGTCGCCAGCACAGCCTGGGCAGAGGTGCGGTGGCCACCCCCGGCAACTTGATGGCCTGGTGCCAAATGCTTTCACGCCATGGTTCCATGTATTTGGCGGAAGTGATTGCGCCGGCCTTAAAACACGCCTCTTTTGGATTCAGGGCCACGCAATACTTGAGTGATTGCATAGCCGAAAACGCGGCTGATTTATCGCTGGACCCCGAAATTTCTCGATTTTTCTTGCCCCAAGGTCAAGCGCTTCAAAAAGGAGATTTGCTGGTGCAAGGTGCCTATGCCGACACACTGAAACTGGTTGCCCAAGAAGGCGCCAGCGCTTTGTACAGCGGGGCACTCGGCCGCGCCTTTTGTGCTGATATTGCAAGTCACCAGGGTTTTTTAAGCCTCGAAGATTTACGCCGCTACAACACCCGTGATCCCGCCGCATTGCGTAGCTATTACCGCGGTTTTGAAATCATCGGTCCGCCACCACCGTGCGCAGGACCTTTGCACATCGGACAAATGCTGAATGTGCTTGAGGGTTTTGATCTGAAAGCCATCGGCTTCGGAACCGAACAAAGCGTCCACTTGCTCGCAGAGGTGATGAAAATGGCTTTTGCGGATCGCTCTGCGGTCACGGCAGATCCAGACTTTGTAAATGTCCCTGTCGAAAAACTCTTGTCTGCCGAATACGCCGCCGAGCGCCGAAAGCAAATAAACCTGCATCAGGCACAAACGTGGTCTCAAGGCCTGGCGTCTGCTGAAGGCGCCAACACCACCCACATCACCGTAGCTGACAGTGAAGGGCGCATCGTCAGTGCCACGCAGACCATCAATTCGGTGTTTGGTGCGCGCTACATGGTGCCGGGCACCGGCATGATTCCCAACAATTACCTTTACGTACTAGATCCGAGGCCTGACCGCGCCAACTCGATGGCCCCCGGAAAACGAGTGACTTCGTCCATGGCCCCGATAATGGTGATCAAGAACGGTAAGCCACGCTACGCGCTCGGTTTGCCTGGCGGCTTGCGCATCTTTACTTCTGCGCTTCAAGCCCTTATCAACCTGATCGATCATGACATGAGCTTGCAAGAGGCGGTTGAGGCGCCCCGCATCTGGACCCAAGGGTTTGAGCTGGAGCTAGAGCCCGCCTTTTCTCCGACGCTGCACACAGCTCTTCAAACCCGTGGTCACGCCGTTGTAAGCGTGCCCAATGTGGGCGGAGGCATGAATGCAATTGAATTCCATGAAGATAGATCCCTCGAAGGCGCTGCATGCTGGCGGGCAGACGGCACACCTATCGGTATAGGTGGTGGATTGGCTCGCAAAGGAGTTCGTTTCTTGCCGGAAACACGCAAAGCCTGAGAGTTAGGCGCTACATGCAGGCTTGACCATTTAGTTTGTTATTCCTTCAATTTAGACACTCTTATTAATGGGCATCTAATTGTTTCGATAAGATTTTTAATAATATTTAGGGGCGTCAGTTATGATGAAAAAAATGTAACACGATGAAATCGCATGAACAATTTACACATCTGGGGGCGACTAAATTCAATCAATGTTCAAAAAGTACTTTGGTTGTGTGAAGACTTAAAAATCCCATTTGAACGTACCGATGCAGGTATGCAATATGGTGTGAACAAAACACAGTCCTATCTTCAATTGAACCCCAACGGGTTGGTACCCGTCATTAAAGATAATGAATTGGTGTTGTGGGAGTCGCATGCAATTTTGCGATATCTTTCAAAAAAGCACGACGTCACAGATATTCTTTATCCAAAATCTGCAGATCAATCTGCCAAAATTGATCAATGGCTAGATTGGTATAACACTACCGCATGGCCTGTAATGCGGCCTTTGTTCTGGGGTTTTATTCGTACTAAGCTTGAAGAACGTAATTTGCAGGAACTTGAAAAAACAAGAGTTCAAATGAGTTCAATTCTAAAAATTCTCGACTACCAACTTAAAAGCACACCATGGGTAACAGGGGATCATTTCACTATTGCTGATTTGCCATTAGCTTTGATTGCTTTTCGATGGTTTAACTTGCGAATTGAGCGTGAGGACTATCAACATTTGATCCGTTGGTTTAAACAAATTGAGCTAAGACCTGGATATATTAAATACGCAAGCGCGCCCTTAACTTAATTCAATTAATTTAAATCAAAACGGCATCGTCAAGTTAGCTCTAAAGGATCTTTTCATGCTCAGACTCATTAGCGCCACACCCAGTCCTTACGCTCGCAAGGTGAGGATTGCGCTGATAGAAAAAAATATTCCATTCGAGTTAATCACTGAAGTCCCATGGAACCAAGGTGCCATTACTGAACAGCACAACCCTCTTGCCAAACTGCCCGTACTGATTCTTGAAGATGGAAGCAGCATCTTTGACTCGCGGTTCATTCTGGAATATTTGGAATTGATCTACCCCCAGACGCCACTGCTGTTTAGCGACGTACCTGAAAGACTGATGGCGAAAAAGTTGGAAGTTTTGGCGGACGGCATATGCGACGCGGTAGTACTAGTGTTTTTCGAGCGAATGCGCGGCGACAACGCAAGTGCTGAATGGACGGCTCGGCAGGTGCACAAGATCGAGGCTGGGGTTTGCGAGTTAGCGCGACTGGTCGAGCAAAGTCAGTTTGCCGTTGGTAATAAGTTCGGACTGGCTGATATCGCCGTAGGTTCAGCCCTTGGGTACTTGAAAGTGCGTTACAAAGAGTTTGACTGGCAGAACTTATACCCCGCCTTAGCCAACTATTCGACTAAGTTGGAGCGGCGACCTTCATTTCAGCAAACGCAACCTTATCCGCAAACCATAAGCGATAAAGTGGTTTGAAACCATAACTGCTGTCAACCTCCGTTCTGCTGTGCAGCTTCACGTATGCGTAAGTTATTTGCGATCAAGGTATACGCAAAGATTTTTAATGTGACTATGGCCGCATTACTTGTTGCCGCTATGGTTCCTAGTTTGATTACATCAGCTTTCGGTACTGAATAAATCCGCTCTTGTCCGCAATGCGGTCATACAAATGCATGGCCTGTGTATTGGATTCATGAGTAAGCCACCAGACTCGAGAGGCCTTAGCCTTTTCAGCAGCGTTATAAACATGCTCAATCAGGGCTCTGCCTAAACCCTTGCCGCGTAATTCCAGATCAACAAATAGGTCTTGTAAATAGACATAGTCGCCTTCAGTCCAGCAACTGCGGTGAAAGATGTAGTGCACCATTCCGACTAGACTGCCATCGATTTCTAACAAGGCGCAATGCATGGGCTCGTTTTGGTCTAAGAAACGCGCCCAAGTCTTGGCGGTTACTTCTTCTGTGATGGCGGTTTTATAAAAGGTCTGGTAGCCCTGCCAAAGTGGAAGCCATTGTGCGAAGTCGGCTTCGCGTGCCATTCTTATTTTCATTGCGATCCCTTTAATCCTTTGGTCCTGTGAACCCTGGTTTGAGTCCAGGTGGGTCCACCATTCAAAAATGGTACATACTGAAGACACTATTTACAGTTTGTACCGATCACATCGTTAACAACTTGGGCCCCAATTAGATTGGGTGCAGCTTCTAATCAGCAACTGTCCATGTCCAAGACATCTGCTCTCGTCTGCAGCAGTCTGTTTTAAGACTTAATGTCGCTCTAAAAAATCAACCAATTCACGCGCAATCAAATCTGGATTTTCTCTTTGCGGGAAGTGACCAATTTTTGGCAGTAGTTTTCTTTCGTAATGGTTACTAAATAAATGCTCTTTTCCTTCAGATGTTTTAGGAAGGCTAACTGAGTCTTCTATTCCGTGAAGCATCAAGGTGGGAATATCGATTTTGGGTATTTGATTTAAAACAGACTCGTCATTTGCGTAGTAAGGGTCACTAGGTGCATGTCCCCACCTGTGGCTGTAGGAATGAAGAGTCACATCTAGCCAATCAGGGTTGTCAAAAGCTTGCGCTGTTATCTCGAACTCCTCATGGCTGTACCACCCAGGAGGAGACCACGTATCCCACATGATTTTTGCGAATCCCTTCGGATCGTTTTTAACTAACTCAGCTCCCTTTGAGGTTGCCATTAGCCAGTGGTACCAATAATTTTTGGCTTGTAAGAAGTCAATGTGCTGACTGGGAAGATTAGTCCCATACCCTACAGACACGAGGACAAGATGGCTAGCAATATCTGGAGACAAACCGCATGCATTTCCTGCGGCACGAGCGCCCCAGTCGTGGCCTATTAAGGCAGGCTTCTCTATGCCTAATGCGGCAATGAACTCGACAAGGTCTCGCCCCAGTGAAGCAAGTTGTCCAGTACGTGGAGTTTCACTTTTCAAAAACTGGGTGGGTGAGAATCCGCGAAGCGCTGGAACCAATACACGCCAGCCTTGCTTAGCCAATTCAGGTGCTACGCCATTCCAAGTTCTAGGGCTATCAGGCCAGCCGTGTAAAAGAATGACACAACGCTTGGCCGTTGGGTTTAGCTCTTCGTATGCAATTTTTAAGAGAGAGGTTTCAACTGTTTTCATGGGAAAAATGAAATCTGTGGGAATCATGAGTCTATTTAAAACTCAAACAGGCTTATCTCCCTGAAGTGTGATTCGGTGAAGTACTCTTCGGTATCCGTCATAGTCATTGATTGGATTGTGCTGAGTGCAACGGTTATCCCAAAACGCCAAGCAATTTAGTTCCCAAGCCCATCGGCAAGTGAATTCAGGCTTCACTTGATGTTCAAACAAGAATGACAACAATGAGGCACTTTCTGCGTTTGTCAGGCCTTCAATTCCAGATGTGTGTGCCACGTTCACATAAAGAGCTTTGCGACCTGTCTCTGGATGGGTTCTGATAACCGGATGGATGCTGCTAAAACTCTTAGGAGCTGAATCTTTACCATCAGATTTGATCCGATCTTCACGTGTTTTAGACACATCAGCTTTTGCAGAGGAACTTATGCCCTGCAAGCCGTTCAGCATGCGCTGCATGGTGTCTGACAAAGCTTCGTAGGCGGCGTATTGACAAGCAAACAATGTGTCCCCGCCAAAGGGCGGGGTTTCTTTGGATAGCAACATAGAGCCCATGGGGGGGCACTCCAGGTAAGTCGTATCGGAGTGCCAAACGCCACCGAAGTTAACTTTTTCATGTTCTAGTTTTTTAACTTCAATGATTTCAGGAAAATCTTCAAATCCTTTCACGAATGGATACTCGACAGGTGTACCCATTGACTTAGCAAAATTCATAAATTGCCGCGATGTCAGTGGTTGGTTTTTAAAAAAAATTACATTGTGATTTAAAAAAATATCTCGAATATTTTTTATCAAATCAGCTGACTGGTCTTGCGTTAAGTCGACACCTGAAATTTCCGCACCTAATGCACCAGCAATTTTTCTGAATTTCATATCCAAAGCTTTATTTTTAATTAATCTGCAGTAGCACCCGAGCTTTTGACAACTGCAGCCCAAGTTTTGATATCAGCGTGAAGAATGGCTTGAAACTCTTGTGGTGTTGTTTCAAAAGGCTCAGCCCCTAAAGCTGAAAATTTATCCAAGATGTCTTTGTCTTCTAAGACTTTTTTCACATCCGCATTGATCTGCTTCGCCACATTGGCAGGGGTTCCTTTAGAAGCGAACAATCCAAACCAAGGGTTGATCACAAAACCAGGAAAACCTGACTCGGCGATGGTAGGAATATCTTTGAAAGCAACCGCTCTTTTAGAACCAGTGACACCCAAGCCCTTCACCGTACCCGAGCGAATATGCTGCGCTACGGACGGCAAGCTGGTAAAGACCACTTGGATTTGACCTGAAATTAGATCCGTCAAAGCTGGAGCGGCACCTTTGTAAGGCACATGCTGCATCTTGGCGCCACTTGCGGTGTTGAACATTTCGCCCAACAAATGGTTCACAGATCCGTTGCCTGCAGATCCAAATGCCACAGGTCTTTGCGCGGCATAGGCCACCAAGCCTTTCATATTCGTCACGGGCACAGACGCGTTAACGGCTGCTACAAAGGGTACGTTAGCCAAGGTTGCCACCGCCACGAAATCAGCTTCGGGGTCAAAAGGTAATTTGCTATAGATGCTCGGGTTAATGGCGTGCGAGCCTACATAAGACATGAGTAAGGTATGGCCATCACCAGGTGCTTTTGCAACTGCGTCCATTCCGATATTGCCTCCGGCACCAGGGCGATTCTCGATTACAACTGGTTGCCCCCATTTTTCTGAAAGTTTTTGTCCAACGATGCGTGCTAATGCATCTGAAGCACCACCTGGAGTTTGTGGAACGATGATTCGGACAGGTTTGATTGGGAAATTAGGCGCAAGGGTTTGTGCAGAGACTGCACCTATTAAATTAGTCGCTAATAAAAAAACGAAGAACCGCATGGTTAATGTTTTAAGAAAATACGATTTTGAAATTGGCATGATGATTTCCCGAATAAATGGAAACTTATAAAGTGCAGATCATGGCACTCTATTTAGGAAAATGCAAAAAAGTTTTCACTTCAAAGCAATATCGAAACCTCTTTTGACTGAAGGCCTAGACATCAAAGACTCAAACCAGCGCTTGACATTTGGAAAATCATTCAAATCGACCTGATGACGAGGATGGCGCCATACCCAGCCCAAAATTGCAAAATCTGCAATTGAAAGTTCTTGTGCGAAATATTCATGGGTGGCTAAGCGTCTATCCATCACGCCATACAAGCGTCTAGTTTCTTTCATGAAACGTTCAAGCCCGTAGCGTTTGTCGCTTTCATCGCTGAGACCTAGGAAATGGTGCACTTGTCCTGGCATGGGGCCAAACCCCGCCATTTGGAACATCAACCATTCCAAAACCGCAATGCGTTGGGGGCCGCTTGCAGGTAAAAACTTACCGGTTTTCTCCGCTAAATAAATAAGAATCGCACCTGATTCAAAAACGCTGATGGGTTGGCCGTTTGGTCCTTCACTGTCAACAATTGCAGGAATTTTGTTGTTAGGGCTTATTTTTAAGAAATCTGCAGCGAACTGCTCGTCTTTCATGATGTTGATGACGTTTACTTGGTATGGCAAGTCCATCTCTTCAAGCGCCACAGATATTTTGCGGCCATTAGGTGTGTCGAATGCGTAGAGTTGGATTGTCATGATTTGTTTGCCTGTAAAAAGATTTAAAAATAAGTACGCTTTTAAAAAAATCACTTTTAAGAAGTGTAAAGCGGTGCCAGTGCCTTTGAGTATTCTTGATATCTTTTGAAAGCCTCCAAATGGACTTTTTGAGTATTTGCATTTGGAGTAAATTCTTTTTCAACTTTAGTAAATGATTGAGTGGCCTCAGGTATGTCTTTAAAGTAACCCATAGATACAGCCATGATGACGCCCAGCCCAATTGAAGTTAATTCATGGTCTCTGAATGTTTTGACTGGAACATTCCATACATCCGCTTTAATTTGACAAAGCAAGTCGTTTCTTGCCAATCCACCAGCTAAAAATACTTCATCTATGCACACGCCGCATTCTGCGACGACTGTTGCAATATGCCCAACAGAAAAGGCCAGTCCTTCAATGACTGCGCGCGCAATATCTGATTTGGTTGTTTCAAGCCTCAGCCCCAAAAGCGACCCTGAGGCCCACGGGTTCCAGAGTGGCGTTCTCTCACCTGCGAGATATGGCAAGAAGCAAATTCCATTTGCACCCGGTTGAGATCTAGCTAGAAAAGCATCTAGCTCTGCGAGGTTGCACTGCAATAAGTTTTGCATGGCCCATTCGAGAGAACTCCCTGCCGCAGCTGTTGAGCCTCTTACCAAGTAGGCGTTGAGGAAAGGTACGCTGTAAATACGACGCGTCTTGTCTTGAATGTGTTTATGGGACAAGACACCTAAGGAGCTAACAGTGCCTGAGATTTCAGTAGCTTGTCCTGGGGTAGACAGACCGCTTCCCAGATAAGCACACTTGCTATCAAATGTTGCGGAAATAACTTGCGCACTGTCAACGCCTAGCGCTTGGGCAATGGAAGGGCGCAGTGTTCCTATAGCCTGACCTACTGGCGTAATTTTTCCAAACGGTGGATTTTTCAATCCAAGCAGGCGTTGCGTCTCAGATGTGTAGAGGCGTAATCCTGTGAATGCATTGACTGTGCCTTGGCCCGTTAAAAAAAAGTTTATCCACCCGGTTGCGTCTAAAAAATAGGCGGTTTTTTCAGCCACTTCTGGGAACTCACGGCAGAGTCTTAACCATTGTGGAATGGGGTCCGCAATATGAACTCTCAGTCCAGAGTCGTCTGGTTGGACAAGGGCAATAGCTTCAACAAATTTGGCTTCTGGGGCGGAGCGCCTGTCTGTGTACATCACTGCGGGACAAAGCGCATGTCCTTCACTGTCAAGAGCAACGTATCCTGCTAATGGGCCTGCTGCAGCAATTGCTTTTGGCCTTATTCCAGCTATGCGGGCCTCGCATAGTCCTTGCAGTAGTAGGGCGCCCCATTGCTCGGTAGATTGTTCAAAAATATCACCATGTATATGCGAGTCCACAAGTGCAGACCAATTCCATTGCTTTTGTCCACTTCGATCAAATGCAGTCAACCGTATGCTTTGCGTACCAAGATCGATGGCTAGTAAGTCAGCGTTTGACATGTTGTCCATTTTATTTTTTGAAGTTCCCTAGGGCGTCCGTTTTACCAAGCATACCCGCCATAAACGCGGCCCTATAGGCTAGGGAAATCCCTCGCGGCTGTCGCCTCGCAGATTTAAAACGTGGCCTTTGCGCTAAGGTATGCTGACAGGATATTTCTTATGCAAAACGATATCCAAGTGTTGAGACAAATACTGCAGTCAGCAAAAACAATTGCTGTGGTGGGTTTGTCTGCGCAATGGAATCGTCCTAGTTTCTTTGCTGCTAAGTACATGCAAGAGCATGGCTATAAAATCATTCCTGTAAATCCAAGATATGCAGGATATGGGCAAACACCACCTGAAAAAATAATGGGTGAAACTTGTTACGCGAGTTTGTTAGATATTCCGCACCCAGTGGATATCGTCGATATTTTCAGACGCACCGAGGATGTGTTGCCGATTGCCCATGAAGCTCTACAAATCGGTGCAAGTTGCTTATGGCAGCAATTGAATGTCGACAACATGGAGGCGAGTCAAGTTTTTCTCAATGCAGGCCGCCATTCGGTCACTAACCGTTGCGTGAAGATTGAGCATGCACGTATTTTTGGTGGGCTCCATTGGGCCGGTGTGAATACAGGTGTGATTTCTGCTAAGCGGCAGAAGTAAGCAAGACTTTCATGAGCGACCATCTGTTCAAGCCAGAGACCTTGGCCATTCACGCGGGACAAATTCCAGACTCCGCCACTGGTGCGCGCGCTTTGCCTATTTATCAAACCAGCAGTTTTGTTTTTGACAGCGCTGAACATGCGGCTTCTCTTTTTAACTTGCAAACTTTTGGCAATGTCTACTCACGCCTTAGCAACCCAACGGTTGCCGCACTAGAAGAGCGTGTGGCAGCGCTAGAAGGTGGCCGTGCAGCAGTTGCATCGGCCTCTGGGATGGCCGCAGAAGCGATGGCACTCATGACTATCTTGCAAGCAGGGGACCATGTGGTGGCGGCTGGTGCTTTATATGGCGGTTCGGTCACTTTACTGGCTGTTAGCCTTGCAAAATTTGGTATCCAAACGACTTTTGTAGACGCCAGTCAACCGGAGGCGTTTGCGGCGGCCATACAAGCCAATACAAGAGCAATTTATGCAGAGAGCTTGGGGAACCCCAGCATGTTGGTGCTCGATATTGCTGCGGTAGCAGATGTAGCCCATGCCCACGGTCTTCCTTTGATCATTGACAACACCGTCCCAAGTCCCATGCTGTGTAACCCCATAACATTCGGCGCAGACATCGTGGTCCATTCGGCGACCAAATACCTAGCAGGGCACGGAACAACTTTGGGCGGTGTGATTGTGGAGAGCGGCAAGTTTCCATGGGGCAACGGAAAATTTCCTGGGATGACCGAGCCTTCCGCTGGTTATCACGGCGTCAAGTTTTACGAAACCTTTGGTGATTTTGGATTCACCATGCGGTGTCGTATGGAAAGCTTGCGGGTTTTTGGTGCATCTTTGAGCCCTATGAGTGCCTGGCAAATTTTGCAAGGCGTCGAAACACTGCCATTGCGTATGGAGAGGCACTGCAGTAATGCCCTCGCAGTTGCAACATTTCTCAAAGAAGATGCGCGTGTTGCTTGGGTCAATTACCCAGGCCTATCCGATCATCCGCAACACGCATTGATGCAAAAACAAATGCGCGGTGCTTCCGGTCTCTTGGCTTTTGGTGTGAAAGGCGGGCTTGCGCAGGGCGTGAAGTTCATTGAGGCCGCAAAATTCATGAGTCATTTGGTCAACATTGGCGATACACGTACGCTGATTAGCCATCCCGCAAGCACCACGCACAGGCAGCTAGATGAAAAGCAACAGTTAGCTGCAGGCGTGGGCCCCGATATGGTTCGAATTTCTGTCGGTTTAGAGCACATTGACGATATTTTGTGGGACATCGACCAAGCTTTGGCGGTTACCACTGCGACTTAAATTAACGTATACGGGTTTGATATGACGAGCATCTTCGACCAAGGATTAGATAAAAACATTGCCAACTTCGTGGCGCTTTCTCCAGTGAGCTTTGTAGAGCGCAGTGCTGAAATTTTTGGAGACTTGCCTGCCGTCATCCATGGCAAAAGACGCTACAACTGGGCGCAGACACGCGAGCGCTCAGCGCGACTTGCTGCGGCTCTCAAGTCCAAAGGCATTGGAAGAGGAAGTACGGTAAGCGCCATGCTGCCCAACATTCCTGAGATGGTCGAAGTCCACTACGCGGTACCTGCCTTGAATGCAGTGCTCAATACTTTGAACACCCGACTAGATGCCGCTTTGATCGCTTGGCAACTTCACCACTGTGAATCCCAGGTGTTGATTACCGACCGTGAATACGCGCCAGTCATTGCAAAAGCCTTGGAAATCCTCAAAACAGAGCATGGCAGAGACATTGTGGTGATTGATGTTTGCGATAGCGAATACACGGGTGCAGGCGAACAGTTAGGCCACCATGAATACGAAGATTGGTTAGCGTTACATACTCCGCTGTCACGTTTGGAAGGTCCACAAGATGAATGGGACGCTATTGCAGTGAGCTACACCAGCGGCACTACGGGTGACCCTAAAGGTGTAGTGACCCATCACCGTGGTGCCTACCTCAATGCGGTAAGTAATGTGGCAACGTGGACCATGCCGCATTTCCCTACTTATTTGTGGACACTGCCGATGTTCCATTGCAACGGCTGGTGCTTCCCTTGGACGGTTGCCATGCTTGCGGGTACGCATGTGTGTTTGCGAAAGGTGGAAGCGCAACCGATTTTGGATGCGATGCGCGAGCATGCCGTGAACCATTACTGCGCTGCGCCTATCGTCCACAGCTTGATTTACAACGCGCCTGAATCTATGCGTGCTGGTATCACCCAGCAAGTACGAGGCATGGTGGCGGGGGCTGCTCCACCCGCCGCCATGATCGAAGGAATGGCAAATATTGGTTTTGACATCACGCATGTCTATGGATTGACGGAGGTCTATGGGCCTGCCAGTGTGGCGGTCAAGCGTGATGCGTGGGCGCAGGCTAGTTTGTCTGAGCAAACGCGATTGAATGGACGCCAAGGCGTGCGCTACCCATTACAAGAAGGTATGACAGTAATGGACCCGGAAACCATGTTGGAGTGCCCAGCAGACGGCAACACCATGGGCGAAATCATGTTCAGAGGCAATATTGTGATGAAGGGATATTTGAAAAATCCCAAAGCCACACAAGAAGCTTTTGCAGGTGGTTGGTTTCACACAGGCGATTTGGCTGTGATGGAGCTAGACCGCTACGTGAAGATTAAAGATAGAAGTAAAGACATCATCATCTCTGGTGGTGAAAACATCAGTTCGCTAGAAGTAGAAGATGCTTTGTATCGGCACCCCGCGGTGATGGCTTGTGCTGTGGTGGCTAAGCCAGATAGCAAATGGGGTGAGTCGCCATTGGCTTTTGTAGAACTCAAGCCAAGCACTAACATTACTGCGGCTGATCTGATCGCACATTGCAAATCATTATTGGCGGGCTATAAGGTACCCAAAGAAATTCGTTTTGAAGAAATTCCAAAAACATCGACTGGAAAAATTCAAAAATTCCAATTACGTGAACGCGCAAAAAATATTTAAAGTGCGCTAATTAAGGAGACATATATGGTTGACACAACATCACAGTTGCTTTTGCGCACGGATGATGCAAGAGGCGTAACGACCCTCACGCTCAATCGTCCTGCAGCGTTCAACGCTTTAAGCGAGGAACTCTTAACTGACTTGCAAAACAATTTGGACGATCTGGCGCAAGATAAAAAATTGCGTGTGCTGATCATTGCCGCGATAGGCAAGGCATTTTGTGCGGGACATGATTTGCGCGAAATGCGTGCAGATCCATCGCTCCATTACTACCAAAAATTGTTTGCACAATGCGGTCGCATGATGATGGGTATTCAAACCCTCCACGTGCCTGTCATCGCCAAAGTTCAGGGTATTGCGACCGCTGCAGGCTGCCAATTGGTGGCCCAGTGCGATTTGGCCGTGGCAAGTTCGGATGCGCGATTTGCCGTCAGCGGGGTGAATCTGGGCTTGTTTTGTTCCACACCTAGTGTTGCGCTTTCGCGCAACCTCTCACGAAAAGCCGCTTTTGAAATGCTTGTCACCGGTGACTTCATCAGTGCCCAAGAGGCGATGGAAAAAGGCTTAGTCAATCACGTGGCGCCACCGGATGCACTAGATGCCAAGGTAGAAGAATTGGTCTCCAAAATATTGTCTAAACCTTCTGTGGCGTTAGCCATGGGAAAAGAGTTGTTTTACAAACAGCTCGAAACAGGAATAGATGGTGCTTACACGATTGCAGCAAATACCATGGCATGCAACATGATGGACGACAGCGCTTTAGAAGGCGTGCAAGCGTTTCTAGAAAAACGTTCGCCCCAGTGGTGAGTAGCTTGGTAAATGAACGCTGCTTAATTTCCCGCGAACAAGCGCTTACGTAAATCTGGCGCTGAGGTTTGCGGGGCTAGCCAGATATCAAAAAAGCGTTTGGCCAATTCGGGGTCTTTGATTTCGCCAATAGCGGTGTTGTCATATAAAAATTGCGCACCTGCGTTGGGAATAAAGATGCCAGTGAGATATTGGCCTTTGCCCACATTAGGAAAAATCCCCTCCAATGTTTTAAGCCAAACAGCTGCTTTGTTTTTCGGCAGGGCGTTTTGGGCATGCATTTCATCCACGGAGCGTTTAGCAATGTCCGCGCCAGTGAAGTCCCTGAGGTACTGCAAATCCAACGCAATTCGCTGACTGGCCCACTGGTCTGAGGCGATGGTGGACTCACCAGCCCAAAGACTTGCGTTGTAAACGTCAAACCCCCAGTAGGTGTATTTGCCTTGGCCGATCAGGGTGGGAGTTTGCAAATAGGGTTGAAGCCGTTTTATGCGCGCTGAGTCGGCTTCAGCAGTTTTGTTTTGCGCGCCCAATCGGTTGGCACATAACAGGCCCATGAGGAGTCCGAGGGCGAGCACTTTACGTCTGTTGCTGGATATTGGCATCAATTGGCGTTCTGAATGTGGGTGGTAGATATTACAGGGGCATCTGTTGCCGTTAGGGAGGGGCAATCGCCGTGATTGATACAAACAATCAGGGTTAACCCTGAAAGTCATTATGATTCCAATCAATGAGTTTCGCTCATTCAATAGTTTTTATCAACCACTGAAAGGAATCAGTCATGTCTCTTATCAATACCAAAGTCCAGCCATTCAAAGCCCAAGCTTTTCACAATGGCAAGTTTGTCCAAGTCTCTGACGAATCATTCAAAGGCGAGTGGTCTGTCCTGATTTTCATGCCAGCCGCTTTCACCTTCAACTGCCCCACCGAAGTCGAAGACGCCGCAGACAACTACGCCGAGTTCCAAAAAGCCGGTGCTGAGGTGTACATCGTGACGACCGACACGCACTTTGCCCACAAGGTGTGGCACGAGACGTCACCCGCTGTTGGCAAAGCCAAGTTCCCACTGATTGGCGACCCCACACACCAATTGACACGAGCATTTGGCGTGCACATTGAAGAAGAAGGTTTGGCATTGCGCGGAACTTTCATCATCAACCCAGAAGGCTTCATCAAAACTGCTGAAGTGCACGACAACGCTATCGCCCGTGATGTCAAAGAAACAGTGCGTAAGTTAAAGGCTGCGCAGTACGTCGCTAACAACCCTGGCCAAGTCTGCCCTGCCAAATGGAACGAAGGTGCCAAGACATTGACACCATCACTCGACCTGGTTGGCAAGATCTAAGCAGTATTTCTGCTGAAAGAGGTGTGCGCTGCGCGCCTCTTTTGTCAGAAGTTTTGTCTCTGAAAAGGAAAAAAATGCTCGATATTCAAATGAAAACCCAATTACAAGCGTATTTGCAAAACTTGCGTACGCCCATTCGCTTGATCGCCACGCTAGACGGCAGCGAAAAAAGTGTTGAATTGCGTGAGCTCTTAAAAGAAATCGCCGAGTTGTCTGACAAAGTGAGTTTCGATGAATCAGGCAATGACGGGCGCACACCTTCGTTTGTGGTTGCCAAAGAAGGTGAGACACGTGGTGTGCGATTCGCCGCGATTCCTATGGGACATGAGTTCACTTCCTTGATATTGGCATTGCTGTGGACGGGTGGCCATCCTCCAAAAGTAGAGGCTGAGGTGTTGGAGCAAATCAAAGGCTTAGAGACAGAGATGAAGTTAGAGGTCTATATGTCTTTGTCATGCCATAACTGCCCTGACGTTGTGCAAGCGGCAACTTTGATGGCGATTTACAACCCCAAGATCAACACCACCATCGTCGATGGCGCCTTGAACCAAGCCGAAGTGGATGCGCGACAAGTGATGGCAGTACCTATGGTCTTCAAAAACGACCAAGTGTTTGGCTCTGGCCGCATGAGCTTAGAAGAAATCTTGGCAAAGTTGGACACATCCTCTGTAGAGCGTGACGCTGTCAAACTCAGCGAGAAAGAGCCGTTCGATGTATTGATAGTTGGCGGCGGCCCTGCGGGCGCTGCTGCTGCTGTTTACGCAGCACGCAAAGGCATTCGTGTCGGTGTGGCGGCAGAGCGCTTTGGCGGACAAACCAACGACACCATGGGGATCGAAAACTACATCTCTGTTTTAGAGACTGATGGTCCTAAGTTCGCAGCAGCATTAGAGCAACAAGTGCGTCACTACGAAGTTGACATCATGAATTTACAACGTGCCGACAAAATCGTACCTGCTAGCGAAGCAGGTGGTTTGGTGCAAGTCCATATGGCCAATGGTGGAATCTTGAGTGCACGCAGTGTTATTTTGTCTACAGGTGCACGTTGGCGCAATGTGAATGTGCCCGGCGAACAAGAATACAAAAACAAAGGCGTGGCCTATTGCCCACATTGCGACGGCCCTCTATTCAAGGGCAAGCGCGTAGCCGTGATTGGCGGTGGTAACTCAGGCGTAGAAGCGGCGATTGATTTAGCAGGTGTTGTCGAGCACGTGAGTTTGGTGGAGTTTGCTGACGCTTTGAAAGCAGATGCCGTTTTGGTGAGCAAGTTAAAGAGCTTGCCCAATGTTTCTATCCATGTGAACGCACAAACGATAGAGATCACCGGCGACGGACAAAAGGTCAACGGATTGCGTTACAAAGACCGGGCAACAAACCAAGAGCATTCGGTGGCGCTTGAAGGCGTGTTTGTTCAAATTGGATTAGTGCCCAATACCGAGTTCTTGAAAGGCACGCTTGAATTGAGCAAATACGGTGAAATCGTAGTAGATGCCAAATGCCACACCAATGTGCCAGGCGTGTTCGCTGCTGGTGATGTGACTACCGTGCCATACAAGCAAATTGTGATTGCTGCAGGCGAGGGCGCCAAAGCAGCATTGAGTGCATTCGATTATTTGATTCGCACGCCTGTTGCGCAATCACTCAAAGAATTGACCGCTGCTTGAACTGAGGCTAGGTGCTTTTATGAGGATTCGTAAAAGCGCCTAGCTTTCATAAACTGACCGGTACGAATCTCTTCAATATTGCTTGCACCAGCTAATCCCATAGTTCGATCAAGTTCACCATGCAGCATTTCAAGCACCCACTGCACTCCGTCTTTTCCTGCGACCGACAGACCCCATAAATGGGGCCGTCCAATCAGGACAGCCGAAGCACCTAGCGCGACTGCTTTGAAAATATCACTTCCCCGACGTATGCCTCCGTCAAGCAAAACTGGAATAGCGCCATTGACGGCTTTAACCACTGCTGGCAATGCCCTGACGCTGGCGATAGCGCCGTTGAGTTGGCGACCGCCATGGTTAGACACAATGATGGCGTCTACCCCATGTTTGACGGCTTGTGAAGCTTCATCGGGGTGGAGAACACCTTTAAGAATCAAGCGACCTTTCCAATGCGCGCGCACCATATCTACGTCTTCCCATGACATGCTCGGATCTAGCAAAGAGCCCATTCGGGCCGCTAGTGCAGCTACAGATTCAGGTGAATTAGATTGCACGTAGTTACCAAACGTCACATTGGCTAATTCATGACGCATCGCCCACCACCAGGACGGTTTTTTTGCAAAGGCGAGCATCTGAGACAAATCTAACCGTGGCGGAATGGTGAAACCATTGACTATGTCTCGTTCGCGTTTGCCAATTAATTGGTTATCTATAGTGAGAACCAATGCATCGTAGCCACTCTCTTGGGCTCGCGTTGTTAATTCGCGTGTAAACCCTCTGTCTTTGTATATAAAAACTTGCATCCATTTCAAGCCTTGGTGCATCTTTGCAAGCTGCTCCAACGTACAAACAGAGCCGTGGCTCAGGCAATAAACAGTGCCATAGTCAGATGCCGCATTCGCAGCAGCAACCTCGCCTTGTGGCCAAAAAAATCCAGCAAGACCTGTTGGGCCAATCAGCAATGGACTGCTAAGCGTGTGGCCGAATAATGAAGTTGATAAGTCTCTTTTTGCCGCTCCGTTTAAAGGTTTGGGTAGCAACTCCCAATCTGAAAACGCTGACTCGTTTTGACGCAAGGTGTCTTCATCCTCGGCGCCGCCATCAATAAAATCGAATATGGGGCGAGGGAGACGTTTTTGCGCTATGCGTCTAAGCGCAGCAACGCTGTAGCCATTTTTTTGCAGGTCGGCATGCATAAAAATTATTCGGGTGAAATTACTTTTTCAAGAAACCCGGCAGTCTCGCGCCCTGTCGAACAGATTCATCTGCACTCGCTTCAGCCTTTCGTATGGCGGGTAGTTTTTCAAGAAGCATTGCAATCTTCTCGATGGGAATAATGACGACGCCGTCTTGATCTGCCACAACTACATCTCCGCTTCTAACGGGATAGCCAGCAATATTGACGGGAAAACCAATGGTTCCAGGACCATTGCGGTGCGGTGAATTAGGTGTGACCCCCAAAGACCACGCTGGTAGCCCAACAGATTTCAAGCCGACTAAATCTCGTACGCACCCATCCGTTACAAAACCTACGGCGCCAGAATTCTTAGCCATACCTAGCACCAAGTCGCCAGTGACTGCGCAACCTGTAAAGGAGTCTGTGGCAACCATCAATACATCACCAGGCTCGACATATTGAAGAGCATGGACCAAGGCAAGGTTATCGGCAGGGCCTGCATGACAAGTGAGCGCAACGCCACAAAAAGCATACTGCTCTAACACTGCGGGCTGGATTCGAAAATCCAGAGCGCCGGAGCCGCCCATGGCATCGACTAGAAATCCAGTAGGGGTTCCACGGAATTGCGCAACCAGTTTTGAGTCTGGTCGGATGATGGGTTGGGTTTGTAGTTGGGGAGCATCTTCAATCATGGGAATCCTTTAAAAAGAACTTACACAAACCAATTACTGATTATTTACGCTGCGAACCGCTGTTACTTTTTGAGCTGGCAATTTCAACTCAACCATGCCGTAAGGCGCTACCACTTCGCCCATCCACTGATTGTTATCTATAAATGCCTTCACGTGTTTAAGCTCATCTTGTGCATTGAGAAAACTAAAATGTAAGACGTTACCTTCTATCCTTGCACCCAGCAAGACTTGTTTTTTCCCATCAACTGTCATTGATCCTGACAAACGTTGGTAACGCTGATCGAAATGGATGTGTAATGTATGCGATTTTCCGTCACTGGCAAGACCACTTACAGTCCAGCCGCCTCCGACTTGGGCGGGTACCCTCCACAAATACGCTGTGTGGCCATAAGAGTCAATCACTTGATCTGGCTCCCAATCTCCCATGGAAAAAGTATTGGAGACCACGCGAGTACCTGGCTGCATCTTTAGTATTTGCGGACGTAATTTGGCATTTAACTCTTCAAGCAAATATAAAGTCACTACGCTAGCTTTGGAAAAATCTTCAACAAAAATATCGCCTTGGATGATCTTCACTTTATCGCCAACACCAGAGCGCAAGGCATTGGCTTGCGCCAAAGTCGCTAACTTTTCGTTGTACTCGACTCCGACGGCACGTGCACCAAATTGCTTAGCCGCAGTAATAGGAATAATTCCATCACCAGCACCCAAATCGTAGACAAGGTCTTGTGATGTAACTTGCGCAGCGCTTAGCATCTTGACTACCAATGCATCTTGGGTAGCAATCCAAACAACATCTTTTCCAGATTGCCCTCTTTGAGGTGTGTAGGAATTACTGACATAAGAAGTGCAACCGCAAATAACTACCAGTAGCGCGCAAGCACTGGCTACAAAATACTGTTTTAAAAAACCGTTAGTTAATGCCATGCTGTTTTTTGAATCAACGACCCAATTGGGTAGCTAAATCGACGATGTTCTTGGCATGATAGTTTGTAAAAGGTTCTTGATGTAAATCTTGCCTAATATGGCCAATACCAAATTCAGCGGGTCTTTCAATAAATGCCGTTTGTAAGCCGCAGTGGTACGCGGCCAGTAGGTCATCCTTGTGTGCAGCTGCCAACATCACTTCATGCGGTTGTAGGTCAAAAATATGGGCAACGCCAAGATAGGTCTCGGGATCTGGTTTGTAGTGTTTAAAAACCTCGGCTGACAAAATCAAATCCCAAGGTAGCGAGCCGTGCTTCGCCATATTGGCCAACAAACTGAGATTGCCATTCGAAAGCGTCACTATTGTGAATTTACTTTTCAATTGTGTGAGCCCTTGAACTGAATCTGGCCAAGGGTTTAGGCGATGCCAAACAAGATTCAGATGCTGCTTTTCACTTTCAGACAATGTCGTCAGTGCGAAGTCTTCCAAAATGCCGTCCAAGATCATGCGATGCAGATCATCAATCTTTGTCCAAGGTAGCTCGCCTGATCTAACCCGGGCCATGGCTGGTTGATAGCCTTTTCGCCAGGCCGTTGCAAATGCATTGGCATCAACTGGTAGTTTTAGTCTTTGTACTTCGGCCGCAATAGATCCATGCCAATCTACAACTGTTCCAAATATGTCGAAGGCAATGACTTTAGGTTTTTTATTCATATGCGATCTCTTAAATTTAAAACACAACAGGTGTCGTGCACCCATCCATAGTGAGTGAAACACCAGTGATGTAACTAGCTCTTGAAGACGCTAAGAAAACAACAGCATCTGCAACTTCGCTGGGTTTGGCCATTCGACCAAGTGGGATGCGTGCGTTTGCGCGCTGCATTGCCTCGGTTTCAGTTATGCCTTGTGCCTTTGCGTCTGCAGACATACCCTCTTGTAATCTGTCTGTTAATGTGAGTCCAGGGTTGACAGCATTTACGCGTACGCCTTTTGCAGCATAGGCCGAGGCCATACCCGCGTTAGCCAACATCAAGGCTGCGTTCGCTGCGCCCCCAGGCATATGAATAGGACTGGCAATTTTTCCGCCGGCACCGATCACGTTCACGATAGCACCTGAACCGCGCTGACCCATACGTTTGATCGTGGGATCTGTCATGTGGATGTAGGAGAAATACTTGGCTTGCATGGCGGCATGCCAGACCTCCGGTGTTAACTCTTCAGGTGGTGTGCGTTTAGCAGCACCTGCAGAATTGACCAATATATCGACTGGACCAAAGTGTTTTTCTGCATTGTTTAAAACTTCTTCACCAGCAGTAGTAATTTGCAAATCAGCGGCAATAGTGTGAATGGAAGTAACCGGATGATGTGCAGACAGTTTCTTTAGTGCATTGGCTAAATTCTGAGGGTCACGCGAGACTAATGTGACTTTTGCACCTTCAGCAAGAAAGTTTTCAGCGCAAGCAAGCCCTATTCCTTTGCTGCCACCGGTGATCAATACGTGTTTTTGTTTGAGTTGAAGATCCATGTTGTTTTTCCTTTAATCCAAAGATGATATCTAAATGGCTATGCTAGAATTCTTATCTTTTCAAAGCGGCTGTAGCTCAGTTGGATAGAGTACTTGGCTACGAACCAAGGGGTCGTGGGTTCAATTCCTGCCAGCCGCACCAATAAAAGATAAAGCCTCGAGAAATCGAGGCTTTTTTCTTTTAAGTCAATAAGTCTTGAAGCGTTCTTGCAATAACTTTAGTGGCGCGTCGCAAATCTTCAAGGTCGAGTCGCTCATCTGCGCGTTTAGCGTGAGACTCCAGTACGGTGCGCGGACCAGCGCCATAAATCACACCAGGAATGCCGCGTTCTACATATAGGCGAACGTCGGTGTACAAGGGTGTGCCAAGCGCAGGGATAGGTTCGCCGAATAAAACTTCACCGTGCTTTTGAATGGCATCGACCAAAAGTTGGTTACCCGCTAAAGGTTTCATAGCGTTTGCCAACAAGATGCGTTTGATGTCCACCTTGAGTTGGCTACCACCGCGAGGAGGTTTGAAAGATTGCGCTGCCTTTTCAATCGCCTGACGGATGCTGGCTTCTACTTCGATGGGGTCTTCTTCTGGAATCATTCGGCGGTCTAGTTTGAAAACCACTTTGCCAGGCACTACGTTGGTGTTGGTGCCGCCATGGATTTGGCCGACATTCAAATAGGGGTGACTGATACCTTCTACCTTGGAAGTAATTTGCAGGTATTGGGTATTGAGTGCGTACAACGCTTCCAATATATGCACTGCACCTTGTAGTGCATCGGTACCACTGTCTGGAATTGCGGCATGAGCCATTTCGCCATGCACCGTGACTTCCATTTGCAAGCAACCATTGTGTGCTGTGACCACTTGGTAACTAAAACCCGCTGCAATCATCAAATCGGGTTTGGTGTGTCCATGCTCTAGTAACCACCCTGGACCTAGCAATCCGCCAAACTCTTCGTCATAGGTGAAATGCAATTCCAATGTGCCGTGGAGTTTTTGTTGTGACCCGGCGTTCACGGCCTCTAGCGCACGTGCTGCAAAGGTAAAGGTAGAGAAGTCACATTTACTGACCGCACTTGCGCGGCCAAATATTTTTCCGTTTTCAATCTCTCCGCCGTAAGGGTCTTTGATCCATCCTTCACCAGGAGGCACCACATCGCCGTGGGCGTTCAAAGCGATTGTTTTTCCCTGGCCATATTTGCGGCGCACGATCAGGTTGGTAATGCTTTCTAGGCCGTTGTCATGGACTTCATTGGCAGGGATTGGGTATTTCTCTGCTTCAAAACCAAAGTCTTTGAGTAGCTCGGCTGTGCGCACGGCATGTGGCGCGTTGTTACCGGGTGGTGTGTCGGTGGGTACACGAATCAAGGCTTGCAGAAATTTGACCTGTTCGTCAAAGTGCGCGTCGATCCACGCGTCTAGTTGGGTGTAAGTTGTGTTGTTGGTCATAGAAAAATAAAAATGTATTGACGCAGAAAGGGCGAGTGGCGCAATGAAGTAAGACGGTCGTGGTTGCTATCGAAATCAGTCAGCTATGTTGTGCAACAGATGCATGCATGCATCGATGGCCAACTGCATGTCATCACTGGTGGTGCTCTCTAGCGGGTTATGGCTGATACCAGCATTTTGTCCGCGCACAAAAAGCATGGCTTGGGGCATGATGTCGTGCAACTTCATGGCGTCGTGGCCTGCACCACTTGGGAGATGGAACACAGGCACACCTAGTGATTGCACCGCGTTCTCCCAACGGTCTTGCCAAGCGGGATGGCTAGGCGCTGCACTGGCGCGCATGGTTTCTTCTAGGGTGTAGTGCAGACCACGGCGTAGGCAAATGGCTTTGAGTTCTGCAAGAACGTCATGCATGAGTGCGTCGCGCGCTGCGTTGGTTGTTGCGCGTAAGTCAAGGCTGAATTGGCAGCGGCCAGGTACAACATTGATAGATCCATTGGGTACTTGTAACTGACCTACGGTTCCAACGCAAGTCTCGGCAACTTGTAGCGCACGTTTTTCTACATACAAAGCCAACTCTGCTACTGCTGTAGCAGCATCACGCCTGCGGTCCATGGGCGTGGTACCTGCATGGCTGGCCATGCCCGAAATTTCTCCTACAAAACGCACGCTGCCGTTGATCGAAGTGACCACGCCGAGAGGGATATCGAGTTCGTTCAGAACAGGCCCTTGCTCGATGTGTATCTCAACAAAACCTAAGTATTCTTCTGCCCGACGTTTGAGTCGAGGAATATCTGCAATCTTCAAGCCAGCTTGTTGCATGGCTTGGCGCATGCTGATGCCGTCCGCATCTTTTTGATCCAGCCATTCAGATTTGAAGTCGCCGACCAATGCGCCAGATCCTAAGAAGGTGGCTTTGTAGCGTTGGCCTTCTTCTTCTGCAAAGGCAACAACCTCTAAATGGAAAGGTAAGCGCTTGCCATCACGCACAAGTTCTCTCACGCAAGCCATAGGAGCAAAGATGCCAAAGCGCCCGTCGTACTTGCCGCCATTACGCACAGTGTCGTAGTGGGAACCCGTCATTAAAGTTTTGGCGTGCGGCTTGTTGGATTTGTATATGCCGACAACGTTGCCGACGGCGTCGATCTTGACGTCATCAAAGCCGCAAGCTTGCATACCGAGTTCTATCGTGCGCGCACATTTACGATGCGCGTCTGTGAGGTAGGTAACGGTTAGTTCCTCGCGCGCGGCATGGGGAGCTTTCTTATCGATATAGCCTACGTCGCTAAATTGCGCCAACCACTCGTGCCAATCCCAAACTTCGTTTCCGAGTGTTGGTTGATAACCTAATTTATCGTTGAGACGAATTTCAACAATACGGTGAATATTACGCAAGCACTCCGCCAACTCGTAGTCTGGATGGTGATTTAAACGTCGCTCAAAAGTACGAATGATTTGCTGGCGCGTCAACCCAGTGCCGCGGGGGCCTCGTACAGCCAAGATAAAAGGAAAACCAAACTTGGCGTTGTAGTTAGCGTTGAGTTGTTGGATATGCGCGAACTCTTCTGGTGTGCAATCCGTCAAGCCAGCTTTGCTTTGTTCGTTGGTGGATTCTGCGGTCAGGCTTTTACTCACCATGGCCTTGCCGGCCAATTCTGGGTGGGCGCGTACCAATGCAATTTGGGCGTCTCGGCCTGCGCGCTGAAGCACTTGCACCATCGCATATTTGAGAGCTGCAGGTGATACAAAAGGGCGGGCATCTAAAGCTTGTTCTGCGATCCAGTCGGAGTGCTCGTACAAGCCTTGCAACAAGGCAGCAGCCTCAGAGTGAGGCAGGCTGTTAATTTGTTGCAAGGTGATCAATGTTGAGGTCATCTTTAAAGTGGCTTCGTTCAAAAATTTAGTCAGCTTGAAAAGGATGTACCTTCTTCCAATGGCGGGCGATATCAACACGGCGGCACACCCACACTTTGTCGTGTTTTTCAATGTGGTCCAAAAACTTTTGCAAAGCCACGATACGTCCTGGTTTACCTAGCAAGCGACAGTGCATTCCGATACTCATCATCTTGGGGGCTTCTGCTCCCTCGGCATACAGCGCGTCAAAACTGTCACGCAAATAGGTAAAGAAGTCTTCGCCTTGGCTAAATCCTTGGGGCAGTGCGAAGCGCATGTCGTTGCAGTCCATGGTGTAGGGCACGATGAGTTGCGGTACGACTTCGCCGTTAGATTTTTTCACCTGCATCCAGAAGGGCAGGTCGTCGCCGTAATAGTCACTGTCGTATTCAAAGCCGCCGTGGTCTGCTACCAAGCGGTGTGTGTTGGGGCTGTCGCGGCCGGTGTACCAACCAGCGCCGTGGATTGAGTTGCCGTGCGTAGTCTGGGTTAAGCGCGCAATGATCTCTATGCCTTTTTGCATGTGCGCACGTTCGGTGGCTTCGTCGATGGTTTGGTAATTGATCCAGCGCCAGCCATGGCAAGCGATTTCATGGCCCAGGTCTATGAATGCTTGGGTGACTTCTGGATGGCGTTCTAGCGCCATGCTGATGCCAAACACCGTGAGTGGCAGCTTGCGTTTCTCAAATTCACGCAAGATGCGCCATACGCCTGCACGTGAGCCGTACTCATATATGCCTTCCATGCTCAGGTGACGGTCTGGAAAGCTGGGCGGGTTGAACATCTCACTTAAAAACTGCTCGCTGCCAGCGTCACCGTGCAAGGTGGCGTTTTCGCCGCCTTCTTCGTAGTTCAAAACAAACTGCACGGCAACTCTTGCTTGGCCAGGCCATTGGGCTTGGGGTGGGTTACGTCCATAGCCCACCAAGTCGCGTGGGTAGGGGGCGGTGCTGTCGTAGTGGGCGTTGTGTTTAGACATAGGATTTCTTTTTTTGCAGACCGTCTTAGGCTAAAGCCATCGCGATATCGCTATTTGGGAGTTTGCGGTCGAGCGTCAAGCTCGCTTCTACATTGCTTAGGTGGTCTTCCATCAATTGCACGGCAAGGGTTTCGTCTTTGGCCACTATGGCTTTGAGGATGGCTGCGTGATCCTCCGCAGAATGTTCGGCCGCGTTGTCCGATTGGTACATCAAGGTAATCAGCGAACAGCGGGAGATGAGTTCGCCCAGGATTTGCCCTAAAACGGGGTTGCCCATCAACTCAGCCATCCGAACGTGGAAGTCGCCTAGCAAATCGGTTCTGCCAGCAACATCACCGCGTTGGACGGCGGCCTTTTCTTGCGCGACATGTTCTTGTAAGGCTTGAATTTGCGTTTTGGTGGCGTTGCGCACAAAGTTACGGGTCATTTCGGCCTCGAGCATTCTGCGAACTGCAAATACTTGGCGGGCTTCTTCTCCAGAGGGAGTCGCCACGAAAGCACCTCGGGCAGGCTCCATACGAATCAGGCGTTTTTGGACCAATTGAAATAAAGCTTGGCGAACCAAAGTGCGCGACACGCCAAAGTGGTCGGCGAGTTTTTGTTCGGCCAATTTACTGCCAGGGTGCAGTCGGTGCTCCACGATGGCTTTTGTCAATGCGTCCACAATAGAGCGGGTGGCAGTGGTGGTGTCCATGCAGTTTTTTGGGTCTTTAAAAAGGACTGGTCATGATAGCCTGAAAGCCAAAAACTGTATACACTTTTTGCAGACTATTTCGCGCTTGTTTTTGGAGTTTTTATGGGATTGAGTACGCACGTTCTAGATACTATGCATGGCGGCCCCGCAGCGGGCATGCGGGTTTCCCTTTTCACGACTGACAAAGGCAACGCCACTTTGGTGAAATCTTTCACCCTGAACCACGATGGACGTAACCCTGATGGCCCCCTTTATGACAACGACAGTCTAAAAAAGGGTACTTACCGCTTGGTTTTTGATGTCAAGGGTTATTTCGCCGCAAAGGGCGTTGCTTTGCCCGAGCCCAATTTTCTGGACCAAGTCAGTTTGGACTTTGGCGTGGCGCATACCGATCAGCACTACCACGTGCCCCTGCTTGTAAGTCCTTGGAGTTACTCTACTTATCGGGGTTCCTGAAAAGAATCTGTTGATGTGTGCCATGCCCTTAGATTTTGTATACGCAAGTGCATACTTCCCCGAAAATGCCAGTGCTTATCCCTAAAATAACCCATCTTTCCCCTTAAGCCTCCCCTCTTATGACCCAAGCCACCAACACCGTGCGCTTTGTGCTCGACGGACAAATCGTTGAAGCCCAAGGCAAACGCCGCACCACCACCGTTTTGGACTATCTGCGCGAACAACTACAGCGCACCGGAACCAAGGAAGGCTGCGCTGAGGGAGACTGTGGCGCGTGTGTGGTGATGGTGGGCGAACTTGATGCCGCAGGGACGGGCGTGGACTACGTAGCGACCAATGCCTGTATCCAATTGCTGCCATCGCTTGACGGCAAGTCTGTCAAAACCGTGGAGAGTTTGAAAAAGCCCGATGGAACGCTCCACCCTGTGCAAGAAGAAATGGTCAAGTGCCATGGTTCACAGTGCGGCTTTTGTACCCCCGGCATCGTGATGAGTTTGGTCAACATGGTCCAAACCAATACACAACCTTCTCGCATCGAAATCACCGACGCCTTGAGCGGCAATTTATGCCGCTGCACGGGTTACGCACCCATCATCGACGCAGCTGCCAAAGCCTGCGAGAAAAAAGCCGCTTTGAAAATCGACGACAGCGCGGACATCGCTTTGCTCAAAGAAATCAAACGCCCCAACACGCCGACCATGAGTTTGGACGGCGAGATTATTGTTCAGCCCGTCGTGCGCACCAAGAAGGGCAACGAGTTTGTCTCGCCCAGCACCTTGAGCGAAGTGGCTGACTATTTGGTCAAGCACCCCACCACCACTTTGCTGGCTGGAAGCACTGAAATTGGTTTGCAGGTCAACAAGCAGTTTTCTAGGCCAGATCACATCATGTATTTAGGCAACGTCAAAGAGTTGCGCCAAATCGGTGAGACGGACAAAGCTTGGCGCATCGGTGCAGCGGTCTCCTTGACCCAAGTTGAAACCTTAGTCGCCAAGGCCTACCCCGACTTTGCAGAAGTGTTGCGACGCTTTGGCTCACCGCCCATCCGTTCCACCGCCACACTTGCTGGCAACATTGCCAATGGATCACCGATCGGTGACACCATGCCTTGCTTGATGGCACTTGGTGCCACCTTGGTCTTGCGCCGCGGCGACAAGAGCCGGCGCGTGTCTTTAGACAACTTCTACACCGGCATGAAGAAAAACGTGCTTGAAGCGGGTGAATTTATCGAGGCGATTGAATTGCCCAAGCCCGTTTCTGGACAGGTGTTCCGCGCTCACAAAATCAGCAAGCGGTTCGAGCAAGATATTTCAGCTACTTGTGCTGCCATCACTTACTCGCTCAAAGCGGGCAAGTTAAGTGGCGTGAAATTGGCCTACAACGGCTTGGCACCATCACCTTGCAGAGCGCCTAAGTTAGAGGCAGTGTTAGAAGGCAAAGCGCCTAGCGATGTGAAAGCCGCAGATCTTGATGCGGCAATTACTGCGAGTTTCACTGCACGCGACGGATTGCGCGCTACCTGGGCCTACCGCGCTTTAGTGGCCAGAAATTTGGTACTTGAATTTATTGAAGAACACACTTCGGAGGTGGCATAAATGAACGCTCCTACCAACCTTAAAAATCTTTTGCCTGCCACCAACGTGCAGCAGGGCAAAGAGCTGGTGCACGAATCTGCACACTTGCATGTGACGGGTACAGCAACTTATATCGACGACATTCCTGAATTAGCCGGCACTCTTTATGCTGCGTTGATTTTGTCGCCCGTAGCGCATGGCGAGTTGATTGGCGACGGCATTGACCGCGAAGCTATTCTGAAAGAACACGGCGTGGTGGCGGTCTACACCGCCAAAGATATTCCAGGCGAAAACAACTGTGGCCCGATCATCCATGACGACCCATTCTTAGCAGATGGCAAAGTGGAATTTATCGGCCAAGCTGTGGCGGTGGTCGTTGCGCGCGACATGCTCTATGCGCGCGAAGTTGCCCACAAAGCCAAGGTGTTGGTCAAAGAACTCACGCCTGTTTTGACCATTGAAGAAGCGATGGCGGCCAGTAGTTTCATCATGCCGCCAAAAGGCATCACCCGCGGCGACGCTGCCGGCGCCATTGCCAAAGCACCCCACACCATCAAAGGCACGACCCGAACAGGGCAGCAAGAGCAGTTCTATTTAGAGGGGCAGATCACGTATGCGGTGCCCAAAGAAGACGGACAACTCACTTTGTATGTGTCTACCCAGCACCCCGACGGCAACCAACGCGAAGCAGCCCATGCGCTGAATTTGCATACCAACGACGTGGAAGTGATCTGCCGTCGTATGGGTGGTGGTTTTGGCGGCAAAGAAGGCAATGCCAGCATCTTCAGCCAAAGCGCGGCCTTGGCAGCTTTCAAGTTGCAAAAGCCTGTGAAGTTGCGGGTGAACCGCGACGATGACATGACCATCACTGGTAAGCGCCACGATTTCAGAATCGACTACGAAGTAGGGTTTGACGATAACGGCCGTATCTTGGGCGCAGACATTACTCTCATGTCGCGTTGCGGTTACAGCACGGACTACTCTGGCCCCGTCAATGACCGCGCTTGTTTGCACATTGATAACGTCTACCACATCCCCGCTTTGAAGTTGATCAGCCACCGCTGCAAAACCAATACCCAAAGCGCGACTGCTTTCCGTGGTTTTGGTGGACCGCAAGGCATGTTTGGTATCGAAACCGTGATGGACGAAATTGCCGCCACTTTGGGCAAAGACTCCTTGGATGTTCGCAAAATCAACCTCTACCAAGATCCCGCTATCAGTGGAACGCCGGACACCATGACCACCCAATACAACCAGTTGATAGAAGACTGGGTGGGTGACAAGGTGATTGCGCAGGTTGAAAAAGAATCCAATTACGCAGAACGCCGCAAGGCAGTGCAAGCTTTTAACGCCAAGAGCAAAACCCGCAAGCGCGGCTTAGCTTTGGTGCCTTTGAAGTTTGGCATCAGCTTTACCGCCACCCATTTGAACCAAGGCGGCGCTTTGCTCGTGGTTTACATGGATGGCTCCGTGAGTTGCAACCATGGCGGCACGGAGATGGGCCAAGGCCTCAACACCAAGATGGCGCAGGTATGTGCCGATGGTTTGGGCATCAGCGTCGACAAAGTGCGCATCACTGCGACTGACTCACAGAAAGTTCCCAACGCATCGGCTACTTCTGCTTCAAGCGGCGCGGATATCAACGGCGCAGCCATCATGAATGCCACGTCGCAAATGCGTGAACGACTAAAGCCCGTAGCCGCACGCATGCTCGGTTGCGCAGAAACTGACATTACTTTTGCCAATAGCGAAGCGCATGGCGGTGGTAAGTCAGTGAAATGGGAAGAGGTCACCAAGCAAGCGTGGTTAGACCGCGTGGGATTGAGCGTCACAGGTTTTTACATGACGCCTGAAATCAAATATGACTTCGCCAAACTGAATGGCCGTGCTTTTTATTACTACTGCTACGGCGCTGCGGTGAGTGAAGTGGAAATCAACACGCGCACCGGTGAATGGTGGCTCAAGGCCGTGGACATCGTGCATGACGTGGGCAAGAGCATCAACCCCGCCTTAGACAAAGGCCAAATCGAAGGCGCGTTTGTCCAAGGCATGGGATGGCTCACCATGGAGGAATGTATTTGGGACAAGAAGGGTAAGTTGCTCACGCATGGCCCGAGCACTTACAAGATCCCAGTGGCTGGCGATATCCCAGAGCATTTCAACGTGACACTATTTGACGGCTACAACTTGAAGCCCACACCATTCAACAGTAAAGCGACGGGTGAGCCACCTCTGATGCTGGGCTTATCTACTTTCTTTGCTTTGCGCGATGCCGTCGCTGCAAGCGCTGAGCACAAAGCAGTGGTGCATCTAGATGCGCCTGCCACGCCTGAGCGCATCTTGATGGCTTGTGAGAAGGTGAAAGCGGAAGTCGCACAAGCTTAAGCGCGTTAGCGCTTTGCTTGTCCAGTCTCTTTCGCTTCGCCCTACATTCGCGTGCCGCGTCATACCGCCGAGTTATGGAACCAGCTTCAGCATGCCCCTGGCGTGTTGGTCACAGTTGCTAGCGTGGAAGGTTCTGGACCTCGGGAAGTAGGCGCTTGGATGGCGGTGTTCCCTCAGACCTTGGTCAACACCATTGGTGGCGGACATTTGGAATTCCAAGCCATTGCTGAGGGGAGATCTTTGCTCAGCTCGAGTCCACATGAAGGCGCGCTTGTTAACCGATACGCATTGGGTCCAGCATTGGGACAATGTTGTGGTGGTGTGGTGCATTTGAAGTTTGAGCACATCTCGCAGACGGACATGCCCATGTTGCGGCAACGTTTACCCAACCAAGCCAAGCCATTGGCATTGTTTGGTGGAGGACATGTAGGACATGCCTTGGTGAATGTGTTGAGCAGCCTGCCGTTTCAGGTGCAATGGATAGACAGTAGAGATGAAATTTTCCCTGCGCAGCTTCCGGCGAATGTGGTGTGTGACCACTCGGATCCTGTACATGCTGCAGTTGAAGCTTTGCCAAGTGGCGTTTCAGTGTTGATCATGAGCTTTAGCCATGCAGAAGATCTAGATGTGGTGGCGGCTTGTCTCAAGCGGCAACGCTTGCAGGGTGATTTGAAATTTGTAGGACTGATCGGTAGCAAAACCAAATGGGCGACGTTTCAACACCGCTTAGAGGCCAAAGGGTTTAGCGCTGAAGAATTGGCGTTCATCACTTGTCCAATTGGTGTGGAGGGCATTCATGGCAAAGAACCCGAAGTCATTGCTGTGGCTGTAGCAGCGCAACTCCTGCAACAGGATTAAAAATAATTGAAAAGTATTTAAAGGCGTTAAAACAAAAATGGATGCGTATTTATTAGATTGGGCTAATTTGCTGTTGCGTTGGGTGCATGTGATCACGGCTATTGCGTGGATTGGTTCGTCGTTTTATTTTGTCTTTTTAGACAATAACCTGATCCGACCTAACTCGCCAGACCTGCTGGAGAAGGGTGTGGACGGGGCCATGTGGGCCGTGCACGGCGGTGGTTTTTACAACCCTCAAAAATACATGGTGGCCCCGAAAAAAATCCACACCAAGCTGCATTGGTTTTATTGGGAAAGCTACTCCACCTGGTTGTCTGGTTTTGCGCTGTTCACAGTTCTGTATTTGTGGAACGCTGGCACTTTTTTAATTGACAAGTCTTTGATGGACTGGTCGAGTGCGCAAGCTATCTGTGCTGCTTTGGCTTTTTTAGTGGTGTTTTGGTTCACATACGACGTGATCAGCCGAGCCTTTGGATTTAGACAGAACGGCGAACTGATTGTGGGTGTCAGCCTGTTTGTCGTTATTGCATTCGCTTCTTGGCTAGCCTGCCATTTGTTTGCAGGACGCGCAGCCTTTTTGTTGGTGGGCGCAATGATTGCTACCGCTATGAGCGCTAACGTATTTTTTTGGATCATTCCAGGGCAGCGCAAAGTGGTGGCTGCCATGACTTCTGGCGAAGCCATGGATCCTAAAGAGCTTGCCATGCACGGTAAGCGTGGAAAGCAACGCAGCGTACACAACACTTACTTCACCTTGCCTGTTGTTTTTGCGATGCTGAGCAACCATTACAGTTTTTTATACACGCATGAAAACCACTGGGTGATTTTGGTGCTGATGATGTTATCGGGCGCCTTGATACGCCAGTTCTTTGTGCAACGCCATGGCTTTCACTTAGGGCGCGCTAAAAACCCGTTTCCTTTTGCTGTCGCTGGCGTGCTGGTTTTGATCGGTGTGATCGTTTGGATGCGCCCTGCGCCTTCATCTTCCGATACAACTGTAAGCAATGCTACGCCAGTGGGCTATGCACAAGTAAAACAAGTATTTGCGCAACGTTGCTATTCCTGCCACGGCGAGCAAGTTCAAATGAAAAATGTACGACTTGATTCGCCGGAGGGCGTTAAACAACACGCGCTTGGTATTTATCAGCAAACTGTCGTCTTGCGTCAAATGCCCATGAACAATGCCACGGGCATTACCGAAGAGGAACGCTTATTGATCAAGCGCTGGTTTGAAGGTGGCGCTGCGCTGAAGTAATGCGGTTAACCCTACTCATATGAGATTACCCTTCCTTCGATTTTTTTGGTTGGTAATTATTTCAAGTGGTGCTGTTGTATGCGCAACCGCAAAGGCAGAAGAAGTAACTGTCGCCGTCGCCGCCAATTTCACCGCTCCGATGCAAAAAATTGCGCAAGCGTTTGAACAAGATACGGGGCATAAGGCTTTGCTGGCATTTGGAGCGACTGGAAAGTTTTATGCGCAAATTAAAAATGGTGCACCCTTTTCTGTGTTGTTGTCTGCCGATGATGAAACACCCGCGCGCTTAGAAAAAGAAGGTGTTGCGGTTGCTGGCACAAGGTTTACCTATGCTATTGGACGATTAGCCTTGTGGAGCAAGAACGCCTCCTTGGTGGATGACAAAGGTCAAGTACTGCTAAGTAACACCGCAGCTAAAAATAGCTTTAAGAAACTAGCGATTGCTGACCCCAAGCTTGCGCCCTATGGCGCTGCGGCAATGGAGGTCATTGAACGCATGGGTGTAATAGCCAAAGTGAGGCCTAAACTGGTGCAAGGTGACAGCATCGGCCAAGCATTTCAATTCGTGATGACAGAGAATGCAGAGCTTGGCTTCGTAGCCTTGTCGCAAATTTCAATAGATGGTCGCATTTCCCAAGGCAGTGCGTGGGTGGTGCCGCAAAACTTATACACGCCATTGAAGCAAGATGCAGTCTTACTACCTTTGGGCAAAGACAATGCAGCGGCGCTTGCGTTGATGAAATATATGCGTACTGACCGCGCACAAACCATCATTCGTACCTACGGATATACCCTGTAGAGTTGTGGCTATGCATTTAACTTCCGAAGACTTAGCCGCCATTTTGTTGACGCTGCAATTGGCTAGCGTCACCACGGTGTTGTTGCTTTTTCTGGCAACGCCTATTGCTTGGTGGTTGGCGCATACGCAATCTAGATGGCGTGCACCTATCGCTGCCTTGGTGGCGTTGCCGTTGGTTTTGCCTCCGACCGTGCTGGGGTTTTATTTGCTAATTGCATTGGGACCACTCGGGCCTGTTGGGCAATTCACACATTGGGCAGGCTGGGGTTCATTGGCATTTAGCTTTTCGGGTTTGGTGTTGGGTTCGATGATTTACTCCTTGCCCTTTGCGGTCCAACCTTTGGTCAATGCTTTTGAAGCGATGGGTTCACGCCCTATGGAGGTCGCCGCTACTTTGCGCGCGAATAAGTTAGACGCATTTTTTACAGTGGCAATTCCGTTGGCAAAACCTGGGTTTGTGATGGCGGCCATGTTGAGTTTTGCGCACACCGTTGGAGAGTTTGGTGTGGTGCTCATGATCGGCGGAAATATCCCAGATAAAACGCGTGTGGTCTCGACCCAAATTTATGGGCATGTAGAAGCTATGAAGTACGCGCAAGCGCATGGTCTGGCTGGTGCAATGTTGGTGTTTTCTTTTGTGGTGCTTCTGGTGCTTTCTTGGGTTAGCAGGCGCAGGGCGCAAACAGCAATATGAGTGAAATCCGATTACAACTCGATCTCGCGCGTAGCAGTTTCAATTTGAAAGTGGACCTGCAACTGCCTGTGCAGGGAATCAGTGTTATTTACGGTCCATCAGGTTCTGGCAAAACCACTTTGTTACGTTGCGTTGCTGGGCTTGAGACGCAAGCGCTTGGACGGGTGCAAGTGGGTTCAGATGTTTGGCAAGACGATTCGCTAGGGGTAAGCCTGCCCACTTCCCTAAGACCCTTGGGTTATGTGTTCCAAGAAGCCTCTTTATTTGCACACTTAGATGTCGCGGCAAACTTGACCTATGGATTGAAGCGTAGCAAAGCGCCCAACCAAGAAGTTGTTTTAGACGAAGTAATTAATTTGTTGGGAATAGGCGATTTGCTTCAAAGAAGCACCAACCAACTTTCTGGCGGAGAGCGTCAACGTGTAGCGATTGCACGTGCATTAGCGACGCAACCCAAATTGCTTTTGCTAGATGAGCCACTTGCCTCCCTTGACCCTGCTCGCAAACAAGACATCTTGCCGTGGCTTGAAAAGTTATGCGATGAATTAAAAATTCCTATGCTCTACATCACTCACGCTGCGGACGAAGTGGTGCGATTAGCCGATACCTTGGTAGTGATGGAGTCTGGACAAGTGCGCGCAGTAGGGCCTGTCTCTGAGGTGCTCTCCAATATAGATCTTCCTTTGGTGGTGGGTGACGATGTGGGCGCGCTGATTGAGGGCCATGTGCAGGCCTTAGATGAGCAGTGGCACTTGGCGCAAGTGCGTATATCTAAAGCAAGTTCAGGTATGGCAGTTGAAGGCAACCCAACAGTTGCATCTATATGGGTACGCGATAGTGGCTTGCAAATAGGTCAACCAGTGCGCTTACGCGTGTTGGCACGCGATGTGAGTATTACCCTAGAAGAGGCTCAAAACACCAGTATTCAAAACCATTTACCTTGTGTAGTCGAGTCCATCCATGCAGAGTCTCATCCCTCGCAAGTGTTGTTGCGCTTGCGTTGTGGTGAGGTGTTTTTGCTTGCGCGCGTAACTGCGCGTGGTGTGCACGATTTAGGGTTACAAGTTGGAACGCAGGCTTGGGCGCAAGTGAAGTCAGTTGCTTTGGTGAAATGACACCTTAAACCCCAGCAAAGACCGCATCCATAGCGCCGATAAGGGCATCTGAAGATCTGGAAAGATTGCTGACGACTTTCTTCAAATTTTTTGAGGGAAGCGGAGCGGCGTAATGGGCTAATGCGCGCAAAAGTTGGCCATTTACAAGGACAGTCGGACAAAGTTTTTCAGGCGCTTTAGATGCAAACTCAATGCTTGCAAGTGGAATCGTCATGCGGGTCGCTAAAGACTCAAGCAAGTCGCTCTGCATGACCACAACATAAGGAATTCCCTTTGAAGCGCTTTCACTTGGATTCACATAGACGTCAAAATGCGCCATCACTAACTACCAAGGACGTAGATCTGCGCCAGGGATACCCTGTCCATCAACCCAGTTATTTTGAGCAACTATCCATTCGCGATATTGCATCTCAAATTCTTTTTTGCGATTGGCGAAGGAATTGGTGTTTTGGTTGGCTTGAAGTGCGCGGTATTGATCAACCGAGAGAATTACAGTATCGACTTGTCCCGCTTTTTCCACGAAGACAGGCGAACGTTTTGCAGCAGAGCAAATGCTGCCAAACTTATTTTTAGCTTCTGTCGCTGTAATGTGCATTTGACCTCCCTGTTTATTTTTAGCCATTTTAGCTAAATTCATTTTAAATTATTAATAACTAATTTTAGCCAATTCAATCGAAAAATTATTATGCTTTTCTATTAATTTATTGATATCTACTGAATTCAGTTGGCCTTCTCGCACTATCACCCGCCCATTCACAATTGTGTAGTCAGCGTTATCGCTAGAGCACAAAAGCAAAGCTCCTAAGGGGTCATGCACTGCACCACCTGCCATGCTGAGTGTGTCGGTGCGAAACATTGCGAAGTCGGCGCAATAGCCCACTTTGATCTGGCCAATCTCATGGGAACGCCCTAGGACCTCAGCGCCTCCGCGCGTTGCTAAACGAATAGCGTCGCGTGGCGTCATCTCCGAAGGTCCTACATCGCAACCGAAAAATGTTTGTCCATTCTTAGTTTGCGGTGGCTGGTTTCCACGCCCCACACGCGCAAGCAGCATGGCTTGACGCGCTTCGTTCAACATATGCCCTGCGTCATTGCTAGCGCTGCCGTCTACGCCTAAACCAATAGGGACGCCCATATCGAGAAACTGGCGCAGTGGCAATATGCCGCTTGCAAGTCGCATATTGCTGCAAGGGCAGTGCGCTAAGCCTGTGCGTGTTTTGGCAAAAAGATATGCGCCATCGTCGTCTAACTTGACGCAATGGGCATGCCACACGTCATTGCCTACCCAGTCTAAATCTTGCGCATATTGCGCAGGCGTGCAATTGAATTTTTCTTGGGTGTAAGCGACATCGTGGTCGTTTTCTGCCAAGTGCGTGTGCAAGCGCACGCCATAAGCACGGGCTAATTTGGCAGACTCTCGCATTAAATCTTGGCTCACACTGAATGGGGAGCAAGGTGCAACTGCTACATGGGTCATGGAACCAAAACTGGCGTCATGCCAAGTCTCTATTAGGCGTTGGGTTTCTTTCAATATGAAGGGTTCTTTTTCAACGGCTTGATCGGGAGGAAGACCACCCTGTGATTCCCCCACGCTCATACTGCCGCGTGTTGCAGTGAATCGCATGCCAATCGTATGTGCTGCTTCTATGCTGTCATCCAATCTGACGCCGTTGGGATAGATATAGAGATGGTCACTGGTGGTTGTGCACCCAGATAGCATTAATTCAGCCATCGCTACTTGGTTTGAGACGCGCACCATTTCTGGTGTTAGCCCTAGCCATATGGGATACAAGCCTTTCAACCAAGAAAACAACTCCGCGTTTTGAACCTGCGGTACTGCACGTGTGAGGCATTGCACCATGTGGTGATGCGTGTTCACCATGCCGGGTATCACAACATGCTTGTGCGCATCGATTACTTCATCCACTGGGTTATCTGCCAACCATGCATCTAGCGGCTCGTCTTTGGTAAAGATACGTGCGATACGTCCGTCACGTACTAAAACCGAAGCACCTTGGAGTTCGGTGTCGTGATCGTCTTGGGTGGCTAGGTGTTGGGCGCGATGAATAAGAAGGGTGGTCATATGCGTCAAAATGTGTCTTTCACTACTTTAAATCGGGATGTAAAAAAGCCTATCTCAAACGCTTAAAGTCTCTGTTTTACAAATCAACATGAAAAGAGCGAAGATCATCCCATGAAAACTTACAAAATTGCGTGCATCCCAGGTGACGGCATTGGTAAAGAAGTTATTCCCGCTGGCAAACTTGTCTTGCAAGCTTTAGCGAATAAATCTAAGAGCTTTCAATTTACATTCAGCCATTTCGGATGGGGTGGTGACTGGTACCGCGAACATGGCGAAATGATGCCCGCGGATGGATTGGATGCATTACGACCCATGGATGCCATATTGTTTGGCTCTGCTGGGGACCCTGATATTCCAGATCACATTACCTTGTGGGGCCTGCGCCTCAAAATTTGCCAAGGTTTTGACCAATATGCCAATGTGCGTCCCACACGTATCTTGCCGGGTATCGATGCACCGCTGAAGCGCTGCACCCCCAAAGATTTAGATTGGGTGATCGTGCGTGAAAACTCAGAGGGTGAATACGCAGGTGTCGGTGGACGCGCGCACCAAGGCCATCCGATTGAGGTAGCAACTGATGTGTCGATGATGACGCGTGCAGGCGTAGAGCGCATCATGCGCTATGCGTTCAAGCTGGCGCAGTCGCGTCCTCGGAAATTGTTGACGGTGGTAACCAAGTCGAACGCCCAACGCCATGCCATGGTGATGTGGGACGAGATCGCAGTACAAATCAGCAAAGAATTTCCAGACGTTAAGTGGGACAAAGAATTGGTAGACGCTGCCACTGCGCGTATGGTCAACCGCCCTGCGACGTTAGACACCTTAGTGGCTACCAATTTGCATGCCGATATCCTGAGCGACCTTGCTGCGGCTTTGGCTGGTAGCTTGGGCATCGCGCCCACCGGCAACATCGATCCTGAACGTCGCTACCCCAGTATGTTTGAGCCTATCCACGGCTCTGCCTTTGACATCATGGGCAAAGGTTTGGCAAACCCTGTTGGAACTTTCTGGAGTTGTGTCATGCTCTTGGAGCATTTGGGAGAAAAAGAAACTGCCAATGCATTGATGGCCGCGATTGAAAAAGTAACCGCAAACCCTGCGTTGCATACGGGCGACTTGGGCGGTAAGGCAACAACAGACCAAGTTACAAAAGCAGTGTGTGCAGAATTGAGTTGAGTTAAGTTAAAAAAACGAGGAGACAAATATGAAAAATGTACAGATAAAAAATGCGTGGCTCATGGTGAGCCTTATTGGTAGTTTGCTAACCACCAGTGCTTGGGCGCAGCCTTGCCCAGATAAAAACGTGAACTATTGGCAAGCCTTTACGCCAGGTGGCGAATCCGATTTGTCTGCACGCCACCAACAAACTGTGCTTAAACGCAAATGCCCCGCGATTGAAACCATCGTGCAATACAAGGCGGGTGCTGGCGGTGCGTTGATGTGGTCGCAAATCAATACATTGCCTGGAGATGGCTTGAATGTGGTGGGTATTAATTTGCCACACATCGTGTTCCAACCGATTGAGGGGCAGGTGCAGTACAAGACGTCTGACATCACTCCTGTGTATTGGTTTCACTACACACCAGATATTTTGGTAGTTCCCGTCGCAAGCGCTATTAAAAACTTCGCAGAATTTGTAGAGGCCGCCAAAAAAGAGCCAGGCAAACTCTCATTGGGTGGCTCAGGATTGAATTCAGCCAACCATGCCGCGCATGAGCGACTCAATGCCGCATTCAATGTCAAAACAATTTATGTGCCTTTCAAGGGCACAGGCGATATGACCACCTCTGTTTTGGGTAGCCAAGTAGATGGCGCTATTACTTATGTACCTTTTGCGATTGCCAACAAAACCCGTGTACGCGCATTGGCGGTGGCTATGGATAAACGCCATCCCTTGATGCCTGATGTGCCTACCTTTAAAGATTTAAAGAGCTCGGTGTGAATTGGGTAGACGGTGCGTTTCGCGGTATAGGTATGCCTAAATCCACACCGCCAGAACTGCGCAAACGCATGTCTGACCTTTGGGCGAATTTAAACAACGACGCCGAGATGAAAGAGCTTGCCGCTAAAAATGGATTTGAGCTCACCAATATTGGCGTTGAGCAAATGGATGCATTCATGAAAGAACGCACCCAAATTTACACAGAGGGTGCTGCGCGTTTAGGGTTGGGTAAGAAGTAATGCAGACAGAGGCCGCACGAAAAAATTTCAATCTAGAAGATGTAGGGGCAGACCCCAAAGCTTTTTTGCGGCAATTGTTCGATGCTGCTGTGCGACGTGCTATGCCTTTGCACAACACGCAAGCCTTTTTGCCAACTCCGCCCAAGGGGCGCACCTTGGTGCTTGGTGCTGGTAAAGCTGGAGGTGCAATGGCGCATGCCGTCGAGGCTTTGTGGCCTGCAGACAAACCTCTGTCTGGATTGGTGGTCACACGCTACGGACACACGCCAGATCGTCCGCAAGGTGTGCCACAACGCATCGATATTGTGGAGGCCTCTCATCCGGTGCCAGACAAGGCGGGGCTGGACGCGTCGCAACGTATTTTGTCTTTGACGCAAGGGCTGACTGAAGATGATTTGGTGTTGTGTTTGATATCTGGCGGTGGATCTGCATTGCTCACTGCACCTGCAGACGGTTTGCGTTTAGAAGATAAACAACGTATTAACCAAGAGTTGTTGAACAGTGGTGCCTCGATTGGTGAGATGAACTGTGTGCGCAAACATTTGTCAAGTATCAAAGGCGGTCGTTTAGCAGCAGCGTGTAAACCTGCCCGTGTGGTGACAC
Source organism: uncultured Burkholderiales bacterium (assembly GCA_903880855.1). GTDB lineage: Bacteria > Pseudomonadota > Gammaproteobacteria > Burkholderiales > Burkholderiaceae_C > Limnohabitans. The sequence goes on along the minus strand of CAIRQX010000039.1, from coordinate 18,852 downwards.
TCACCATCAGCGATGTGCCGGGCGATGATCCTTCTGTTATTGCCAGCGGACCCACCGTGCCTGATGCGTCTACTTGTTTAGATGCTTGGAATATCTTGCAACGCTATGGCATTGCTTTGCCTCCTAAGGTGGATGCTGATTTGAAGGCTGGTGTATTGGAGACGCCAAAGCCTTCAGCTGAATGGAGCAACAACAGCGTTCACTTAATTGCAACTCCTTTGCAATCATTGGAGGCCGCCGCCCTATTGGCCCGTGAAACGGGCCTCAATGCTTATGTGTTGTCAGATGAATTGGAAGGCGAGTCCCGCGAAGTTGGCAAAGTGCATGCTGCACTGGCAAGAGCGGCTGCACGAGGGGTCGGACCATTTCAAAAACCTTGTGTGATTTTGAGTGGTGGTGAGACTACGGTGACGATTCGTCAGCAAGTAGCAGGAACACCTAAAGGTCGGGGTGGACGTGCTGGTGAGTTTTGTTCAGGCTTTGCAGTTGCCCTGCAAGCTCAGAAAAACGTGTGGGCGTTGGCTGCAGATACAGACGGCATTGATGGTGTAGAAAACAATGCAGGCGCCCTAGTGACACCCGACACTCTGCAACGCGCTGGTGATAAGGGCATGCAAGCAACTAGCTATTTAGATCGCAATGATGCCTATGGTTTCTTTGAGGGTTTGGAAGACTTGGTGATGACAGGCCCCACATACACCAATGTCAACGACTTCCGTGCGATTTTGGTTCTATAACTTACTATGTAAAGCCTGCCTCTAAAATCTCCCACATGAGCATCAAATCAGACAAATGGATTCGGCGCATGGCCGAGCAGCACGGCATGATCGAACCTTTCGAGCCAGGCCAAATTCGCCACAACGCGGCTGGTGAAAAAATCGTGAGCTACGGCACCAGTAGCTACGGATATGACATCCGATGTGCGCCTGAGTTCAAGGTCTTCACCAACATCTACAGCACGGTGGTCGATCCTAAGAACTTTGATGAACGCAGTTTTGTGGATATGCATTCCGATGTCTGCATCATTCCTCCTAATAGTTTTGCGCTGGCGCGCACAGTCGAATACTTTCGTATTCCACGCAATGTTTTGACAGTATGTTTAGGCAAGAGCACTTATGCACGATGCGGCATCATCGTCAACGTCACACCGTTCGAACCAGAATGGGAAGGCTATGTGACGCTTGAGTTCAGTAACACCACGCCACTGCCCGCCAAGATTTATGCGGGCGAGGGATGCGCACAGGTGCTCTTTTTTGAGAGCGATGAAGTGTGTGAGACCAGCTACAAAGACCGCGGTGGCAAATACCAAGGTCAAGTAGGCGTGACACTCCCTAAAACCTAATCTATCCCTACAACTAGCTTGTTTTAAAGTCACCATCCCAGAGTGCGACAATAGCGCTCTAAATGACTACTTCCTTCTCTAATTTACAGTTAGCCCCAGCGCTAGCACGTGCCGTCTCTGAAATGGGCTATGAGTCCATGACGCCTATCCAAGCGCAAGCGATCCCTGTTGTTTTGACAGGTCAAGACGTGATGGGCGCTGCACAAACGGGTACCGGTAAAACAGCTGCATTCTCTTTGCCGCTTTTGCAACGTTTACTCAAACACGAAAACAGCTCTACTTCACCTGCGCGCCACCCTGTGCGCGCATTGGTTCTATTGCCAACGCGTGAGTTGGCAGACCAAGTGGCGCAGCAAGTCAAGGCCTATGCGAAATACACGCAGTTGCGCAGTGCAGTGGTGTTCGGTGGCATGGACATGAAGCCACAAACGATTGAGTTGAAAAAAGGTGTGGAAGTTTTGGTGGCCACACCAGGCCGTTTGCTAGACCATATTGAAGGTAAGAGTGTGGTGCTTAACCAAGTTGAGTATGTGGTGTTGGACGAAGCAGACCGAATGCTCGACATCGGCTTCTTGCCAGATTTACAACGCATTTTGAGCCACTTGCCTAAGCAACGCACGACCTTGTTGTTTTCTGCCACGTTTTCTCCTGAAATCAAACGCTTGGCTAGTAGCTATTTGCAAAACCCCGTCACGATTGAAGTCGCGCGTCCTAACGAGACCGCTGCGACGATTGAGCAACATTTCTACAGCGTCAGTGTGGATGACAAATACCGTGCCTTGCGCCAATTGGTCAAGAGCAAAGGCATTACCCAAGCTTTTGTTTTTTGTAATAGCAAATTAGGTTGCGCGCGCTTGGCCCGTTCGCTTGAGCGCGACGGTTTGCGCACTACGGCTTTGCATGGCGACAAAAGCCAAGATGAACGTCTCAAGGCGCTGGAAGCTTTCAAGCAAGGCCAAGTGGATTTATTGGTGTGTACCGATGTCGCCGCCCGCGGTTTGGATATCAAAGACGTGCCAGCCGTGTTTAACTTTGACATTCCTTTCAATGCCGAAGACTATGTGCACCGTATTGGTCGAACTGGCCGAGCTGGTGCGCTGGGGCAGTCGATCAGCTTTGTTTCTGCGAGTGATCAACGTTTGGTGGTGGACATTGAGAAGCTGTTGAAAACCAAAATCGAACTCGAAGCCGTAGAGTTTGAAGAAGACAAGCCACGGGGACATATGAACACAGGCCGTCGGGCCTGGGGTAATGACGATCCCCGTGACGCGATAGACGCACCTCGCGAGTCTCAGAACCGCGCGCGTAGCAATTACGCCAGTTCACCACGTGCCAAACAAGATCCGTTTTTTGACAAGCCTTATGAAGAACCTGCTGCTGATGCTGTCAAACCAGCGGCTGCACCAGATCCATTGCGTAAATCACCCAATATCAAGCCAAAGCGCAATGTGGCGGCGCTGTTTAAAACAACGGCTTAAATGGGTTGGTTGCGGGTTGAAGTTTTCTCGCACATTGCCCTAGACGCTTAGTCAAGGCCCATTTATTTCAAGGGATCTTGGGACTGCGGACATTTAACTTGTAAGCGCTCTGCGAGCCGTGCATCTTTAATCAGCACATCATCTAGCTTTAGCGCAGTTAAGCAGCCTCCCCATAAACATCCGTCATCCAAACACACCACGTCTGCACGGGGCGGCAATTGGAGTGTTGACCAGTGACCAAATGCAATCACAGTATGCTGGGTCAAACGGTTGGGAAGATCAAACCAAGGCATCAAACCATCTGGCGCGTTTTCTGGGGCTTTCTTATAAAAGAAATCCATTGCCCCTTGTGCATTGCAATAGCGCATGCGGGTGAATGCATTGACGATGATGCGTAATCGGTCGTGTCCTATCAAAGTGTCATCCCACTGATTGGGCATGCCGCCATACATATGGGCAATGAAGTCACCAAGTGTGTCGCTGCGTAATATCGACTCCACTTCGCCAGCAAGTGCCAAGGTTTTCTCAGTTGTCCATTGCGGCAATACTCCAGCATGCACCATCAAAACATTGCCGACCCGCATCGCCATGTGTTGATGGCGTAACCAATGCAAGAGCGCTTCACGGTCAGGCGCATTCAAAATATCTTGGATAGTGTCTGAGGTATTGAGCTTTCGTGCGCCAAACGACGTAGCTAATAAATGGAGATCATGGTTACCAAGAACGCACTGCGCACTGCTTCCAAACGCCATTAAGCGTCGCAATACTTGCGCGTTATCAGGCCCACGGTTGACCATGTCGCCCAGCATGAAGAGCGTATCGCGGCTAGGTGAAAAGTCGATGTATTGAAGCAAACGCACCAAAGCCTCGTCACAACCTTGTACGTCACCAATCAAGTAAAGTGCCATATTCTGATTGTCTCAAACCCAATGCCTTAGTCTGGTACCCATGGATATCTTTCTTATAGTTCTTCTTACGCTGTTCAACGGCATGTTCGCGATGTCCGAAATGGCCTTGGCATCGTGCCGCAAGCCACGCTTGGTGGCGCTTGATGCAGAGGGAGACTCAGGCGCACGTGCGGCTTTGCGTTTGCTGGCGCAGCCCACACAGTTTTTATCGACGGTACAAATTGGTATTACCTCGATAGGCGTACTCAACGGTATCGTGGGTGAGGCCGCATTCAGTTTGAATTTATCCCGTTGGTTGATAGCGCAAGGTGTAGCCGATCGATTTGCCGAAGGCCTTGCCACTGCGTGTGTAGTGACCTTGATTACGCTGAGCACGATTTTGTTTGGCGAATTGGTACCCAAACGGATAGGACAGTTGTTTCCAGAATCCGTGGCGCGTTTGACTGCGCCTTTGATGTTGGCGCTTGCCACTATGGCAAAGCCTGTGGTGTTCTTTTTATCCGGCAGTACGAGTGTGATATTGAAATGGCTCCATATTGACACTCGGGGTTTACGCACTGTGACCGAAGAAGAAATTAGCGCGAGCTTGGTGGAAGGTGTGGACGCAGGAGTGATTGAAGCGCACGAACACCAAATGGTGCAAAACGTTTTTAACTTAGACGAGCGACCCTTGACATCCATCATGGTCCCGCGCTCTGACATTGAGTGGTTGGATGCAAAGACCTCTGTCACGCAGGCTTTGGCAGAAGTAGGTGCGATTGGTGCGCATTCTTGGTACCCGGTATGCCGTGACGGGTTAGACGAGGTGGTGGGCGCAGTGAGCGTCTCTCAACTTTTGCGCGTCCCCCCTAACTCACAAATCACCATTGAGACCTTGGCGCAACCAGTGGCGTTTGTTCCAGAAACCTTGAGTGGGTTAGATTTGCTTGAGCAGTTCAGAAGACCCGTTGAGCGCGCAACAGCGCATGGCCGTATGGTGTTGGTGGTGGATGAATACGGGGTAGTGCAAGGGTTGATGACGCCACGTGATTTATTAGAGGCTATTACGGGAGAGTTGCTTCAAGCCACTTCGTCCGAAGATGCTTGGGCTGTGCCAAGACCCGATGGGAGTTGGTTGGTCGATGGTCTGATGCCTGTGGGTGAATTCAAAGCGCGCTTGCAAATACTGGAGTTGCCAGACGAAGACCGAGGTATTTACAACACTGTCGCTGGTTTGGTGATGGCCATTGCGGGATATATGCCGACAGAAGCAGAGTGCTTTGACTGTGGCGAATGGAAAATAGAGGTTGTTGACTTAGACGGACGAAGGATTGACAAGGTGTTGGTTAGCCGCGTCGCTGAAAAGGCAGTTGGTACACCCAAATAGGACGAGAGTCTTTGCCATAAATAATGGCAGAAGGAACAATACCAATCGCCTCAAATTCCAAACTGACCAGCCAAGCGCCGCGTCGCATCTCGGCTTCAGCTTTTTCAATAGCACGAGGCATGCTCTCGGGGCGTTGGAACATATAGACCATGTCGTAACTGCGCCAATCGACCATCCAAATGTCGCCTTGGCGAATCGTGGCAAACGAACATCGGATGGCGCTGATGATGCGTAATGGCCAGCTCATCTCAACACCATTTAAATCTGCACGCGGATAGGCATCGCGCAGAGCAATCAAGCCGTCTCCTAAGCCACTACCAGCATCCAAGATTCGCGCACCACCCAGTAAGGTGATGTGTTCAGGCAATTGGCGCAAAGCTCTGCGTGGAGTAGGAAAGAGCGGCGCGTCTTTCCAGGCTTTACGCGGATAAATCACCACAATCAAGCCCAGCAAAAGCAACCAACCAATCGGTGGCATGGTGAGTGCGCCTGAGGCGGCCCACATCGATAAGGGAAAACCCACCAATATCAAAATACGGCGCATTTTGGTGGTGGCCAGAGAAGTCAATATCCCACCCCAAAAGGTGGCGACTGTCAGACCCACCCATTCTGGAGCGCCTACATGCTTTAGACCAGCAAAAATGAGCCATGAAGAACTCCAGGCAAGTAGCGCTGGTATGGGCCAAATTAAAAGTTTCATGGGGAAGAATCATAGAATGAAACCTTTTGTCGGGAAATCTCAGATGCAACTCATTCGCAAAACATGTATCGCCCTTTGCTTGGGCGTTGCCGCAACCGCCGCTATGGCACAAACCGATTCCGCCATTAAAGTGGGCCTGCTCAGCACTTTGTCTGGACCTGGCGCAGGCCTTGGCGTGGATATCCGCGATGGTTTTCAATTGGCCGTGAAACTGTCCGGCGGTAAATTTGGCGGCAAAGATGTTGAAGTCATCGTGGCAGATGACCAAGCCAGTCCCGATGTAGGCCGTCAAACGGCTGACCGTTTGGTGAAACGTGACAAAGTCGACTTCTTGACGGGCATTGTGTTCTCGAACGTGATGTTGGCCGTCGGCGCGCCTACTTTCCAGTCCAAAACTTTTTACATCAGTGCCAATGCGGGCCCTTCGCAATTGGCGGGCGAGCAGTGCAACCCTTATTTCTTCAGTGCGTCATACCAAAACGACAATATGCATGAGGCTGTGGGTAAGGTGGTGAATGACAAAGGCTTCAAGCGCGTTGCTTTGATCGCTCCTAATTACCCGGCTGGCAAAGACGCCATCACTGGTTTTAAGCGCTTCTATAAAGGTGAGGTTGCCTCGGAAACCTATACCGCATTGAACCAACTTGATTACGGCACTGAGTTGTCGAAGTTGCGTGCAACTAAACCTGATGCGGTCTATATCTTTTTGCCTGGAGGCTTAGGCATCAACTTCATCAAGCAGTTTGTAGGCGCTGGTTTATCCAAAGACATGATCTTGTTTGGCCCGGGATTCTCGGCAGACGAAGACGTCATCAAAGCAGTGGGAGACCCCATGTTGGGCATGTTCAATACCTCGCAATGGGGACATGATATGGACAACGCTGCCAATAAGAAATTTGTAGCGGAGTTCGAGAAAGCCTATGGCCGTTTGCCTACGCTCTATGCTGCGCAAGGTTATGACGCTGCCCGACTGATTGAGTCTGCAGTGCGTGACACCAAAGGTAAATTAGAAGACAAAGCGCTGGTACAAAAAGCCTTGCAAACTGCGAAATTCGATTCTGTGCGCGGACCCTTTAAATTCAACACTAACCACTTTCCTATCCAAGACTACCACCTGCGCGTCATCATCAAAGACAGCAAAGGCCGTGTGACCAACCGTACTTTGAATACTGTTTTCAAAGGCCATGCAGATGCCTATGCCGCCAGTTGCAAGATGCCTAGCCTATAAGCATTTCCAATGAATGGGATATTGCTGTTGGAGCAATCGCTCAACGGCTTGCAATTTGGTCTCATGTTGTTCTTGCTGGCTGCAGGTCTCACACTTGTGTTTGGCATCATGGACATGATTAACCTAGCGCATGGTTCGCTTTACATGGTGGGTGCCTATTGCATTGCATCGGTTGCGACTGCCACGGGTTCTTTTTGGATGGGTTTGGCGGGCGGAGTTGTCGCTACGGCAGTATTCGGTATCTTGCTGGAAGTCGGCATTTTGCGCAAACTGTATGCGCGCGATCACTTGTCTCAAGTGTTAGGTACCTTCGCTATTTTGTTGATGTGTAACGAAGCTGTGCGTTTGATATGGGGTGCACAGCCCATCACCTTAAATCCCCCAGAGTCTTTGAGTGGGCCTGTAGAACTGCTTCCAGGTTTGATGTACCCCGCATACCGCTTACTCATTATTGGGGTGGGTTTGTTAGTGGCCATGTTGCTGTATGTGCTCATCACCCATACGCGCGTTGGCATGCAAGTTCGCGCTGGTGCATCAAACCGAGATATGGCGATGGCCATGGGTAGCAATGTCAAGATCTTGTTCACAGCTGTATTCGGCGTAGGCGCGGCGCTATGCGCGGTGGCGGGTGGAATGCTAGGACCGCTTCTGGCTGTGCAAGTGGGTATGGGTGAGAGTATTTTGATCTTGGCTTTTGTAGTGATTGTGATTGGCGGTATTGGCTCTATCCGTGGTGCTTTTTTAGGTGCTTTACTGGTGGGTTTTGTTGATACAGCTGGGCGTACCTTGGTTCCGATGGTGTTTGAGTCTTTGCTGAGCCCCGAAGCAGCATCTAACGCCGGGCCTGCCATGGCATCAATCTTGATTTATGTCTTGATGGCGACGGTATTGTTTTTTAAACCACGCGGATTGTTTCCAACGCATGGCTAAATCCTTGGCGCTTAAGTCTTTAGACCACGACCTGAAGTGGCGTTGGTCTGGCCTTGTGTTGTTAGCGTTGATTGCATTGCCTTTTGTAGCCAATGTTTTCGGTGAAGCGTTCTATATTTCACTAGCGACCCGCATATTGATTTTTGCTTTGGCTGCTACCAGTTTGAATCTCATTTTGGGATTCGGTGGCATGGTGAGTTTTGGGCATGCTGCTTTTCTGGGTGTTGGCGCCTATACCATTGCCATTCTTTCGCAGATGGGAGCGGTAGATGCTTGGGTGGCGTGGCCCACTGCGATGGTGGTAGCAGGTCTATTTGCTTTTTTGATTGGCGCGGTGAGCTTGAGAACACAAGGTGTTTACTTCATCATGATCACTTTGGCTTTTGCGCAAATGATGTACTACCTAGTGGTGTCATTCAAAGCGTATGGTGGTGATGATGGCATTTCGTTGCCAACGCGCTCTCGCATCGAATTTTTGGACATGTCAAATGACACCCATTTTTATTACGCCACCCTCATAGCCTGCGTCGCCGTTTTGGTTTTGATTGCGCGTGTGTTGAATGCGCGCTTTGGCCATGTGCTGCAAGCGATTCGTGAGAACGAAATACGCATGCAGTCTTTGGGATATGCGGTTTTTCGTTACAAGCTATGTGCATTTGTCATGTCGGGTGCTATGGCCGGTTTGGCTGGCGCATTATTAGCAAACCAATCTGGATTTGTGAGCCCAGCAATGATGCAATGGAGCCAGTCAGGCATGTTGATGATGATGGTGATATTAGGTGGCGTGGGGCATCTCTATGGTGGCGTCTGGGGTGCCATTGTGTTTTTATTGCTGGAAGAAACCTTGAGCCATTTCACGATCCATTGGCAGCTTGGTTTGGGTGCGCTGTTGTTGATGGTGGTTCTGCTTCTGCCTAATGGCTTGACCAGTGCGCTGACCCATTTACGAAAAGATCGATCGGTATGACTACGCCTTTGCTTTATGTGGAGAGCCTGACCAAAAGTTTTGGTGGTTTGGTCGCCTTGGACCACACTAGCTTGTCGGTTCAAACAGGTGAAATTCACGCGCTGATTGGACCGAACGGTGCGGGCAAAACTACGTTGATACACCATATTTCCGGCGCTATGCATGCAGATAAAGGACGGATTGTGTTTGATGGCCATGACGTGACACAACTGCCCCTACATCAGCGTGCGCGGCAAGGCTTGGTTCGTTCATACCAAATCACCAGTGTGTTTCCGCATTTGAGTGTGCAAGACAACTTGGCTTTGGCAATTCTTGCGACTCAGAAAAGTGGCTTTGGCTTTTGGAGGGGGGCAAGTAGAGATCGCGCGCGCTTCATCCAAGCCGATACGATGGCTGAGCGCATGGGTCTCTCAGATCACCGCATGCAAGCTGCAGGTACGCTATCGCATGGCGCGCAGCGTCAATTGGAAGTCGGACTTGTTTTATGTACAAACCCAAAGCTGATGCTGTTAGATGAGCCAATGGCGGGCATGGGCCCTGATGAGTCGCAGCGTATGGTGGAGTTATTGAAAAGTTTGCGCGGCAACACAACGATTGTGTTGGTCGAGCACGATATGGACGCGGTATTTCGCCTGGCCGATACGATTTCAGTGCTGGTGTCTGGACGGGTTGTGGCAAGTGGAAACGCTGACCAAATCAAAAACGATGTGGCAGTTCAACATGCCTATCTGGGCGATGCTTAAGCCATGAGTACGCTTCTTGAAGTGAAAGACTTGCAAGCAGGATACGGCAATAGCCAAGTGTTGTTTGGTGTGAGTTTTTCTATAGCTTCTGGTGGCGCCTCCACCTTGCTGGGTCGCAATGGCATGGGTAAAACTACAATAGTACGCGCTGTCTTAGGCCTAACGCCTGGTATGGGTGGAACAGTGCGATTTTGTGGAGAGCGTGTGGATGGAAGATCTGCCGATCACATTGCATGCATGGGCATGGCTTTGGTGCCTGAGGGGCGCATGATTTTCCCAACCTTGTCTGTACGCGAAAACTTACTGGCGTTTGCTGGCAACCGTAATCACACTAATGCACCTTGGACACTTGAGCGTGTTTATGCTTTATTTCCACGGTTGCAAGAGCGGCACCGGCATATGGGTAATCAACTCTCAGGTGGCGAGCAGCAAATGTTGGCCATTGGCCGCGCATTGATGACAAATCCCCATTTGCTGGTGCTCGATGAAGCCACTGAAGGACTCGCTCCTCTAGTGCGTGAAGATATTTGGCGTTGCCTACATGCTTTACGCGCAGAGGGTCAAAGCATTTTGGTGATAGATAAATATGTACAAAAACTCGTGCAACTGGCCGACCAACACACCCTCATTGAGCGCGGTAAGGTGGTGTGGCAGGGTGGCTCAGGTGCACTTGAGTCTGATCGCGCTTTGTGGCAGCGCTATATCGGGGTTTGAGGTTGAATATTTTATGGAGTGACGTGATATTTAGTCACCCGTTCCACCTCATTCTTAGATCCCAAAATCACGCTGACACGTTGATGCAGTTGTGTGGGTTCAAGCTCCAAAATGCGCTGCTTGCCATTGGTTGCAGCCCCGCCGGCTTGCTCGATCAGCCAACTCATAGGATTAGCTTCATACATCAAACGTAACTTCCCAGGTTTCTCAGGTTCGCGTTTGTCCCAGGGATACATGAATATGCCGCCACGGGTCAAGATGCGATGGACGTCGGCCACCATAGAAGCAATCCAACGCATATTGAAGTCTTTGCCGCGCGGGCCTTCTTTTCCTGCCAAGCATTCGTCAATATAACGTTTTACGGGCGCATCCCAATGCCGCATATTGCTCATGTTGATGGCGAATTCTTTAGTGTCTTCTGGGATTTTTACGTTTTCTTGGGTGAGGACAAACGAGCCTTGCTCGCGGTCCAATGTGAACATAGCAACGCCATCTCCCACGGTTAAGACCAGAGTAGTTTGCGGGCCATACACGCAATACCCAGCAGCAACTTGTTGGGTACCGGGCTGTAAAAAATCTTGTTCGGTTACTGCAGCGTTACTACTCACCTTTTTTAGAACGCTGAAGATAGTGCCGATGCTCACATTGACTTCAATGTTGCTAGATCCATCGAGTGGATCAAACATCAACAGGTATTCGCCTTGCGGATAACGATTCGGCACCACGTGAATACTGTCCATCTCTTCAGATGCCATAGCGGCCAAGTGGCCACCCCATTCATTGGCTTCAATCAATACATTGTTGGCAATGATGTCGAGTTTCTTTTGAACCTCACCTTGTACGTTTTCGCTTCCAGCCGAGCCCATAACATCGCCAAGCTCACTGCCCAATGCACCTTTGTTGACGGCATGGCTAATGCTTTTGCAAGCGCGAGCTACCACTTCAAGCAACAAACGTAGTTCAGAGGGAATGCGGCCTTTGGCGCGTTGCTCTTCGACCAAATAGCGGGTGAGAGAAATACTCATCGTGCTTCCTTCGTGTCTTATTGAGAAAGGGCGCGAGAGACAACCTCGCGCACATCGTTGCTTAAATCAGGTTTTGCAGCCACACGTTCAATCGCTACTTTGGCAGCTGAGCGATAAGGCTCTGCCAAATGGCTCCAACGATCCAGCGCACGTGCTAAACGCGCAGCGACTTGTGGATTCATGGCGTCCATTTCTAAAACACGGTCACTCCAAAACACATAACCAGCCGCATCGCTACGGTGGAAAGCGCCTGGGTTAGCGCTGCAATAACTAAACACAAGGCTGCGTGCGCGATTGGGGTTCTTCATAGAGAAATCTGGGTGTTGTAACAACTGACGCACGGTGGGCAAGATATTCCCGCCGCGGTCACTAGCACCCGCTTGTAAAGCAAACCACTTGTCGATGACCAAGGCTTCGTTAGAGAATATTTTGTAAAAAATAGCCAACGCTTCTGCAGACAAGGAGTGGCCCGATTGCACCAACGCACTCAGTGCATTGAAGCGATCCGTCATATTGCTGGCCTTGGTGAAGTGCAAAAGTGTTCTGTGCGGCCAGCTGTTATCTTTTGCATGGACTCCATGCAAACACAACATCGTGAGCGCTAATCCACTCAAAGCGCGACGCCCACTAGAAACGGGATCAGGTGCGTAGATTCCGTTGTCACGATGCGCATCGAACGCCCACACCCAATCGGCATGCAAAGCGGTTGCCAATTGCAATCGCATAGCTTCGCGGACTGCATGCACGCGTTGCGGATCGACCACGCTGAGTTGTTCTGCAATATAAGACTCGGAGGGCAAAGTCAGCACCAGGTCTTTGAACGCTGGATCCAAGGTGGGGTGTTTGAGAACGAGCGACAAGGCCTTTAATAATTCTGGGCTTAACACCGCATTGGGGGTGACATCAGAAGCGATGGCTTCCAGCGCAGATTGCAAGCAAAGTTGTTGCGCAGCTTCCCATTGGTTAAAAGGATCAGTGTCGTGCGCGAGTTGAACCAAGCGTTGATCTGGTGTGACTTCTAAATCCAGCACCACAGGCGCGCTGAATTCGCGCAACAAGGAGGGTACTGGTGCTAGACCATCGCGGATGTCTAGTGCATCAAAGTCAAAACTTTGCGAGGTTTGTGTAAGCACCAGTAATTGCGTTGGCAAGATCTCTCTACCGTCAGCAGCCAATAGTCCAAAAGACACAGGAACTACAAATGGCTCTTTGGTATTTTGATCCACACTCGCTGCGCAACTTTGGCTCAAAGTGAGAGAGTAACGTTTGTTTGCAGGATCGAAAACTCCAGAAGCTTTGACGCGTGGAGTGCCCGCTTGGGAATACCAACGTTTGAATGGGTCAAGGTGCTGGGCAAGCGCAGAGCCTGGGTTAGCGTCGGCAATGCATTGTGCGAAGTCATCGCAGGTGACAGCTTGGCCATCATGGCGATCAAAGTAAAGCGCCATGCCTTTGGCAAAACCTTCTCTGCTGGTGAGCGTTTGCATCATGCGCACCACCTCGGCGCCTTTTTCATAAATGGTGACGGTGTAGAAGTTATTGATTTCTACATAGCTGTCAGGGCGCACCGGATGCGCCATCGGACCTGCGTCTTCGGCAAATTGCACGGTGCGCAACAAGCGAACGTCTTCGATGCGTTTGACAGCCTTGGCAGAAGCCGCTGCGATGGGGTTATCTTTAAGCGCTTGCGCTGCGAGATCTTGACTGAACTCTTGGTCGCGGAAAACGGTCAAGCCCTCTTTGAGCGAGAGTTGGAACCAGTCACGGCAAGTGATGCGGTTGCCAGTCCAGTTATGGAAATATTCGTGGCCGACGACGCTTTCGATATTGGCATAGTCAGTGTCGGTTGCAGTAGACGAATTGGCTAGTACAAACTTGGTGTTGAAAATATTCAAACCCTTGTTTTCCATGGCGCCCATGTTGAAGTCACTGGTCGCAACGATCATGAAGCGCTCCAAGTCCAAACTCAAACCAAAACGGTGCTCGTCCCATGCCACGCTGGCCATCAGGGAGTTCATCGCATGTTCGGTTTTGTCTAGATCGCCAGGACGAACATAGACCTGCAACAGATGTTCTTTGCCAGAAGGGGCTTTGATGCGCTGTTCGCGGCATACCAACTGGCCTGCGACCAACGCGAAGAGGTAGCAAGGTTTTTTATGTGGGTCGACCCATCTAGCAAAGTGACGGCCTTCTTCTAAGTCACCAGTTTCGACCAAGTTGCCGTTGCTCAAAAGAACTGGGTAAGCCTTTTTGTCTGCCCGCAGCGTGACGCTGTAACTTGACATGACATCGGGACGGTCTAGAAAGTAGGTGATGCGTCTAAAGCCTTCTGCTTCACATTGGGTGAAGAAGGAGTCGTTGCTCACGTACAAGCCTGTCAACGCAGTGTTTTTAATAGGAAAACAGGTGGTGAAGATTTCTAAGTTTATCGGTGCATCGCCTTCTGGCAAGTTTTCCAGCACCAGTTTGTCGCCGTCCATCTTGAAAGAGGTGCCTTGGCCGTTGACCAAGACGCGCGAGAGGTTGAGACCGTCGCCGTCCAAGCGCAATGCTTGCGCGGGAACATCTGCATTGCGGCGCACCACCATTTTGTTGAGCACGCGGGTTTTGGCGGGGTCTAGGTCAAACGTTAAATCGACGCTGTCTATCCAAAACGCGGGTGCGGTGTAATCCGCGCGTTGGATCAATGGGGCAGTGCCTTCACGGTACATGGGTGTGTTTCCTAAGTGTGGTCAATAGGCGTGCAGACTTGAATGTCTACACACCTTGTTTTAGAGAAGCTTCGATGAAGGCGTCTAAATCGCCATCCAAAACTTTTTGGGTGTTGGAGATTTCTACATTGGTGCGCAAATCTTTGATGCGGCTGTTGTCCAAAACATAGCTGCGAATCTGATGGCCCCAGCCGACATCGGTTTTGGTGTCTTCGAGTTTTTGTTGGGCCTCTTGGCGTTTGCGCATTTCGAAGTCGTACAAGCGCGAGCGCAGGCGCTTCCAGGCCACGTCTTTGTTGCTGTGTTGGCTACGACCATCTTGGCACTGCACGACGATGCCCGTAGGGATGTGCGTCAGACGCACGGCAGAGTCGGTTTTGTTGATGTGTTGACCACCCGCACCGCTGGCTCGGAAAGTGTCGGTGCGGACATCGGCAGGGTTGATGTCAATCTGAATCGAATCATCGATCTCCGGATAGACAAAGACGCTGGCAAAACTGGTGTGACGTCCGCCTGAACTGTCGAACGGAGATTTGCGCACCAAACGGTGAACGCCGGTTTCGGTGCGCAACAGGCCGAAAGCGTACTCGCCTTCGATTTTGATGGTCGCGCCTTTGATGCCCGCCACGTCACCGGCCGATTCGTCTTCGACTGTAGTTTTGAAACCTTTGCGTTCGGCGTATTTCAAATATTGGCGCAGCAACATGCTGGCCCAGTCGCAAGCTTCGGTGCCACCTGCGCCGGCTTGGATGTCGAGGAAGGCATTGCAAGGGTCCGCCTCTTGGCTGAACATGCGGCGAAATTCGAGGTCTTCGATGGTTTTGACCAAAGACAGCGTGTCGGCCTCAATGGTGACGAGACCGTCGTCATCGCCATCAGCCTTACTCATTTCGAAGAGTTCGGTGTTATCGGCAAGCGATTGGGTTAGGTGGGTGATGGTAACGACGACACCATCCAGCATTTTTTTCTCACGCCCAAGCTCTTGGGCTTTTTTGGGGTCGTCCCAGACTTTGGGGTCTTCTAGCGAGGCGTTGACAGTTCTTAAACGCTCAGATTTGGCATCGAAGTCAAAGATACCCCCGAAGTTCGACGGTACGAACTGTGAGGTCGGCCAAAGTGGTGCCAATGAGGTTGGTGCGTTCTGCTTCCATGGTGCTTCTTCTTTACGTGACGGATACAACCCGTGATTTTCTCACGTGCGCAAGCAGAGCAATTTAGGCCAGGAATTCTTCGATAAGGCGGGCTAATTTTTCGGGTTGGTCATGGTGCAGCATATGGCCCGCGTCTTCGATGACTGCGTGCCGTAGGTCAGGCACCGAGGCGATGCGCTGTTTGAATTCGTCCAAGGTGTATTTGTCTTTCCACCACTGGGTCAGGCTGTCGGTATCGGCCATGGCGAACAGGGTAGGTGCGGTGATGCGCTCGTAAATGCCCAGCACTTCGTCAACTTTGAACAATTGGGCGTTGATGATTTTGTGGGCGGCATGCCCCAAGATTCGCCATTCTCCTTGTGCATTGGGCTGTGCCCAATGGCTGGCCAACCAATGGGCTTTATCGCTACTGAGGCGTGGATTGGTTTTCATAAGACGCCTGGCTACACCTTCTAGGTTGGCGTAAGGTTTAAGGTCTAGCGCGCCTTTGTGCATGGTTTTGAGTTCGTCTATCCATTTGGCATAGCGCCCTGCGGCTTGGGCAGGTCGGGAGGCAGCCATGCCAAAGCCCTCAAGATTGATCAGTTTGTCTACGCGCTCTGGGCGCACGCCCGCATACAAAGTGGCGATATGTCCACCCATACTGTGACCAAGTAAGTGGATGCTGCGGTCGCCGACATAGTGGTCTAGTAAGAAGTCTAGGTCGGCGAGGTAGTCTGGAAACCAGTAGTTGTCTTGGTTGGGCGTTTCGGTGAGTCCAAAACCGCGCCAGTCAGGCGCGATGATCCAGCGGTCTTGAGCCAAGGCGTCGACTACGAACTGAAACGAAGCAGAAACGTCCATCCAGCCATGGACCATGACCAAGGGTGGGGTGTTGTTGTCTGGCGTGCCCCATTGGCGCACGTGGTAGTTGAGTTGGCGTATCGGTACAAACTCGCTACGCGCTTCTTTTTGAATTGGGTACATTGTTTGAATCATAAGGACCCTAGAAATGTCTTCGCGTCATACAAACGACAACGCCCGCGCGACGGGCGATTTTTATGCTGCTATGCAGCACAGCTTTGGTTGGTCGGTACCAGCAAATTTCAATATGGCCCAAGTTTGTAGCCAGCGATGGGCGGCGCAAACGGATGCCGCCCAACGCACTGCGATCATCGAACACCACACGGGGGGTGCGCATCGCTCCTACAGCTTTGCGCAGTTACAGAAGGCAGCAGACGATTTGAGTTTGCGCTTACAAGCGATGGGGGCGCAAAAGGGCGACCGTGTGGCGATTGTTTTGCCACAACGCTTTGAGACAGCGGTGGCCTATATCGCGGTGATGCAAATGGGTGCAGTAGCGATGCCCTTGTCTTTACTGTTCGGGCCGGATGCTTTGTCTTACCGGCTGAATGACAGCGAGGCGGTGGTGGCTTTGGTAGATGGTGCTTCGCTTGAGCAGGTGTTGCAGGTAAAGGGTGAATGCATCGCTTTGCGTGAAGTGGTTCGCTTAGATGCCTTGCAAATCCAAGATGCCGGTGGGCGTCATGTTGCGCATGAAGGTAAAGCGTCTGCGAGTGACACTAGTAATAAGAAATCAAAACACAGTTTTATTCCCGTCATCACCCAAGCGGACGATGCTGCAGTCTTGATTTACACCAGCGGAACCACTGGCCCTCCTAAGGGCGCGCTAATTCCGCATCGGGCTTTGATTGGTAACTTGACGGGTTTCGTGTGTAGCCAAAACTGGTTTGGTTTTTCGCCAACCGATAAGGTCAATTCGCAACAGTTGCCGACCGGTAAGTTTCCTAGCGTTTTCTGGTCTCCAGCCGATTGGGCTTGGACTGGTGGCTTGATGGACGCATTACTTCCCACGCTGTACTTTGGCCGACCCATCGTGGCTCACAACGGACGCTTCAGCCCTGAGTTGGCTTTTGGTTTGATGGAGGCTCATGCCGTTACGCACTCGTTTTTATTTCCCACTGCACTCAAGGCCATGATGAAGGCCTACCCCACGCCGCGCAGCCAATTCAAGCTTCAACTCCAAGCCATGATGAGTGCGGGCGAAGCGGTGGGCGACGCGGTGTTTGCTTATTGCCAAAAGCAATTGGGTGTGACGGTCAACGAGATGTTTGGCCAAACCGAAATCAATTACATCGTGGGCAATTGCGCGATGGAATGGGCGAGTGGCGGTGGACAAACCCCTGTCGCGCATCGACACAACGCCGGTTGGCCCGCCAAGCCTGGCAGCATGGGCAAGGGTTACCCAGGCCACCGCGTGGCAGTAATCGACGAGGACGGCAACGAGTGTGCTGTCGGAGTACCTGGAGATGTGGCTTTGCACCGATTCAACCAACATGGCGAGCCAGATCCAATTTTCTTTTTGGGCTATTGGAAAAACCCACGATCCACGCAGGGCAAGTTCACGGGCGACTGGTGCCGCACGGGTGACTTGGCCGTGCGCGACAAGGACGGCTATCTCTGGTACCAAGGCCGCGCTGACGATGTGTTCAAAGCAGCTGGGTACCGCATTGGTCCGAGTGAAGTAGAAAACTGTTTGGTCAAACACCCCGCCGTTGCCAATGCGGCCGTGGTGCCAAAGCCTGACCCCGAACGGGGCGCTTTGGTCAAAGCCTATGTGGTGTTGGCGGCTGGTTTTCAAGCCAGTGAAGCCCTCATCGCTGAGCTGCAAACCCACGTGCGCGGCAAGCTGGCGCCGTATGAGTACCCCAAAGAGATCGAATTCATCGCTGAGTTGCCCATGACCACGACGGGTAAGGTGCAAAGGCGGGTTTTACGCCTGCAAGAGGAGGAAAGAGCCGCTTTGAAGGCTAGGCATTAGACTTACCCGCTTTGAAAAACCGATTCTTGGAGTTCTAGAAATGTCTTTCCCCTTGGTCTCACTGGGCAGCAGTGATTTGCGCGTCACCCCGATTTGTTTGGGAACAATGACTTTTGGCGAGCAGGTCAGCGAAGCCGATTCGCATGCGATTCTTGATCGGTCTTTAGAACGTGGTGTGAACTTCTTGGATACGTCAGAGATGTATTCAGTCCCAGCCAAGGCTGAAACTTTCGGTGCGACTGAGACGATTTTGGGAAACTGGTTTACCAAACACCCAGGTGTTCGACAAAAACTCGTGCTGGCCACCAAGGTGGCCGGCCCATCCAGAGGCATGGCGTGGGTACGCGAAGGCTTAGGCATGACCGCGCAAGACATTTTGAATTCCTGCGATGCCAGTCTCAAACGTCTTAAAACCGATGTGATCGACCTCTACCAAATCCACTGGCCCGAGCGCCATGTGCCTGCGTTTGGCATCGTTTATTTCGACCCAGCCAAAGACAATAGCGCTACGTCTATCCATGAGCAGTTGGAGGCCTTGTCCAAGTTGGTGAAAGCTGGAAAAGTCCGACACATTGGCCTATCCAATGAAACCCCTTACGGCGTGCATGAATTTATTCGCTTGGCGGATCAACATGGCTTGCCCCGAGTGCACACCATTCAAAACCCTTACTGCCTGGTCAACCGTACTTTTGAAAACGCCTTAGATGAAACCTGCCATCGGTTGAATGTGTCGTTGTTGGCTTATTCGCCTTTGGCCTTTGGTTTGCT
>CAIRQX010000038.1 GCA_903880855.1 uncultured Burkholderiales bacterium | reverse complement strand
GCAATTGAAACTATTTTGGACGGCAAGCCCAGCACCGAATTCATGAAATACGGAGACACCATTCGCATCGAAGCCAAAGGCGCAGATGGTCAAAGCGTATTTGGCGCGATTGACCAAAAAATCGCGCCACTCCAAAAAGCTTAGTGCTGTGAAATAGTCGGGTCTTGGGTCGTGAAGTCAAACTTCTTGAAATATTGACGCGCCATCGCCACGACTTGCGCATCACTGGGATGGTCGCTCGCAACGCTATCAACAATCACTTGCGCAATGGACGCATCGTGTTTGACGCACCATGCGCGAAACTCATCGCGTGCTTTGCCTGGGCCGGTTAGCAAGACTTCATGCACGCCGTGCAATGCCTTAGCAATGTCACCAAATAAGCCTGTAGTTTCATGGGGCTTGCCTTGGTGCTTGTGGTGGCTACGTGACTTGATGCGCTCGAGCGCCACATGGTCGCGGTCAAACATCAATACATGGGCTTCTTGGTGGTCTAGCCAAACAACGGCATGAAATGTGGGCATAGTGGACTACTTTCTGTTTCTAAGATAAAAATAAATACGAATTTTCAAAACTGGTTAAGCATGTTGGTGTTCAAACTTCTCTTGGCAAGGCATGCATCGTGAAACTTCGGGGGTTGTCTTTAAGCGCGCTGGCGCAATAGGTTCAGCGCAATCTACACATTGGCCGTAGTGGCCGGAATGCAATCGCACCAAAGCAGCGTCGATAGCGCCTAGTTCTTCGGTGTCGCGCTCGTTCAAAGCGAACTCTAGATCGCGCGCAGTGTTGGTGTCTGCGCGAGTCTCCTCGCTATGCGCAAAGTGATCGGTTGCCATCTCGGCGCGGCTCACAGTGCCGCCGCGTTGCTGGGCGATCTGCGCAAGCAAATCGGCCCGCAGGGTGTGTAGACGGTCGAGAATAATTGCCGCGTCTGGGGTATGGGTGGTGGATGTCATCGCAACTCCTTAAGTGCATGACTTCATCATGCGCTTGGGCTGATGAGTTTGTATTGATTGAAATCAACCGTACGCAAAAGAAAATCGCCCTATGCGCAGACTAATGGCTTAAAACTGAACACCCTTAGAATCTCTGCCATGCAATATCTGCGCAACACTCCAAACATCATCCGCTTCGTGCTGGTGTGGTTTGCTTTGTCGGTGGGCGTGGCCATTGCATCTCCCATAGTTCAGCCCAAAGCTATGGATATGGTGTGTACTAGCACCGGCAGTATGAAATTGGTTGTGCAAGGCGATGAAGATAGTTCTACTTCCGCCTCTTCCACCTTGGACTGCCCCTTGTGCGCCAGCATCAGTGCACCCCCACCAGCGTTAAACACAGCGCTGTCACAACCCTCACCTCTCTCGCATGCGTTGTTGCCTTCTGTGGCAGCTCACATCGCGTCTCTTACGGCTCCGCCACTGCCTTCGCGCGGACCGCCTACTTTCCTCCTTTGATCTTTAAGCGGGTATAGCGCGTTTAGCGCTGTGCGTTCTTTGGTTGGTAGCCAACACCTTGTTGGCGACTCACTAGATTTTTGGTGGAAAACGGATGGATATAGAAAAATTTATAAGGCTAGGCCTATTCGCCTTATTGCCTTATGCATTGTCAAATGCAGTGAATGCGCAAACCACGATCACAAGCCCGATTGAAACTGTGCTTGTGATTGGTAAATCAGAGTCAAGTACACAAAACTCGATAGACGCAGCAAAAGATTACGTCAAAACAATTCCAGGTGGCGCTTCTATCGTTGATTTAAAACAAGTTAGAGAGGGCCGGCAATCTACTTGGAGTGACAGTTTGGGCCTAGCACCTGGCGTGTTTATTCAAGATAGATTTGGCTCAGAAGAG
>CAIRQX010000037.1 GCA_903880855.1 uncultured Burkholderiales bacterium | reverse complement strand
GCACCGAACAACCTAAACGGCTTTCAATGGCGTGATCCGAATCAACAAAAGGGATGGCGAGCCGTCTGGCCAACTGGCGGCCGACGGTAGTTTTGCCAGAGCCTGGCAGACCAACCAAAACTAACACCTGGGGCTTTCTTAGTGTGCTGAAGCACTTTGATGGACCATTTTAGGCGTTATGAAGACCAAGAGCTCTTGTTTAGATTGGTTGCTGCGACGACTCTTAAATAAATAGCCCATCAAAGGAATATCTGCCAGCACAGGGACTTTTTGGTGCTCATCTAGCGCGATGGATTCATAAATGCCACCGATCATCACAGTGCCTTCGTTGTCCACCAACACCTGTGTGTTGACATGTTTGGTATCAATCGCAAAACCTGCTGCTGTGTTTTGGCCCACACTGTCTTTGTGGATATCTAGTTCGAGCACGATATTGCCCTCTGGTGTGATTTGTGGCGTGACTTCTAGTTTTAAATTGGCTTTGCGAAATGCGATAGCAGTTGCGCCGTTGGCAGCGGCCATTTGGTAGGGCAACTCCGTGCCTTGTTCAATGATGGCTTTTGCTTGATCGGCGGTCACCACGCGCGGGCTCGATACCACTTTGCCTTTTACGTCTGCTTCCAAGGCGGATAACTCTAAGTTCAATATTTTTTCTCAGCGTTGAACAAAGAAACCGCAAAACTTGCTGGCTCAAAGCCACTGATATTGCCTGCCGGCAAATTCACAAATTGCCCTGTCGGGTTCAGGATTTTGTCGGTCAGTTTGCTGCTCGCACCATCACTGACTCCGCCTAAACGCACCCCCAAAGTTTGACCAAATGTATCGCTCGCTTGCACAATTCGCGCCTCGATCATCACTTGACGTAAAGGAATATCGATCTTGTCGATGATGTTTTTAATTTCATCCACGCGTGACGCTATATCCGTCACAAACAATTGGTTGGTGCGAGGCTCTGCCATCACACTGCCACGCGCACTGAGCAACCGAGCTTGGGCGGCGCGCACATTGCTGTACCCCGTGCATAGTCCATGCGCCAGTTGTGTCGTGTTGGAATGCGGCGACCCCATGGATTGCGAGTTATTTGGACGTGGTGACGAGCGGTATTGTCCAAACGGATATTTATTAGAAAGATAGAGCATGGCGTTGTTATCCATCTCAGATTGCATGCCCCCCAATCCATGCGCTGCTTGTGTTACCCCGGCCAAGCCTCCAAAGCCTTGTATGTACTGGGCCACATCTGCAGCCTTGGCGTAATTCAAAACAAAGTTATGCGTGATCAGGGGTTCCAAGTTTTGCAATGCTTGTTGCATTTCAAACTCTTGTTTATCACGCGCCGCCACCTCAGCGCGCGGTGCAATCCAAATTACATTGCCCTGTCGTCTTTGGCTCAAGCCTTTGGTCTGCGCAATGATGTCCAACACTTGGTCCCAGGGTACTTGGTGCAGTCGCAATGACAGGCTACCCGTCACGCTGTCTGAAGCCACCACATTCAAGCCCGTGAAATCCGCGATGATTTAAAAAGTTGTGCGCGCCTCAATCGTTTGAAAATTGAGGGTTAATGGCTTACCTGTGTATGTCGGTGTTGCTTCTTGAGCCCAAATCGCACAACTGAAAAGCACCAAACATCCGCTCAAGGCGCAGCAAACCCAAGACCACCAGAATTGCTTCATACGGTCGTGTAGTTTTTGAGATTCAGGACTGCAATGATCAGCATCCTTTTATGTGGCATCTGTTTCCACTTGCAAGCTGGTTTTCCGCTCTATCCATGCGCCCGAACCATCTTGATGCAGTTCTTGGAGCAGCACTGCGTTGCTCGTAATCTGCAACATACGCCCAAAGTTTTTTCCAAGATGGTCGCCTAAGCGCACACTATGAATACCTAGACTTTGCTGTCCTTTTACAAGAATCAAAGCCTTAGCGCTCCGATCCTGTTGAATAAGACCGACCACACGCAAATCTTCTAAGCTAAACAATTCAAGCGGTTCTTTCACCCGATTCAACTCTTTTTCCATCCAAGGTTCTATCGTTGGAGTATTTGCAACCAATGGCGCTGCTTGTGCTATTTCGCGGGGCGGTTGAGGGGCGCCACTTCAATACGCACTAGCTAATGAATAACCTGGGCCTAATCCGAGAGATAAAAGAAGACCCACACCCAGCCCCACACCACCCTTGATACAACGCTTGCGCCATAGCTGTCGCACGCACTGCTGTCGCGATGGGTAAAAGCACACGACGGTTCCAAGCTGCGCATGCGCGAGCATAGAAACAGGTGCCACACAGACCAAACGCCAATGTTTCTCATTGCAAATGTTGCGTATGGACACCATGTGCTTACTGGCTAACGCATAGACGTCCCAAGCTCGCAAACCGTCAACTGGTGGCGCCTGGTGCAAGGTCATGAAGTCAAATATCTATTCACTGGTCTCAGAAGGGAACTGCATTTGCAATTCTTCAGACACTTGCTCGCTAAGCTCTCGCTCTGACAATTCCACAGGCAATGACACTACGGTGCGAACGTACCAAGACTCTTCCAATCCAATGGACACCGATTGGCTTGGTGTGTCTATCCATACAGTTAACCCTAGCGCTTCATCGCGGTCGATTTGTATCTTTGTTTCTTCAGCCATTTCTTGCCTTATTTCATATGCGTAAGAGGCAAATTTTTAAAGAGATACCTTGTCATATGGACATGCTCTACTAGGAGAGTTTTCGACTTTCACGCAGTTTTTATAATGGCCCATGGCAAATTCCAAAACACCCCCCACTTCTGAGAACCAAAGCGACGCGCATTCAGAGCCTCGCTCTATGGTCAGCACCTTGCTTTTATGGGCTTTTGGATTTATGGCCGCGTGCGGCGTCATCGTCGCTTTACTGGTTGGCGTGGCATTGGCCATGGCCTATCCACAACTGCCCGATGTGAGCGAACTGTCTGACTACCGCCCTAAGTTGTCGATGCGCGTGTATTCGGTAGAAGGCACGCAAATCGGTGAATTTGGCGAAGAGCGTCGCAACCTCATACCTTTCAAAGATATCCCAAAAGTCATGAAAGACGCGGTGCTGTCCATTGAAGACGCACGTTTCTACCAACATGGCGGTGTCGACTACATCGGCTTATTACGCGCCAGTTTGGCCAACCTTGGGCGCGCTAAAAGCCAAGGCGCATCGACCATCACCATGCAAGTCGCTCGCAATGTCTACCTGTCTTCTGAAAAAACTTTCACCCGCAAAATTTATGAAATTTTGCTCACCACCAAGTTGGAACACAACCTCAGCAAAGACCAAATCTTTGAAATTTATCTGAACCAGATTTATTTAGGTAACCGTGCCTACGGCTTTGCTGCCGCATCCGAGGCCTATTTTGGTAAGCCATTAAAAAACATTTCCATCGCAGAAGCGGCCATGTTGGCGGGCCTTCCTAAAGCGCCGTCCGCCTACAACCCGATCAGCAATCCGAAACGCGCGCGCTCACGTCAGCTCTACATCATTGAGCGCATGGAAGAGCATGGTTTTATTACCAAAGACCAAGCTGCTGCGGCCAAACTAGAAGACCTCAAAATTCGTACCGCCATGAGTGGGCTCAACACGCACGCTGACTATGTGGCGGAAATGGCGCGACAGCTCATGTTTGCGCAGTACGGAACGGAGATTTACACACGTGGCTTAAATGTCTACACCACCATCCGTGCCAGCGACCAACAAGCCGCTTACTTTGCACTTCGCCAAGGCATCATGGACTATGAACGTCGCCAGCACTACCGTGGTCCAGAAAAATTCATTACTTTGCCCACCAACACCTCTGAGTTGGAAGACGCGATCGATGACGCCTTGATTGAACAAGGCGACAAGGGAGATTTACTGGCCGCCGTTGTCATAGAAGCTACACCCAAAAAAGTACGCGCAGTGCGACGCAATGGTGAGACGCTCGACATTACGGGTGAAGGTTTGCAGCCAGTGCAATCCGGCCTATCTGACAAAGCGCAACCCAACATCAAATTAAGGCCGGGTGCTTTGATTCGCGTGACCAAAACGCAAAAAAATACTTGGGAGATCACACAACTTCCAGAAGTCGAAGGTGCGTTTGTAGCGATTAACCCCCGCGATGGAGGCATACGTGCCTTGGTCGGTGGATTTGATTTTGAAAAAAATAAATTCAACCATGTCACCCAAGCTTGGCGTCAACCTGGATCCAGTTTCAAGCCCTTCATTTACTCAGCAGCGCTTGAAAAAGGATTCACACCTTTGACCGTGATCAATGATGCGCCTTTGTTTTTTGATGCGAGCGTGACTGGCGGCCAACCTTGGGAGCCTAAAAACTATGACGGCACTTTTGAGGGTCCCATGTCAATGCGTAAGGGTCTTGCGAAATCTAAAAACATGATTTCCATCCGTATTCTGCAATCCGTTGGCGCCCAAAACGCACAAGACTGGATCACCCGATTTGGTTTTGATGCCGACAAGCATCCGCCCTATCTCACGATGTCGCTGGGAGCAGGATCTGTCACACCCTTGCAAATGGTGACAGGGTATTCCGTCTTTGCCAATGGTGGCTACCGCGTCAATCCCTATCTCATCACTAAAGTCACCGACCAACTGGGCAAGGTGTTGTCTGAATTCAAACCGCCAGAACTCGACGAATCGGTGCGCGCCATTGATGCCCGTAACGCGTATGTCATGACCAGTTTGCTACAAGAAGTAACACGCTCTGGTACTGCTGCACGTGCGCCAGTTGCGCTTAAACGCAGCGATATTTATGGCAAAACGGGTACTACCAACGATTCAATGGATGCATGGTTTGCCGGATACCACCCCAGCGTCACCGCTGTGACCTGGATCGGATACGACACGCCGCGCAAACTAGGCGACAGAGAAACAGGCGGAGGATTGAGCTTGCCTGTATGGATTAACTTTATGCAACATGCGTTGCAAAACGTTCCTGTGTCAGAACCCACAACTCCAGCCGGTCTTAGCCATGAAAATGGCGATTGGGTATTTATTGAATACAGCAAAGGCGCAGGCGTGACTAGCTTGGGACTAGACAGCAAATCCGGAAATAGTGAATTGCCAGCGAACGACGAGAAAAAGAAAATCTTAGATTTGTTTAAAAACTAAGTCTTTGCAGTGAAGCGCAAAGCCAAACTGGTTTGCGCACAAGCATCTTGCGTCAATCTTTCGAAGAATTCTCCTTGACCCTTGGTATCCATCCATTGGCTTCCGTCAAAACGGAAGTGGTAGCCGCCTGACTTGGCGGCCAACCAGACTTCGTGCAATGGTTTTTGTAAGTTGATGATGATTTGGCTGCGGTTGCCAAAGACCAAAGTGATCATGCCCCCAACGCGCTGGTTATCGATATCTGCGTCGCTGTTGTCGTTCATGTCGTCGCAGGCTAATTCGACAGCTTTGAGCAATTGTTCGGCGTGGTCTAAGAATTCAAGATCGGTCATTACAATTTGCACCATGGGTATGAAGCAAATGATTCTAGTCAGGGCCCAAGCCCTTAGCGTATGTGTGGCCTCACTGTTGTGTGCTTCCATGCTGATTTCTGGTTGCGGACAAAAGGGGCCTCTGTTCATGTTGAACGATCCCGACTTCAGAGACCGCGCCACATTGCCTGAGATCATTGTGCGCAAACTGCCGGGCGTTCCGTCTGATAGAAAGATCACACCACCTCCTGTGCCTGGTTTGATGACGCCCTTACCCATCACACAACCAGACGCTGGTATTGAATCTAATTCGGCGCTTTTTCCTGCCATCACTACACCGGTGGCAAGCCCAGTGTCAGCGCCCAAGAAATAAATGACAAACCCTCACATAGCCGGCTCACCTTTTATAGTAAGGCCAAGCAAAGACTTGTTGATCGAACAAGTGGAACTCTCCACCTTAGCCAAAACGTTTGGTACCCCTTTATTTGTCTACTCAAAAGCTGCCATGTTGTCTGCACTTGCCGCCTACCAACGCGGCTTTGCAGGACGTAATGCACGTATTTGTTATGCCATGAAGGCCAATTCCTCACTGGCTGTATTGCAAGTGTTTGCACAAGCAGGTTGTGGCTTTGATATTGTTTCAGGCGGCGAATTAGCGCGCGTGATGGCAGCAGGCGGAGATCCAGCCAAGGTTATTTTTTCCGGCGTAGGCAAAACTCGCCCTGAAATGCAACAAGCATTGCGTGCTGGCATCGCTTGCTTCAACGTAGAAAGCGAAGCAGAACTCGAGGTGTTGAGCGAAGTCGCTCAAGCTATTGGGTTGCGCGCACCCGTGAGCATTCGTGTCAACCCGAATGTCGATGCCAAAACACATCCCTATATTTCCACGGGTCTTAAAGATAATAAATTTGGCGTAGCGCATGAACATGCTTTGCAAACTTACCAACGCGCTGCGCAGTTGCAAGGCTTGGAAGTAGTGGGTATTGACTGCCATATTGGCTCGCAAATTACTGAGGTCAGTCCCTATTTGGATGCGATGGATCGAGTGCTTGATTTGGTAGATGCCATAGAACGCTCTGGCATTACCTTAAAACATATTGACTTTGGTGGCGGCTTAGGTATTGACTACAACATGCCTGTCGATAATGAACTGCCTCCCAGTGCGGATGATTTATGGCGCGCTCTGTTAGCCAAACTAGATGCGCGCGGATATGGCCAATGCCAATTGATGATCGAGCCTGGTCGTTCTTTGGTGGGCAACGCTGGTGTGTGTTTGACGACTGTTGAATACCTCAAGCCTGGCGAGTTAAAGAATTTCTGCATCGTTGATGCCGCGATGAACGATGTGCCTCGCCCAGCGATGTATGAAGCATTTCACCAAATCACGCCTTTGGCCCTGCGCGATACAGAGTCATTGGTGTATGACGTGGTGGGCCCCGTCTGCGAAAGCGGTGACTGGCTAGGGCGCGATCGATCGCTTGCTGTTAAAGCAGGCGATGTGCTGGCTATTTTGTCAACAGGCGCTTATTGCATGGCTATGGCGAGTAACTACAACACACGCGGTCGCGCAGCAGAGGTATTGGTCGATGGCAGCAAATGGTATCTAATCCGCCGCCGAGAAACTGCGCAAGATTTAATGGCGTGCGAATCGCTTATTCCAAACACGCCATAACAGCAGCGCGGCCAAAATAGCGCCGTACACGATCACTTCCGCAAAATTGCTTTTGCCGGCTCGCATCCAATAAAAATGCAGGATAGCTAAAACTGCAACCCCATAAACAGCGCGGTGCAATAGCTGCCAACGCTTTGCACCTAGCCACCGAATCCCTCGGTTAAATGATGTTGCTGCGAGTGGCGTGAGCAATACAAACGCTGTAAACCCCACCAAAATAAAAGGACGCTTAGCGATATCGGCTGCAATGTCTATCCACTCGAAACCCATATCTAACCAGCCATAGAAAAGCAAATGGATTGACGCATAGAAATAAACAAATAAGCCCAACATGCGGCGCATTCGCAGGAGCTCAGGTATGGCACCCGCAACGCGCAAAGGTGTCACGGCCAAAGTGATGCAAAGAAACCGCAAGGTCCAGTCGCCAGTAGCACGAATCAAATACTCTGCAGGATTAGCGCCTAAGGCATCATTTGAAGCGCCCCACACCAGATAAAAAAATGGCAGCGTACACAGCACAAAAATGAATGGCTTAGCTTGGGACTGGCCCAACAACGACCTGAGCATAGATTGCAAAATTACCCTCACCTAAAGAGAGCTGATCAGTAGAATTTCTTCAAATCCATGCCTGCATACATAGATGCGACCTGTGCCTCGTAGCCATTAAACATCAAGGTCTTGCGTTTTTTGGTCAGCAGCCCATCTTCACCAATACGGCGCTCGGTGGCTTGGCTCCAACGTGGATGGTCAACCAAAGGATTGACGTTGGAATAAAAACCATACTCCTGAGGCGCAGAACGTCCCCAAGAATTCACAGGCTCTTTTTCTAAAAAGCGCATTTTGACAATGCTCTTAGCGCTTTTAAAACCGTACTTCCAAGGCACAACCAGACGCAATGGCGCACCGTTTTGATTGGGCAAGACTTCGCCATACATGCCAAACGCCATCAAAGTCAGAGGGTGCATGGCTTCATCCATGCGCAGGCCTTCCACATAAGGCCAATCCAGCACAGACGAGCGAACACCCGGCATGGTTTTGAGATCTGCCAGCGTGGTGAATTCCACATACTTGGCATTGCCTAACGGCTCCACGCGCTTGACGATTTCTGACAGCGAGTAGCCAACCCAAGGAATGACCATCGACCACCCCTCAACACACCGCATTCGGTAGATACGCTCTTCCATAGGGCTGTACTTCAGCAAATCTTCGATGTCGAGACGACCTGGCTTTTTGACTAAGCCGTCAATTTCTACCGACCAAGGCTTAGTGACCAAGGTGTGGGCTTGCAAGGCTGGATAAGACTTCTCCGTACCAAATTCGTAGTAGTTGTTGTAAGTCGTGGCGTCTTTAAAAGACGTTACTTTTTCCATGGTGGAGGCGCCACTGACTTTGCTTGACTGACCCGTTAATGGGCTGGGCTTTTTAGCCTGCGCCAGAGCTTCGCGGCTCGCCCATGTCGCCATGGAAGTACCTGCGATACCTGCTGCAATGCGTTTTAACAAATCGCGGCGTTGTTGGTACACCGCTTGCGGGGTGATGTCGCTGCTGATGGGATGAATAAACCCGGAAGCGTTGCCAATAGAGAACTGATTGCGTTGCATAGCCCAAGCCCTTTCAAATATGTGGCGCATTGTCGCGCGTTCGGATAAAAAAAAGCTGGCACGCATGCCAGCTTGTCTTGAATGCAGTAGGGGCTTTTAGCGGAGCCCTGCTACGTAGTCTGACACCGCTTTGATTTCACGATCATTCAATTTAGCGGCCACTTGCGTCATTTGCGTGTTGTTTTTGCGAACACCGTCACGGAAAGCAGTGAGTTGGGCCACTGCATAGTCTGCATGCTGCCCAGCCAAACGTGGGTACTGAGAAGGAATGCCTGCACCTGTAGGTGAATGGCAACCTGCACACGCTGCGATTTGGCGATCGGCAATACCACCGCGGTAAATGCGCTCGCCCAAGGTGACTAATTCTTTGTCTTTGGCAAAACCTTTTTTGGCAGTCTTGGTTACTAACCAAGCGGCGATATTTTTCATGTCTTGCTCAGAAAGCGCGGCAGACATACCCATCATGATGGCGTTTGCACGTTTGCCAGATTTGAATTCTTGCAATTGTTTGACGATGTAGTCAGGATGCTGCTGCGCCAATTTAGGGTTGGCAGATATTGCAGAGTTGCCGTCTGCCCCATGGCAAGCCGCACACACTGCACCGTAAGTGGCTTCACCTTTGGCCAAGTCAGGCTTTGCAGAAGGAGTAACTGCTTCATTGGCTTGCACAGAAAAAACAGAGGCTACAAGAAGCGTAGCGGTCAACAATGAGGCAAACAGTTTCATAAATAGGCCAGAAAGTAGAAGTAGCAAAATTAGTCAAAAACGCCATAGATTCTACAATGGCGTATGAATCCCTCCGACCAAGCGAAGCACGCACTGGGTTGGTTGCACACAGCTAGGTTTTTAACCACCGCACCGCAACTGCACCATTTACCAGCCTACGAACTCCCTGAAATTGCCTTTGTAGGTCGATCCAACGCGGGGAAATCGACCTGTATCAATGTCTTAACCCAGCAAAAACGGCTGGCTTACGCCTCCAAAACACCAGGCCGCACCCAAAACATCAATCTATTCGCACTCGGCCGCCAAGGCCAAGCCGATGCGGTATTGGCCGATTTACCAGGTTACGGCTATGCGGCAGTTCCCAAACAAGACAAGATCCGCTGGCAGCAAGTCATGGCCAACTATTTGACTTCGCGAGAAAACTTACGCGCTGTCGTGTTGCTGTGTGACCCGCGTTTGGGGCTCACAGAACTTGACGACATCTTGCTAGACGTATTGCGCCCACGCGTCGAAGCAGGCCTCAAATTTTTGGTGCTGTTAACCAAAGCCGACAAACTCAACCGCAGTGAAGGTGCCAAGGCTTTGTCTATCGCCAAACTCCAAGCGGGTGGCGGTGAAGTGCGTTTGTTCTCTGCTCTCAAAAAACAAGGCGTCGATGAAGTCGCCACGACCCTCTACGACTGGATGCACCCATGATTGATCAGGTTTCACACGCTTTGCCGCATGGCATCACATTGAGTTGTCGCGTCAGTGGCGAGGCTGGCAGACCCGTGCTGATGTTTTTGCACGGGTTTCCGGAAGCAGCCTTTGCGTGGGACGCGATGTTGGAATACTTTGCCCAACCAGAGCATGGCGGCTATTTCTGCATTGCGCCCAACTTGCGTGGCTATGAAAACTCGAGTGCGCCCAAAGACGTCGAAGCGTATCGACCCAAGTTCTTGGTACAAGACATATTGGCATTGGCCCAAATAGTCAGTCCCACAGCGCCCTTGGCTGGATTGATTGCACACGATTGGGGTGGTGCTGTTGCATGGAATGCCGCTAACCAGCACCCTGAGGCTATGCGACGCCTGATGGTGATTAACTCACCCCATCCAGGTACTTTTTTACGCGAGTTGCAAAACAACCCAGAGCAGCAAGCGGCCAGTGCGTATATGAATTTCTTAATTCGTCCGGATGCCGAAGAGCTTCTGGCTGAAGACGACTTCCGCCGCTTGTGGGAATTTTTCACAAATATGGGCGCTGTCGATGGTCCTCATCCTTGGCTGACCGACGCAATTAAAGCGCAGTACCGTGCGGTTTGGCAACAAGGTCTTACTGGGCCTTTGAACTATTACCGAGCTTCCCCCATGCGTCCAGCACGCCCAGGCGATGCGGCCGCAGCTGGTTTGCATTTGCCGCACAGCATGCTCACGGTGCAAGTGCCTACGTGCGTGATTTGGGGTATGAAAGATATTGCGCTGCCTCCCGGCTTGATCGACGGCTTGGGTGAATTTGTATCCAAACTCACTTTGCACCGCATCAAAAATGGATCGCACTGGCTGGTACACGAACAACCACTGCGCTTAGCAGGGTTAATAGAAGATTTTTTGCGTGATGACAAAGCGGCACGCCCTGTGAATGAACGCACCAAAGTTGTAAGGGCTGTTCGGGGTCCGCGCACACAGCGCTACTGAAAAAAACAACATGGGCCTTTTGCGCTTTCGCGGTTTCGCGGTTTCGCGGTTTCGCGGTTTCGCGGTTTCGCGGTTTCGCGCATTTTTGCTGAACTTAGTAAATAGGATCAGCGCCTTCAGGTCGCGTTTTAAAACGCTTATGTACCCAGAAATATTGGGCGGGCAT
Organism: uncultured Burkholderiales bacterium; assembly: GCA_903880855.1. Taxonomy (GTDB): domain Bacteria; phylum Pseudomonadota; class Gammaproteobacteria; order Burkholderiales; family Burkholderiaceae_C; genus Limnohabitans. The sequence goes on along the minus strand of CAIRQX010000037.1, from coordinate 29,270 downwards.
ATCTTGGATATAGGTCTCTAGACGCTGGTTCATCAAGGCGGTGTCGGCTTTTGCATCGTCTGTTGGGAAATCGTTCCATGCTTTGAGCACTTCTACTTCATACCCACTGAAAGTCATACGCGTCACGACAGGCAACACACGTGCACGGCCGAGCTTGGCAAAGCGTGACAAAGAAGGTACGGTAGCAGCAGGCTCGCCAAAGAAGGGGACAAAGATGGATTCTTCGGGACCGAAGTTCATGTCCGGCAACAAATACAACCAAGCGTTGTTGCGCAAAGAACTCACGATAGTTTTGACACCGTCTTCTCGTTGAAGCAGTTGTACTTGTCCAAAACGACTGCGGCCTCGTTTCATCCAAGCGCCTGCCACCGCGTTCGATTGCGGGGTGAATATGGTGGTGAAGTGTTTGGGAACACTCAAAGTCAGGAGCGTCCAACCTACGTCTAATCCGACGAAGTGCGGTGCGAAGATAACAGTGGGTATATCTGCGTTGAGCGCATTCACTGCCCCAGTAAAACGAACACGCGCTTGGATACAACTTGCACTGCGATGCCAAAGCCAACTGCGATCTAACCAAGCTTGGGCGAAATATACAAATGCTTGTTTTGCAATCTCTACGCGTTGCGCCTCAGACTTTTCAGGAAAACACACGCGCAAGTTTTGCAACACCACATGACGACGCCACTTTGCACCCACATACAAAACTACGCCAAGCCATACACCCATTGCCCGCAATACTGGCAAAGGCAAAAAGCCAAGTAACTGAAACAGCCTTAAACCTAGCTGGCTGATCATGCTTGACTCTCAGTGCGCGGCTGCTTATCGCGGTCATAGGCCCAGAGGTATTGGCCTGGCGCGTTGCGCACCATTTCTTCAACACCTCGATTCACAACAACTGCCGCTTGCTCAGCAGAAACCGACGCATCTTTAAATTCAGCAGCCTCCATGGGTCGCATATGCAAACAAAAACCTTGGCCAATCGGTAGGCGTTCACACCATGTCTGTATGACTTGCGCACCGGTTTGTTGCGCGAGTTTGGCCAGTAAGGTCATGGTGTAAACATCACGCCCAAAGAACGGCGCCCACACGCCTTGACCCATTGGCGGCACTTGATCGGGCAAGATGGCGGTATAGCCTCCGGCACGCAAAGTGCGAATCAAGGTGCGCACTCCACTCAAGGTGGTGGGGGTTGAATTTAAAAATGGTCGCGTCCTCGCGTTAGCGACCAAAGGCTCTAACCACGCTTTACGAGCGGGTCGAAACAACACCACCATATCGCCAAACTCTGGACCAAATTTTTCTGCAATAGCTTGGGCACCGATTTCCCAACTGCCGATATGGGGCGACATGATGATCACGCCTTTGCCAGCACGCATCGCGGATTCGAAGTGTTCTGCACCATCGAACTGCACCAAGCCTTTTAAGGTTTGCGTGTGAGGACGCATCCACACCCATGGGAGTTCTGACACCACCATGCCAGCAGCAGCAATGGCTGGTTTTGCTAAATGTGAAGGAATGCCTGATGCATTCACATTGGCTACAAAGGTACGCCGATAACGCGGCGAAACACTCCACACCAGCCAACCCAATATGACACCCAAGCGCTGCATCCACGACAGTGGCACAAGCGCTAGTAATTGAAAAAGTCGGGCTATGGTTGGCATATATATATAATAAAGATTGTCGCTGAGTTAAAGAACTACTTGCAGAGCGACAAACACCCTCTGGTGTGCGTGCAACAACAATTTGCACACATCTGCTAAAGCGTTCGCCGGGCTCCCTTCAGAGTTGGCAACGCCAACATCAACTGAATGGAGCTTTTTTATGTCAGCAGACTATCTCTTTACTTCTGAATCGGTCTCAGAAGGCCACCCCGACAAAGTAGCGGATCAAATTTCCGATGCGATTTTGGACGCAATCTTCGCGCAAGACCCACGTAGCCGCGTTGCCGCTGAAACACTGACTAACACGGGCTTGGTCGTACTTGCAGGCGAAATCACTACCAACGCGCATGTCGACTACATCCAAGTGGCTCGTGACACCATCAAACGCATTGGCTATGACAACACTGAGTACGGCATCGACTACAAAGGTTGTGCTGTCATGGTTTGCTATGACAAGCAATCTAACGACATCGCCCAAGGCGTGAACCATGCCTCTGACGACCACTTGAACACTGGCGCTGGCGACCAAGGCTTGATGTTTGGCTACGCATGCAGCGAAACACCTGAGTTAATGCCTGCACCTATTTATTACGCACACCGTTTGGTCGAGCGCCAAGCGCAGTTGCGTAAAGATGGCCGCTTGCCTTTCTTGCGTCCTGATGCCAAGAGCCAAGTGACCATGCGTTATGTGGACGGCAAACCCCACAGCATTGACACCGTGGTGTTGTCTACCCAGCACAGCCCAGATCAGAGCGAAACAGCGACCAAGATGAAGCAAAGTTTCAATGACGCGATCATTGAAGAACTGATTAAGCCTGTATTGCCCAAAGAATGGTTGAAAGACACCAAGTATTTGATCAACCCCACCGGCCGTTTTGTGATCGGCGGACCACAAGGCGATTGCGGTTTAACGGGCCGCAAAATCATTGTGGACACCTACGGCGGCGCTTGCCCACACGGTGGTGGCGCTTTCTCTGGCAAAGACCCATCTAAGGTAGATCGCTCTGCTGCTTATGCTGCGCGTTATGTGGCCAAGAATATTGTGGCGGCTGGTTTAGCGACGAAGTGCCAAATTCAAGTGGCGTATGCGATTGGTGTGGCGCGTCCTATGAACATCACAGTGAATACTGAAGGCACAGGCGTGATCAGCGACGAGAAGATTGCGGCTTTGGTTTCCGAGCATTTTGATTTGCGGCCTAAGGGCATTATTCAAATGCTGGATTTGTTGCGTCCTATCTATAGCAAGACTGCGGCTTATGGACACTTTGGTCGTGAAGAGCCTGAGTTCACTTGGGAACGCACGGATAAGGCGGCTGATTTGAAGGCTGCTGCTAAGTAGTTTTTAGAACTCCCCTGCTTTGAGCCAAGGGCTAGGGGATACAAATACCGCTCCGCGCTTTGCGCTTTATGTCGCGGTATTTGTATCCCCTAGCCCTTGGCTCTTTGCTTATGGGGTTTTTATCACCGCAGAAAATGCGGTGATAAGGGCAAAAAATCACCGCATTTCAGATGTATTTACTGCAGGCAAATGATAAGAAAGAGTCAACCAACGCTAAACGGACTCCATACAGTTTAACTCTTGGGGAGCTACCTTGAGTCTGCAAGCAAAGCGCTACTGATCTTGAGATCAAGTCGGGGCGGATCCAAATCGATAGCCTTACTGCCACTTGGAATGCCATCCATAACGTCGAGTAGCGACAGTTTGCTTTGATCAGTAATGCGGTAATAGTCTTCTATTTTTAGCAATGCAAAGACAGGACGCCCACGGTCTGTAATAAAAATAGGGCCATCCATAGCCGCACGCTTAGCGGCCGATACATCACGCGCAAAGTCTCGGCTTGAGAAGTTTTGGATCGTCATTTAGCACTCCCAAAAGAAAGAATACTTGTATGTTTTGACAACAATCACAGTCTTTCAAAAAAACTGAAAAATCCCTACAGGGGTTATTCGACCGTAACCGATTTAGCCAAATTCCGAGGCTTATCCACATCAGTCCCTCTCGCACACGCTGTGTGATACGCCAGCAATTGCAGTGGCACCACATGCAAGATGGGCGACAAAACACCATAGTGCTCGGGCATACGAATCACGTGAACGCCTTCGCTGTTTTCGATACGGGTGTCAGCGCCTGCCAACACAAACAGCTCGCCGCCGCGCGCGCGGACTTCTTGCATATTGCTTTTGAGTTTTTCTAACAAGGCATCGTTGGGAGCGACGGTGACTACTGGCATTGCACTGGTCACTAGTGCGAGTGGTCCGTGTTTAAGTTCACCTGCGGCATAGGCTTCTGCATGGATGTAGGTGATCTCTTTGAGTTTCAACGCACCTTCTAGTGCGATGGGGTAATGCGTGCCGCGTCCTAAAAACAAGGCGTTTTCTTTGGTGGCAAATTCTTGAGACCACGCGATGAGTTGCGGTTCCAAGGCCAACACTGCCTGCAATGCGGCAGGCAAATGGCGCATCGCTTTGATGTGGCTTGATTCTTGATCGCTTGTTAAGTGCCCTTTTACTTTTGCCAAAGCAAGTGTCAGCAAAAACAAAGCGGCCAATTGTGTGGTGAACGCTTTGGTAGATGCCACGCCAATCTCAGTACCAGCCCGGGTGACATAAGCCAACGCACACTCACGCACCATGGCGCTGGTCGCGACGTTACAAATGGTGAGCGTGTGTTTTAAGCCTAGGCTTTGTGCATGTCGCAATGCGGCCAATGTGTCGGCCGTTTCTCCGCTTTGGGTAATGGTGACGACCAAGGTGCGCGGATCTGCGACAGATTCGCGGTAGCGGTATTCGCTGGCGATTTCTACGTGACAAGGGATTTTGGCGATGGCTTCTATCCAATATTGCGCAACACAACCGCTGTAGTAACTGGTGCCACACGCGAGGATGAGTACACGGTCTATTTCTTTGAAAGTCCCCGATGCGTTTTTTCCAAACAACTCAGATGTGATGCCTTCCACGCCTTCCAAGGTATCAGCAATGGCACGAGGTTGCTCAAATATTTCTTTTTGCATGTAGTGGCGATAAGGCCCCAACTCTGCTGCACCACTGTGCGCGTTGACGGTTTTGACTTCACGTGTCACTGCTTTCGTGCTGCGGTCATAAACAGCATATTTGCCTAACTGCAAATCGACCACATCGCCTTCTTCTAAATAGACAATTTGGTTAGTGACCCCAGCCAAAGCCATTGCATCGCTAGCCAGAAAATTTTCTTCGTGCGATTGGCCAACGCCCAAGATCAAAGGTGAACCTGCACGGGCACCGACCACGCGATGCGGTTCATCTTTGTGGAACACCGCCAAGGCATAGGCGCCGTGCAGTTGTGGCAGTGCAGCTTGCATGGCCTGTAATAAATCGCCGGCGTACAAACTATCGACCAAATGGGCGATCACTTCGGTATCGGTTTGACTGACAAACACATAGCCTTTGGCTTGCAATGCAGCACGCAATTCGTCGTGGTTTTCAATGATGCCGTTATGGACCAAGGCCACCCGGCCTTCTGACTCTTTTTGCGTTTTAGCAGGGCCATGGCTGAAATGGGGATGCGCGTTGTGCACGGCTGGTGCGCCGTGCGTAGCCCAACGTGTATGTGCGATACCGGTGCCACCTTCTACTTTGTCGGCGGCTACTTGTTCAATCAATTCAGACACGCGGGCTGTGCTTCTAGCGCGTTGTAATCCGCCTGTTGCAGAACCCAAACTTGCAGCATGCACCGCAACACCGCAGGAGTCATAGCCACGGTATTCCAATCGCTGCAAGCCTTGGACAAGTATGGAAACAATATTGCGCTTGGAGACCGCGCCGACAATGCCGCACATGGAGGTTCTTTCTTGAAATTATTTGCTTGACTTCTGTGGCCGCTTCCAATTCGCCACACTCACCTGCTTACCGCGTGAAACGCTCAAAGCGCCTGGTTCGGTAGATTTGGTAATCGTGGAACCGCCGCCTACCGTGCCCCCCGCGCCAATGGTGACTGGCGCTACCAAGACACAGTTGCTGCCAATATGCACATCGGCTTCGATAATGGTGCGGTGCTTGTTAGCACCGTCGTAATTGGCTGTGATGCTGCCAGCGCCATAGTTCACGCGTTCACCTACGGTGGCGTCGCCAAGGTAGGCCAGGTGATTCGCTTTAGCACCATCGGCCAAAGTGGAGTTTTTGATTTCTACAAAGTTGCCTACATGCACATCAGCACCGAGTTGCGCACCTGGGCGCAGGCGTGCATAAGGACCTATGCGTGCACCTTTGCCTACGGTGACACCTTGCGTTTCACCATCAATGTGGGTGAAAGGCAATATCGTCGCACCATCATCAATGACGCAGTTAGCAATCACACAGTGGGCACCAATGCTCACACCGGTACCCAGTTGCACATGACCTTCAAAAATACAGTTGATATCTATCGATACATCTTCTTTGCAAATCAGACTGCCACGCAGATCAATACGCGCCGGATCGATGATGCGAACGCCTTGCGCTAACAACACACGGGCTTGGCGTGTTTGATAGATGCGCTCTAACTCAGCCAATTGCAAAGGTGAATTGATCCCCGCGACTTGCGCAGGGTCCGTGATTTTGTGTGCAACCACTTTCACATGGTCTGCGACAGCCATTTTGACAACATCTGTCAAATAGAACTCTTTTTGGGCGTTGTCGTTTTTGAGTTGTGGCAACCACTTCTTGAGCCACTTGGCAGGCACGGCCATGATACCGCTGTAAGCCTCTTTGATTTCACGCTGCAACTCATCAGCATCTTTATGCTCAATGATGTTGTGGACTTGATGGTCAAACCCGCGCACGATACGCCCATAACCAGTGGGATCTTCAAAGTCGATGGTGAGCAAAGCCAAGTTTTTTCCATCGCAGGCTTGGATCAAGGCTCGTAAAGTGTCAGCTTGCGTGAGGGGCACATCGCCAGACAAAACCACCACTACACCATCGTCATCCAACAAAGGCAAGGCCTGTTGTACCGCGTGGCCTGTTCCAAGTTGCGGCATTTGCTTGGCAAATTGCAATGCTTTGTTCGGATAGGCCTTTTGCAAAAGAGGCTCCACTACTTCTGCGCCGTGACCAGTAATCAAAATTGTGTTGCGCGTGTGCAGGGCGTGTGCGGTGTCAATCACATGCTGAACCAAGGGCTTTCCGGCCAATGGATGCAAAACTTTGGGCATACTGCTCTTCATGCGTGTGCCCTTACCCGCTGCCATGATCACCACATCTAACGCAGTCATGTTCAAGTCCTCTTTGATTTTGAGAATTATCCGCCAAGCTCTGCGCTTGTTGGGCATATCAGCATTGGTGCTTATGAGTGGGTGTAGCACGCTTAAATTGGTCTACAACCAAGCGGACGAGGCCGCTTATTGGTGGCTAGACAGTTATGTGGACTTCACAGACAAGCAAAAGCCCTTGGTTAAAGACACTTTGCGGCAGTTACATCAATGGCACAGACAGACTCAGCTACCAGAATATGTCTCTCTTTTACAAAAAATGCGCGCATGGGCTCCCCACGACATCCAACCTGAACAGGTGTGCGCTGTTACGCAGGACATGCAAAACAGCTTTGTCTCACTTCTACACCAAGTAGAACCAGAAGCCACCAAACTTATTAGCCAATTGAGTGAGTCGCAGTTACAACGGATTCGAAAAAAATACGACAAACTTAACCGAGAATGGCGCGAAGACTATTTGGACGTTAGCGAGGAAAAGCGTTTGCGCTATCGCAGCAAACAATTGCTCAACCGTCTTGAAGATTTTTATGGAAGCCTAGACACCCCTCAGCGCGAGGCGGTGCTGCTATGGTTGAAGTCATCAACATTTAATCCGACCACCAGCTTCAAAGAACGCCAACGAAGACAGGCTGACGCACTTCAAACATTTACGCGCATCGCCAATAGTGGGTCGCAGTCGGTAAGTTCGACGCAATCACAACTTCGCGCATGGGTAGATCGCGGTTTCACTCCGCCTGACGAGGCCGTTCATGCTTACAGCCAATCTTTGCGACAAGAAAATTGCGAGGGATTTGCCAAGTTGCACAACAGCACAACACGTGCGCAGCGCGAACGTTTGGCTGAGAACTTATTTACCTATGAAAATATAGTTCAAAGCCTGGTAATGAAGAAGTAGTTTTCAATTACGCCTGTAACGCCGCCCACATTTCTTTATCGCGGTCTGCCGTCCAAATACGGGGGTTCTTTATCCCCTTAGCCTCGTCATAAGCGCGGCTCACATCAAATGGCAAGCAATGTTCATAGATAAACACATGGCCAAAAACCGGGTCCATGCTTTTGCGGGTGAGTTCCATAGAGGCTTTCAAATCCAAGCCCTTCGAAGCTGCTTCTTTGCCGCATGTGAATAAAGTTTCGACCCACCGCTTGGTGTAGTCCAAAGCCTTGTTGACGTTGTCATGTCCCTTCATCGCTTCACCACGTCCGGGAACGATGGCTACGGCGTTCAACGCACGCAGGGCTTCGAGCGTTGTGGGCCATTCTTCGAGTTGGGCGTCACCGGTGTAAACGCCCGCCTCGTACTCGACCAAATCGCCGCTGAACAATACTTTTTCAGACTCGACCCACGCAATCGTGTCGCCGCGTGTGTGTCCTTGACCAGGATGCCAAATGTCCACCACCACACCACCCAAATCAATACGCAGAGTGCCTTGACGACCAGGCTTGCCGTCCCCCACCACCATCGTGGGCCATGTCAAACCAGGAATACCTTCCACGCCACGGAATAAACGGGGAAAGCGTTCAATCTCACTTTGCATATCTTGCGCCCCGCGCTCCACGATCAGGCTGTGCGTACCGTGGCTGGCGATGATTTCTGTCGCGCCTTCGGCCGCATAAGCACTTGCGCCTAAAACGCGTACTGCGTGGTAGTGGGTCAGCAACACATATTTGATGGGCTTGTCGCTAACAGTGCGGATCTTCTTTATCAAATCGCGCGCCATATCGGGCGTAGCCGTTGCATCGCTGACCAAGATGTATTTGTCGCCAATGATCACACCAGAGTTTGGATCACCTTCGGCTGTGTAAGCCCAGCAATGCGCACTGAGTTGCTCAAACTTGATCTGCTTATCGGTCAAATCGGCTTGGCTGGCGAAGGCTTTGGTGGTCATTGGGGTCTCCTGACTTTGGCGTTTGCGAAAATTTGGATTGTCGGTGGTTTTGTTTTGCTCCTAAATACTCGCAGTTCAACGGGTTGGGGGTAGGCAAGTTGGCGACATCAAGAGCGAAGCGAGGAGCCAACTTGCCTACCCCCAACCCGTTGAACGGAGCGCAATAAACCAAGCCAATTAATTAGGTTCTGACCCCAATTAATCCGCTCTCGAGTAAGCGAACAACTTCGTCAGCAAAGGCTTCGTAACTCAGAGCCCCTGCTGGGCGTAGCCAGGTGAAGGTCCAGTTAATCATGCCAAAGAGCATCATGGTGATGGCGGTTTGGTTGGCGGCGGTCAGGCGATCGGGGTAGGCGCGTTTTAGGAATCGGGTGAAGGCTGCGACGATGTCACGTTGGCGGGAGACTATGAGCGTGCGTTGCTCTTCGCCCAAAAACTTGGTGTCGCTCAGCAAAGCTACATGCCTAGTCGCGGATGTTTCGTACTCTTGCAAAAAGCGTTTGATCAAGGCGTGCAGACTGGCGCGGTCATCTAAGTTGCCACGCTCGGCTACCGCTTGCGATTCACCTATGAGCGCAAGCAGGCGCTGGGTGTAGCGGTCTAGCAAGTCAAACAGAATGGCTTCTTTGCTGTCGTAGTAGTGGTAGAGCCGCGCTTTCGACGTACCTCCCGCAGCGGCAATGGTGTTCATACTGGTCGCGGGATAACTCGCGTCGGCAAAGCATTGGGCGGCGATGTCTAGGATTTCGTCGCGTTTTAGTTCGTGGCTGGCAGATTTGGGGCGGGCCATCGCTGGTTAGCTAATCGGCCACACCACGCCGTTGTCGTTGAGGACTGCGTCTAACGGAACGTCGTGGGCCTCGGGCATCAGCTCTGGCAAAAAACCATGGGTGTAGCCAAGGCCTACTGTGAAAGGCTTGGGTTGCAAGCTCGCCAAGGTACGGTCATAAAAACCACCGCCATATCCAAGACGATAACCACCTGCGCCGTAACCCAAACATGGCACAAACAAGAGAGTGGGGAAAATGATTTCGGTGTCTTTGGGTTTGGGTATGCCGTAAGCGTCTTCTTCCATGGGGCAGCCGGGGTACCAAACATGGAAGGTGAGCGTTTTATGGGCTTTGTCGACCACCGGCAAACCAATGCGCCGCAAATGCGGTTGGTCAGACAACTCACCATCTTCTTTCCAGCGGTGCAAGGCAGGAAGTGGATCGAACTCGCCTTTGATGGGCCAATAGGCACCGATGACGGTGTCGGGTCTGTCAAACAACCAAATGCGCATCACGCGTTGCAACATGTCAGATCGCACCAAGCGGTCTGGCAAATTTAAGCGCTCTTCAATCAACTGTGTTCGTAAGGTTTTTTTATCCACGGATAATCATGCAATGGAATACCGTGTCATTGTGTCATTTTTAGTTGCTCTAGTTGTAAGTTTTGCTAACGCATATCCTGCCTTTGCGGCATCTGTGGTCACGGATGCCAAGGCCGATGTGGTGATTCAAGACATGGCCAATGCGTTCAAACGCAATGACAAGAAACGCTTGACGGGTCTTCTGCCACAAGCCAAAGGCCATCCCTTAGAGGCATGGGCAGCGTATTGGGAGTTAAAGGCCAGATTAGACGAGGCCTCCCAGCAAGAAATTCGTTCTTTTCTTAACAAGTTTGAAGGCAGCTACCAAGAAGACCGCTTACGTAACGACTGGTTACTCCTTTTAGGTAGCCGCCGCGACTGGACCACTTTAGAGTCTGAGTACCCGCACTACCGCATGCGCGACGACCGAGAGCTACGTTGCTATTTCCTCACCGTCGAGTTCATCCAAAAAGGCCCGCAAGTTGGCACGATGGTGGCTGACGAAGTGCGACGCAATTGGATGGGTATGCGCGAGGCCGATGACGGATGCACCTTGGCTGCAGATCGTTTGTACGACGCCAAGTTCTTTTCGGCTCTGGATATTTGGCGCAAAGCTAGGCTAATGGTCGAGCACACACGCCCTGTGACTGCGCGCAATGCCGTGCAAATCGTCGCACCACAAGTTGCGCCGATGGTCAAAGATATCTATAACAACGCCACCCAGTTTTTAGCCAAAAACATTGCCGCACCACAAAAGGTACGCCAAGAGTTGGTGGTGATGGCGTTAGTACGCGTGGCCTCGCAAGACCCAGATGTCGCCGCCAAACTCATGCGTACCAAATGGCAGCCCTACCTGACAACGGAAGAGCGCCATTGGGTATGGGGCGTCATAGGCCGTCAATCCGCTATGCGTTTGGACGATGACACGCTAGACCACTACGCCCGCGTCGCCCACGACAAAGACCTCAACGACGACATGCTGGCTTGGAAAGTCCGCGCGGCTCTGCGTGCGGGAAACTCCCCAAAATGGTCTGTGGTGGAGAGCGCCATCCAAGCAATGAGCCCTGATGCTCGTAAAGAACCTACCTGGATTTATTGGTACGCCCGCGCTTTGCTGAGCCACAAAAAGATCACACCTGCAATCCAACAAGAAGCGAACGCATTGCTGGAGAGCATCGCAGGCGTGAAAGGGTTTTACGAACAATTGGCTTTGGAAGAGTTAGGGCGCAAAGTCAGTACGCCCTCAAAACCGCCTGTCCCAACACCCGAAGAATTAGAAGTCGCCAAACGTAACCCTTCTTTGCAAAGAGCTTTGTACGCTATTGCCATAGGTTTGCGAGCAGAAGGTGTTCGCGAATGGAACTACGGCACCAATTTAGTCAATGCCCAAGGGCAAAGCGGCTTGATGACTGACCGCGAGTTATTAGCCGCCGCGCAACTGGCTTGCGAGCACCAAGTCTGGGACCGATGCATCAACACCAGTGAGCGCACACGTGCAGTGATTGATGCCGACCAACGGTTCCCGATGCCCTTTAAAGATGCAGTGCTTCAACGCACGCGCAATATCAATTTAGACCCCGCCTATGTTTACGGATTGATACGACAAGAAAGCCGATTTGTGATGGACGCTAAATCGCATGTTGGTGCCTCTGGTTTGATGCAAGTTATGCCCGCCACTGCGCGATGGACTGCCCGCAAGATTGGTCTAAACGGGTTCACCCCAGACCAAATCACAGACCGCGATACCAATATCGCTATCGGCACTGGCTATTTGAAACTGGTCCTCGATAGCTTTGAGGGCTCCATGCCATTGGCGGCTGCCGCATACAACGCTGGGCCGAGCCGCTCGCGACGTTGGCGAGCCCCTAATGACGGGACAGGCCCTGTTGTAGAAGGAGCCATTTGGGCAGAGAACGTGCCTTTTAATGAAACCCGCGACTACGTAAAAAAGGTTTTGTCTAACACCACCAATTACGCAGCGTTGATTACTGGTCAACCCCAGTCTCTCAAAGCCAGACTGGGCATGGTGGGCCCGCGCGATAAGTCCGCACCCGAAGAAAATTTAGAGTTGCCTTAGCCCTCTGCCCAAAGTCAAAATAAGGGATTACCCCTACAAATTTACATGGGTTTAGGGTTAACCCGTACAATTAGTGTTCATTCACTTTGCCACAAGCAATCCAGGAGCCGCTATGACAACCTTCGTACATGCCCAATTTCCCACCATCCATTTCGGCGTAGAACGCGCAAAACTTGGCCTATCAGTGGCCCAAGACTTAGTTTTCAGTGCTACCCAAAGCATTTTGAACATTCCTACCGCGTTCTCGAACTGGATCAAAGCTGATCGCGAAGACCGCATGTGGGGAAACGCAATGACCGACTACCGCGTCATGGCTGAACTGTTGAGCGCCCGCGACCGCCAACAATAATCCCAATCTACACAGCCTGACCCGAGCCGATCTACTCGGCAAGGCGCAAAAACCCCGCCTGCGGGGTTTTTTTATGCCTAAATTGCCCATCATTGAACCTTAGGGACTTGAAATCTACCCTAGATGACCTAAACTTAGCACTCAATGGACGGGAGTGCTAACAACTTGTTTGCTTCGCCCCCACCATGAGCTAACTGGTGGCTGCCAAAACGGTAACCATCGTGTTTTTTAAATCCTTTAGTTCCAATTTGGAGATGCAATGAAACTTCGTCCCCTCGCCGATCGCGTGATCGTCAAGCGTATTGATAGCGAAACCAAAACTGCCTCGGGCATCGTGATTCCCGACTCAGCCGCCGAAAAGCCAGACCAAGGTGAAATCTTGGCTGTTGGTCCAGGCAAGAAAAATGACAAAGGCGAACTCATCGCCATGAATGTCAAAGTTGGCGAACGCGTGTTGTTCGGCAAATACAGCGGCCAAACCGTCAAAGTCGACGGTGAAGAGTTGCTCGTCATGAAAGAAGAAGACCTCTTCGCCGTAGTCGCTTAACGACTGCAACGCACATTTATTGAAATTCTGGAGAAATTTATATGGCAGCAAAAGACGTAATTTTTGGCGGCGAAGCCCGCGCGCGCATGGTCGAGGGTGTCAACATCCTGGCCAACGCAGTCAAAGTCACCCTCGGCCCTAAAGGCCGTAACGTGGTGCTCGAGCGCTCATTCGGCGCTCCTACCGTGACCAAAGACGGTGTGTCCGTTGCAAAAGAAATCGAACTCAAAGATAAATTGCAAAACATGGGCGCCCAGATGGTCAAAGAAGTCGCTTCTAAGACTTCTGACAACGCTGGTGACGGCACGACGACTGCGACCGTGTTGGCTCAAGCCATCGTGCACGAAGGCATGAAGTATGTCGCCGCAGGCATGAACCCCATGGACTTGAAGCGCGGTATCGACAAAGCTGTTCACGCTTTGATCGAGCAACTCAAGAAGGCCACCAAGGCCACTACAACTACCAAAGAAATCGCCCAAGTCGGTTCGATCTCTGCCAACAGCGACCACAGCATAGGCGAGATCATCGCTAAGGCCATGGACAAAGTCGGCAAAGAAGGCGTTATCACCGTGGAAGACGGCAAGTCATTGGAAAACGAACTCGACATCGTCGAAGGTATGCAGTTTGACCGTGGCTACTTGTCACCTTACTTCATCAACAACCCAGAAAAACAAGCCGCTTTGCTCGACAACCCATTCGTGTTGTTGTTCGACAAGAAAATCAGCAACATCCGCGATTTGTTGCCTACCTTGGAAGCCGTTGCAAAAGCTGGCCGTCCTTTGTTGATCGTTGCTGAAGAAGTCGAAGGCGAAGCCTTGGCAACTTTGGTGGTCAACACCATCCGCGGCATCTTGAAGGTTGTGGCTGTGAAGGCTCCAGGCTTTGGTGACCGTCGCAAAGCCATGTTGGAAGACATCGCTATTCTGACTGGCGGCAAAGTGATTGCCGAAGAAGTTGGTTTGACACTCGAAAAAGTGACTTTGGCTGACCTCGGCCAAGCCAAGCGCATCGAAGTGGGCAAAGAAAACACCATCATCATCGACGGCTCTGGTGCTGCTGGCGACATCGAAGCCCGCGTCAAACAAATCCGCGTGCAAATCGAAGAAGCCACCAGCGACTACGACCGCGAAAAACTGCAAGAGCGCGTGGCCAAATTGGCTGGCGGTGTTGCCGTGATCAAAGTGGGCGCTGCCACTGAAGTCGAAATGAAAGAGAAAAAAGCCCGCGTCGAAGACGCCCTGCACGCTACCCGCGCTGCAGTGGAAGAAGGCATCGTGGCTGGTGGTGGCGTTGCATTGCTACGCGCACGCCAAGCAGCTGGCACCATCAAAGGTGACAACGCTGACCAAGACGCCGGTATCAAGCTGGTGTTGAAAGCCATTGAAGCTCCTTTGCGCGAAATCGTTTACAACGCGGGTGGCGAGCCATCTGTTGTGGTGAACGCTGTGATGGCTGGCAAAGGCAACTACGGCTTCAACGCTGCCAACGACACCTATGGTGACATGATCGAAATGGGCATCTTGGACCCCACCAAAGTGACACGTACAGCACTGCAAAACGCTGCGTCTGTTGCCTCTTTGATGTTGACCACAGAAGCCATGATCTGTGAAGCTGCTAAGGACGACGCACCTGCGGGTGGCGGTATGCCTGATATGGGCGGCATGGGTGGAATGGGCGGAATGGGCATGTAAATGCCCAACTCCTTGGCCTGAGGACTTAGGTCCTCTTGCTCAGACAAAAAAGCCCCGCAAGGTTTACGCCTTGCGGGGCTTTTTCATGGGCCTTACTTTTTTATTGCATCAAAGCTTCTAGCTTGATGGCGTCTACACAGAATGCGCGAATGCCTTCTGCTAATTTTTCGGTAGCCATCGCGTCTTCGTTGAGAGCGAAGCGGAAACTGGCTTCGGTATGGTGCAGTACCGGTAAATCTAGTTTTTGTGCAGCTTGTGCGCTGAGTGCTTGCGTCAAGGGCTCATTAGATGCGCCCAACTGCGCCAATAGATCTGGGGCAATGGTCAATAAGTCGCAACCTGCCAAAGCTCTGATTTGCCCAATGTTGCGAAAACTTGCGCCCATCACTTCTGTGGCGATGCCGTGGCGTTTGTAGTGGTTGTAGATCTGGCGTACAGATTTCACGCCAGGGTCGTTGGCACCTGCGTGATCAGCTTCTACCCAACCAGCGGCGCCAGATGGACCTGTGCTGATGGACTTTTTATACCAGTCATAAATACGACCTACAAAAGGTGAAATGAGTTGAACTTTGGCGTCGCCACAAGCCACCGCTTGGGCAAAGCTAAACAACAAAGTGAGGTTGCAGCTAAAGCCTTCTTTTTCTAATTGGGCTGCGGCTTGAATGCCCTCCCACGTCGAGGCGATTTTGATGAGTACACGTTCACGCGAAATACCTTGCGTCTCATACAAAGCCATGATGCGCTTAGCGCGCGCCAGTGTTGCGGTGGTATCGAAACTCAAACGCGCGTCCACTTCGGTCGATACGCGCCCAGGGATAGTGGACAAAATCTCGCAACCAAAACGAACGAGCAATCTATCGACTTGCTCATCCATCGGCGTTTTGCCAAAACTCGCCACTGTTTGTTTGAGCAGCGGCAGATAGTCGGGCATTTGCACCGCTTTCAAAATTAACGAAGGATTTGTCGTAGCGTCTTGCGGTTGGTACTGTGCGAGTTGTTTGAAGTCGCCAGTGTCTGCAACGACGGTGGTGTATTGTTTGAGGGCTTCAAGTTGGTTCATATCCACATTATCTCGCTTGAAAATAAAATGATGAATTATTCCAATTGACGCAAAGCATGCAACAAATTGATGCAACACTCAAGCTGAACTGCGCATCTTCTTGTGTCAACACACTTCATTTAAATCAATGTCCAATATTTCTCCACAAAAAATCTTAGTTCTAGGCGGCAGCGGTTTTGTTGGCCGCCATGTGTGCGAAGCATTGAGCCGACAAGGACACCGCATCACGGTACCAACCCGACGCTTGCCGGCAAGAAGCGTGCAAATGTTTCCAGGCGTAGAGGTTGTTTACGCTGATGTGCACGACCCCGCACAACTTGTGTCTCTTTTGCGGGGGCATGATGCAGTTATCAATTTAGTGGCTATCTTGCATGGCAGTGAAGCCGCCTTTGACCATGTACATGTGCAGCTGATGCGCCATCTTGTAGCAGCATGCAACAAGGAAGGTGTGCATCGCTTGGTACACATCAGTGCTTTGGGTGCAGATGAGCGTGCGGCCTCGATGTACCAACGCAGTAAAGCGCGGGGAGAAAAGGTTTTGCACGCCGCAGTGCAGACTGCCAATTTAGAGTTAACTGTTTTACGACCGAGCGTGATTTTTGGGGTGGACGATAAATTTATCAATGTGTTTGCTAAGTTGCAGGCTGTGTTTCCCTTTATGCCACTCGCTGGTGCTGGCACGCGTTTTCAGCCGGTGTGGGTACAGGATGTTGCGCACGCCGTGGTGCATTGTCTTTCACACCGAAAAACTGTGGGTGAAACGTTTGAACTGTGTGGTCCAGAAATATTCACTTTGCAACAACTGGTTGAAATTGCCGGCAGATGGTCTGGCCATCCACGATTTGTGTTGCCTTTACCAGCCTCTATTGCCTATCTTCAAGCCTTGATGATGGAGTTTTTACCAGGCCCCACTTTGATGAGTCGTGACAATTTGGCATCTATGCAAACGGACAACGTAGCTAGCAAAAATGCGCAAGGACTATTTGCGCTTGGAATACAACACCCTCAGAGTTTGCACGCTGTGTTTCCTAGTCGCAAATAATAGCGCGCAAATTTAAAAGGCAGTTTTACACTCAACGCATGAAAGTTTATTTAGTTGGTGGTGCAGTTCGCGATGCCCTGTTGGGCTTGAGCGGTTCCGACCGCGATTGGCTAGTTGTTGGCAGCACGCCAGAAGACATGGTCTCTCTCGGTTATCAACCCGTTGGCAAAGACTTTCCTGTTTTCTTGCATCCTGAAACGCGTGAAGAATATGCACTGGCACGCACTGAACGCAAAACTGCACGCGGCTACAAGGGCTTCGCCGTGCATGCCGCACCCGACGTCACTTTAGAAGAAGACTTGGCGCGTCGCGACCTTACGATTAACGCCATTGCGCAAGATCCCGAGACCGGGGAGATATTCGACCCTTATCACGGACGAAAAGATTTAGAACACAAAGTTTTACGCCATGTCACCGATGCATTTCGCGAAGACCCTGTTCGCATTTTACGAATCGCCCGATTTGCATCACGTTTCCCCGATTTCGAGGTGGCAACAGAAACGCTTACACTGATGAAGGCGATGGTGGATGAAGGCGAGGTCGATGCGTTAGTCAGCGAGCGTGTCTGGCAAGAAATTGCACGCGGCTTGATGGGGAAACAACCTTCACGCGTGCTGCAAGTCTTGCGCGCATGCGGTGCGCTCCAACGTTTGCTGCCAGAAGTCAATCGCCTCTACGGCGTACCACAACGCGCCGAGTACCACCCCGAAATTGATACGGGCATTCACTTAGAAATGGTGCTGGATCAAAGCGCTCGGGACGACGCCACATTGGAAGTGCGTTTCGCCTGTCTATGCCATGACCTCGGCAAAGGCACTACGCCAGAAGATATCTTGCCCCGCCATATTGGCCATGAACAACGCAGCGTCAAATTGCTGCAATCCATCTGCGATCGCTGGCGTGTTCCTGTTGAATGCAAAGAGCTCGCAGAGGTTGTGGCAGGTGAACACGGCAATATTCACCAAAGCTTGGAATTTGGTGCTGAAGCTGTTTTGCGCTTGCTTATACGTTGTGATGCTTTGCGTCGTCCAGAGCGTTTTGCCCAAGCTTTGATTGCGTGTGAGTGCGATGCACGCGGACGATTCGGCTTTGCAGAAAAACCTTACCTACAAAGACCACGTCTACTAAAACTGTTAGCTGCAGCCCAGTCGGTAGATAGCGCTGCCATTAGCGCGCAAGCTTTGCAAGAAGGCGTTACAGGCAAGGCTATTGGCAAACGAATAGATGCCGATCGCGAGACGGCTATTGCTTTAGCGCTAGTTAACGCGCCATAAGTGATTGCACGCTACAAGGTGTGCGAGCGATCGCCTTGCTTGAAACCCAATGGCTCCCATGCGTGCGTACCCAGCGCAATCACTTTGAACAACTCACCCATTTCGTGCTCAGTGATGAGTTTTTGGGCCATGGCTTTTTCTTCTAACGGTGCATCAACTAACGGCGTCAACAAGCCGCAGTTGATTAAGAAATGGGCTTGTGAGGTGTAGCCTAGTACATGCAGGCCTGCATCTTGCGCAGCCAAAGCAATGCCTGTGAAATCCACATGCGCGGTGATATCTTTGGCGCCCACATCGCTGAGAGGGTCTGGATCCGCGCGATGGAGTTGGTGGCACATCAATGTGCCCATATGTCGTTGCGGGTGAAAGTATTCGTGCTCTGGAAAACCGTAATCCAATAAAAACACCGCGCCACCTTTACCAGTGCTTCTTTGACTAGCTATCAAACGATCTGCCAGTGTTTGAATAAATGCATGCGCTTGTAGATGTATTTCAGTCAGGTAGTCATGATCACCTTCAATCTCTATCGGTGGCCTTGCGTCTGTGACGCGATCATTCCATTTAAGCGCTTGTAAGGTTTTTTGCGAAGCTCTATTCGCAGAAGACACTCGCTCTGCACTAACTTCTAATTCCTGACCTTGCGTTTCCCACACTAAGCCTCGCTCATACCATGCACCATTTTTTCGTTGTAGCAATTGCACCGGCATCGCATCGAGCACTTCATTGCCCACCACCACACCGCTGATCTGTTCGGGCAACGCATCCACCCATTGCACTTTGTCGATGTACGCTGCCAAAGTCGTTTGCTGACGCGCACGCAAACTACCCGACACATCGACGATGGTGTAGCGCTTGACCTTCTCGCCCAAAGTGTCTAATAACTGGAGCGCCAAGGCACCAGAACCTGCACCAAACTCCCAAAGCGTATCGGTATCTGTTGCTTCCAAAGCTTCTGCCACCTGATTTGCCAAAGTACGTCCAAACCACTTAGATAACTCAGGTGCAGTCACAAAATCACTGCCGCTTTGAGGCGTAGTTCCAAACTTACGCAATTGGTTGGCGTAATAACCCAAACCAGGCGCATACAGGGCCAGTGCCATGAACCGATCAAAGCCCAACCAGCCCCCCGCTCTGTCAATGCTGCGTTGGATCAGGGTGTAAAGGGCCTGTTGCCCTGGGTCATCCGATAATTGGCGAGAATTCATGGTGTGCAGATCGTAACGCGCTGCACCACTTCATTTTTACTTCACAACACTTTTATGCGCTCTTGGGCTTTGGTTACCGGTGGTGGTGTGCGTCTTGGACGCGAGATCTGCTTGGCATTTGCCAAAGCCGGATGGAATGTGGCATGCCATTACAACCTCTCTGAATCTGCTGCTCTTAACGTATGTGACGAAGTTCGTGCTTTGGGCGTTGACGCCATCGCAGTGCAAGGCGCGTTGGATGATGAAACGAGTTGTCACAACATTTTCAATGTCACCTTAAAGACTACAGGGCACCACCTGCACTGCATTGTGAACAACGCTTCCTTGTTTGTCCCTGATACGGGTGACAAATTTGATGAGACCCAAGCACTGGCGCAACTCAAAGTTAATTTGATCGCGCCTATGCACTTTGGCAAATGGCTGACTGAACTACATCGACAGCCCGCCACTGAAGCACAGCCAATACACAGCGCTAAACCTTCTTTGGTCCACGTGCTTGATCAAAAAGTGTTTAACCTCAATCCTGACTACTTCACTTACACCCTCTCCAAACTGGCATTGGAGCGTGCCGTCAGTCTGCAAGCCCAATCTCTTGCACCGACATTGCGCGTGAACGCAGTGGCACCTGGTTTGATGTATTTAAGCGGCCCACAGTCACAAACAAATTTCGACCGTGCTGCACAAATCAATTTACTGCAACAAGCCATCAACCCTGCAGATGTTGCGCGAAGCGTGGTATTTCTTGCTGAAAGCGCCAGCACCACGGGCACAACGCTTCGCGTCGACAATGGACAACACTTGGTACCACTCGCGCGTGACGTCATGTTTGTAGTGGAAGACCTTTTAAAACCATGAACGACAAACTTCTTTTAACCTGCCGCCGTCTTTTTTTGCGTGGCTTTGCTGTGCAAGTACATATTGGTATTCACGACTTTGAATTGCATGCGGCGCAGCGTATCGTGCTCGATGTCGATCTTTACGTGTCGATGCAAGGCACCAGTCCCAAGGACGATCGCATCGACGAAGTGGTCGACTACGACTTTATCCGCGCTGTTGTGCATGCGCGCATTGCACAAGGCCATATCAATCTGCAAGAAACTTTGTGTGACGACATCTTGAATCGCTTACTTGAGCACACCGGCGTGATGGCTGCGCGCGTCTCTACCCGCAAGCCCGATGTCTATCCTGATTGCGAAGCCGTGGGTGTAGAAGCATTTCGCGCCAAACCCGGAGTGCTGTGAGATGTTGAACAAAGGCACCCAAATCCTCTCACTGCAAGGCTTGCGTTTTGATGCCAACCTTGGCATCTTGGAACATGAAATCGATAACCCGCAACCAATTCAGGTAGACGCCGAACTCAACCTCGGTAGTCAGCCCCTGATGCCCAGTGATGACGATATCCACCATGTGCTGGACTACCGCAAGGTACGTAACATCATCATTAGTGAGTGCACGGCAGAGCATGTGAACTTGCTGGAAAGCTTGATTGGCAAATTAGCGCATCGTTTGATGCAATTACCTGGCGTATTGGGCGTTCGCGTCAAAATCGCTAAGTTAGAAATTTTTGAAGACTGCGAAGTCGCGATTCGCATGGAAACAGGACAATGGTGAACGCAATGACAACCGCTGAAAAACCCGCCCAAATCAAAATCGAACACGAGAACCACAAACTCGAAAAACGTTTGTGCCGCCAAGTTGGCGAAGCCATCGTCGACTACAACATGATCGAAGAAGGCGATAAGGTCATGGTGTGCATGTCAGGCGGCAAAGACAGCTACGCCATGCTCGACATCTTGCTCAAAATGCAAGCGCGTGCGCCTATTTCATTTGAATTGATTGCCGTTAACCTAGACCAAAAACAACCGGGTTTTCCGGCAGATGTTTTGCCTAAGTACCTCACGCAACTTGGCGTGAAGTTTCGTATTGAGACGCAAGATACTTATTCCATCGTCAAAGAAAAAGTGCCCGAAGGCAAAACCATGTGTAGCTTGTGTTCGCGTTTGCGCCGCGGCATTTTGTACCGCGTGGCTGGTGAGTTAGGCTGCAACAAAATTGCGCTGGGGCACCACCGCGACGATATTTTGCAAACTTTCTTTTTGAATATGTTCTTTGGCGGCAAGCTCAAAAGCATGCCGCCCAAATTGGTGAGCGACGGCGGAGACCATATGGTCATTCGTCCTTTGGCGTATGTCGCTGAAAAAGACTTAGTACGTTGGGCTGCTTACCGACAATTTCCCATCATCCCTTGCACACTGTGTGGCAGCCAAGATGGTTTGCAAAGACAAGTCGTCGGTGAAATGTTGCGCGAATGGGAAAAGAAGTTCCCTGGCCGTATTGAGAATATGTTTGCAGCTTTGCAAAATGTCGTGCCATCGCATTTGCTGGACCACTCTAAATTTGATTTCAAAAATCTGGTGGCGACAGGCGAAGCGTTTGAAGATGGTGATACCGCGTTTGACCGAGAAGAATTTCCTGCGCAAGCGCTACCAGGCTTGCAAGTCGTCTCGCTATAAAAAACACCATGGTGTTCACGCCCTAAGGCTTGCAACACACATGGCGTTGGTTATAAGCGACTTAGAGTGATTAGGCTTTGAACGCCACAATCTTCTGACTCTGCTCTCCTAAGCCTTCGATACCAAGAGACACCTTGTCACCACGCTTCAAGAAAACGGGTGCAGACTTGCCATTGACTTTGATACCTGCGCCCACGCCAGGAGGCGTGCCGGTGGTGATGACGTCGCCAGGATTCAAAGTCATGAATTGGCTGACATAGCTCACCAACTTGGTCACACCAAAAATCATGGTTTTGGTGCTGCCGTCTTGCATACGCTTGCCATTAAGCTCCAACCACATATGGAGTTTTTGTGGGTTTGGCACTTCGTCTTTGGTGACCATCCAAGGGCCAATCGGGCCGAAGGTATCGCAGCCCTTGCCCTTGTCCCATGAACCGCCGCGCTCCAACTGGTATTCGCGCTCGCTCACATCATTGACTACGCAATAGCCGGCCACGTAATCAAGTGCATTCTTTTGCGAGACGTAACGTGCTTTAGTTCCGATCACGATGCCGAGTTCTACTTCCCAATCAGTTTTGACGGATCCTTTTGGCAACATGACATCGTCATCGGGGCCTTGAATACAACTGTTGGCTTTCAAGAACACGATAGGTTCTTTGGGAATGGGCATACCTGATTCAGCGGCATGGTCTGCGTAATTCAAACCGATGGCAACAAATTTACTGATAAAGCTTATTGGGCAACCCATGCGGGGCTTGCCTTTGACCAAGGGCAACTTGTCCGTATTGAGTTTGGCCAACTTTGCCAAGGCTTTATCGCCTAGTTGATCTGGTGTCACATCGTGGATGACTTTGCTCAAGTCGCGCAATTTGCCGTGTGCATCAATCAGACCTGGTTTTTCTTTACCAGGTTGGCCGTAACGAACGAGTTTCATGGGGTGAGTCCTTTTAAAAAAACAATGGATGGTAGCGTGATTTACGCGATTTAAATGGTCATGCCGCCATCGACCATATAGGCATTACCTGTGGCAAAGACAGACTCATCAGACGCCAAGAAGGTGAGGATGGGTGCTATTTCATGGGCTTGCGCCAAGCGTCCCATCGGTTGGCGGTTGATAAAGTCTTGCCGTGCTTTGACGGGATCGTCGTAGCTGTTGATACGGTCATGCAATGAAGGGGTATCTACCGTACCGGGGCAAATGCAATTGCAACGAATGCCTTGGCGCACATAGTCTGCCGCAACGCTCTTGGTCAAACCAATGACCGCGGCTTTACTACTGCCATACACAAAACGGTTTGGAATGCCTTTCACACTAGAGCACACACTTGCCATATTGATAATGCTGCTGCTTTGGCCAGTTTTCTCGAAGTGGGCCAGCATCTTGGGCAACACTGCCTGAATCATCCAAAACTGTGATCGTACATTTAAATTGAAGGCGAAGTTCCATTCGTCGTCGGTCGCACCCAAGATGGGTCCGTTGTGCACGTAACCCGCGCAATTAAAAACAATATCGATATGTGGGATTTTGGCGACCTGAGCTTGTATGGCTTCTTTGTTCAAAACATCCAATACCGACGCATGGATATTGGCTACGCCTTCGAATTTTTTTAGCAGTGCAGCGTTGACATCGGTGGCATACACCGTCGCGCCTTCTGCAGCGAAGGCACGGGCCGTGGCTTCGCCTATTCCCTGACCTGCAGCGGTAATTAGGGCTTTTTTTCCTTTGAGTCTCATGGGGTGGTCTCCTTACGGGCGCGTACGCGCCCCTTTGAAAGCATCTATTTCATGCGGGTTTTCACGATTGTGCATTTGGTATGACGATTGTCCAATGGTGGTATTCCCGCATCCTTGAATCTAGGCAAGCGCTTAATCATCTTTATCCATATGCGCTTGATGGACCCGCTTACTATTTCTCACTTTCCCCTCAACCCTTCCACATAAGGAGACAACGATGACAAAAAGAAACCATCTGAAAATACTCGCTAGCGCAGCAGCTTTAGCCTTTGGCTTGATTGCAGCGCCAGTCGCTTTTGCACAGCAAAAGCTGAAATGGGCCCACGTGTATGAAACATCTGAGCCTTATCACACCGAGTCGGTATGGGCAGCAGAAGAAATTAAAAAACGCAGCAATGGCAAATTTGATATCCAAGTCTTTCCTGCTTCGTCCCTAGGTAAAGAAACCGACATCAACCAAGGCCTTACCTTGGGTACGGTGGACATCATCATCAGTGGCCCATCGTTTGCCGCGCGCACCTACCCACGTTTTGGCATTGCCTACTACCCATTTATCTTCCGTGACGGTGACCACTTATTGGCATATTCCAAGAGCGCCATCTTCCAAGAGATGGTCAATGAGTTCCGTACCAAAACAGGCATTCAGGTGACGGCCTACACCTACTATGGCGCTCGCCATACGTCTGCACAAAAACCATTCACCAACTGTGATGGCGTCAAAGGCCTGAAGATTCGCGTGCCTGACGTTCCTGCCTACACCGCCACATGGCAAGCATGCGGCGCCAACCCCACACCGATTGCATTTGCTGAGGTGTATTTGGCCTTGCAAAACGGCACAGTCGATGCGCAAGAAAATCCTTTGACGACGATCGAAGCCAAGAAGTTTTTTGAAGTCCAAAAAGCCATCATGCTCACAGGCCATATCGTCGATGGTGTGACCACGCAAATTGCACCGCACGTCTGGAGCAAACTGACAGATGCCGAGAAAAAAATGTTCACTGAAGTGACGCTTGAAGCAGCAGCACGCGGATCTGCCAAGATCAAAAAACGCGAAGCTGAGTTGGTCGAAGAGTTCAAGAAAAAAGGTTTGGCTGTGGTCAGCGTAGACCGCAAGAGCTTCCAAGACTCTGTGCTGAAGAACAAGCCCTTGGAATCATTGGGCTTTACCAAGGCTGACTTTGACAAGATCCAAGCGGTCAAATAACCAAGCGGCGGATTGGTAAAACACTATGAGTACGAGCCCAGATATTTATTCAGGCCCCAAAGTCATGGGGGATGACGGCCAGTTCCATGCCCAAGACGATGCAGTGAATTTTTCAGATACGCCTGCAGAGGCTTGGGTGGCACTGATATTTTTCTGGGCGCTTGGACTCACCGTTTTTTACCAGTTCTTCACACGCTATGTGATGAACGATTCTGCGGCATGGACAGAAGAAATTGCGCGCTACCTTCTCATTGCCACCGTATTTACGGGGGCAGCGATTGGCGTCGCAAAAAACAACCATATCCAAGTCGATTTTTTCTATCGCCATTTGCCGCATTGGGTGTGTCGCACTTTGTCTGTCGTGACAGACATTTTGCGATGCGCTTTTTTAGGTGCTGCGACTTTTCTAACGTGGCAAATGATGGAGCGTTTGGGTAGTTACAAAATGACCATCATCGATTTGCCCATGAATATCGTCTATGGCATTTGTATGTTCGGTTTTGCTGCCATGTTTTTACGTTCGATGTGGGTTGCCAAAGTGCATTGGCAACGTGGCTACAGCGTTTTAGAGCGCCCTGAATCGACGATGCAAGACATCGCTTGATACACATTTACAAGTTCTAAGTCATGCTAAAAATTATTTTTCTGTTTCTAATGAGTGGTGGTATTCCAGTCGCGATTGCGATGGCAGGTGCATCCCTCATTTATTTGATCATTCAAGACACTACGCCACCCTTTGTGGTGATTCACCGCATGGTGTCAGGTATTGATAGCTTTCCTTTGCTAGCCGTTCCTTTCTTTATTCTTGCCGGCAACTTGATGAACAACGCCGGCATCACCAACCGCATTTACAACTATGCGCTGGCCTTAGTGGGGTGGCTCAAAGGCGGCTTAGGTCATGTGAATGTTTTAGGGTCTGTCATCTTTGCAGGCATGAGCGGTACGGCCATTGCAGATGCAGCAGGCTTAGGCACAATTGAAATCAAAGCCATGACAGACCACGGCTACAGCAAAGAGTTTTCTGTGGGCGTGACAGCTGCTTCCGCCACACTCGGCCCCATCATTCCGCCGAGCTTGCCTTTTGTGATCTACGGCATGATGGCCAACGTGTCAGTAGGCGCATTGTTTTTAGCGGGCATCTTGCCTGGCGTATTGATGGCGTTGCTGATGATGCTGACCGTGGCTTACTTTGCACACAAAAACAATTGGGGCTCTGATGTCAAATTTGAATGGCTGCGCGTCATCAAAGCTTTGGCAGAAACCGCGGTGGTCATTGCGTGGCCCTTGTCGATTTGGTACTTGGTCACAACCTTGGGCTTTCATGCGCAGTGGACTGTCTTTTTTGCTTTGATTGTTTTATTTGCGGCAGACAAGTTATTTAACTTTCAAGCCGTGCTCCCTATCATGACGCCGGTGTTGCTGATTGGCGGAATGTCTACCGGTGTTTTCACGCCCACCGAAGGCGCCATAGCAGCTTGCGTATGGGCGATGATTTTGGGCTTGCTGTGGTATCGCACGATGAACATCACGATGTTTGTCAAAGTCTGTCTAGATACCGTAGAGACCACTGCTACCGTTTTGTTCATTGTTGCCGCAGCGAGTATTTTTGGCTGGATGTTGACCGCCACTGGCGTGACTGCTGCGATCGGTCAATGGGTGCTCGGCGTGACCGATGAGCCTTGGAAATTTTTGTTGTTAGCAAATTTGCTGATGTTATTTGTCGGATGCTTTTTAGAACCAACTGCAGCCATCACCATCTTGGTGCCTATCTTGGTTCCCATCTGCCAGCAACTAGGCATCAACCTGGTGCACTTCGGTTTGGTCATGGTGTTGAACTTGATGATTGGTTTGCTCCATCCCCCCATGGGTATGGTGCTGTTTGTCTTGGCACGCGTTGCCAAACTCAGTGTGGAACGCACCACCATGGCAATCTTGCCTTGGTTGGTGCCTTTGCTGGGTAGTTTGGTTGTCATCACTTATGTGCCTAGCTTGGTACTGTGGTTACCCAAAATGGTTTATCAATAAATCGCAAATTTTTTATGCAATCTTTTATTCGACTCCATACCGCTGACGACGTAGTCATTGCGCGTAGCCAATTGATGAGTGGCGCTTCAGTGGAACACGTGAACGTGCGCGGTCTCATTCCACCTGGTCACAAAATCGCTATTCGTGACATCCGTGCAGGTGAGCCTGTTCGTCGCTACAACCAAATCATTGGCTTTGCTAGTCGCGCTATTTCTGCGGGCGACCATGTGCATGTGCACAACCTAGACATGGGCCCAGAAAAAGGTAACTTCACCCGCGACTATGCGTTTTGTGAAGATGTCAAACCAGAACCCGAAAAGCGGCACGCCAACTTTCAAGGCATCGTGCGTGCCGATGGGCGTGTAGCAACACGCAATTACATCGGAATTTTGTCGAGCGTGAATTGTTCCGCGACTGCAGCGCGCGCGATTGCTGACTATTTTTCGCGCCAGACCAACCCCTCTGCCTTAGCTGATTTCCCTAACGTGGATGGCGTAGTCGCTTTGACACACGGCACGGGCTGCGGTATGGATACCGAAGGCACTGGCATGCAAATATTGGAGCGCACCTTGGCAGGCTATGCGACGCATGCCAACTTTGCTGGTGCTGTTGTAGTGGGTTTGGGTTGCGAAGCTAACCAACTCAATGCTTGGTTAGCCCACAGTGGATTAAAAGAAGGCAGCACCTTGCACACCTTCAATATTCAAGACACCGGTGGTACGGCTAAAACAGTGGCCAAAGGTATTGAATTTGTGAAACAAATGTTGCCTGCTGCCAATGCAGTGCAACGTGTGCCTTGTAGCGCAGAACACATTGTGGTCGGCTTGCAGTGCGGTGGCTCAGACGGTTATTCAGGCATCAGCGCCAACCCTGCATTGGGTGCCGCCGTGGACATATTGGTAGCGCATGGTGGCACAGCTATCTTGAGCGAGACGCCAGAGATTTATGGTGCGGAACATTTGCTCACTCGCCGTGCTGTGCGTCGCGAAGTGGGTGAGAAATTGGTCGAGCGTATTCGCTGGTGGGAGCACTACACCGAGATCAACCAAGGCGAGATGAACAACAACCCTTCTCCTGGCAACAAAGCCGGTGGACTCACCACGATTTTGGAAAAGTCTTTGGGTGCTGTGGCCAAAGGTGGCACAACTAATTTGCAAGCGGTGTATGAATATGCTGAGCGCGTAGATACCCACGGCTTTGTGTATATGGACACCCCAGGCTACGATCCCGTGAGTGCAACAGGACAAGTAGCAGGCGGCGCGAACATCATTTGCTTCACTACTGGACGCGGCTCAGCGTATGGTTGTGCACCGTCGCCTTCACTCAAACTTTCCACCAACACCGCCTTGTGGAAGAAACAAGAAGACGATATGGACATCAACTGCGGCGAAATTGTCGACGGCACTTCAACAGTCCAAGCCATGGGCGAAAAGATTTTCCAAGACATCTTGGACTGCGCATCTGGCAAGCCCAGTAAGAGTGAGCAACACGGCTATGGTCAAAACGAATTTGTGCCTTGGCAGGTTGGTGCTGTGATGTAGCTTGTCGGTTTATTCAGCTGCAGATCAAACGATAGCTTGCTTATTGCTTCTGCGCTTTTCATCTTTTCTAAACGTTCATTTCTATGTCATTAAAAATATCAGCCTCTGATCTCGAATCCAAAATCACCGCAATATTTGTTAAAGCAGGCAGCCTTCCTGCAGAAGCCAAACAAGTTGCTAGCAATTTGGTGATGGCCAATTTAAGTGGGCACGACTCGCACGGCGTGGGCATGACACCACGTTATGTCGATGCGATTTTGGAAGGCAACTTGAAACCCAATAGCAGCGTTGCGATCAAAGTCGATACAGGCATGTTGCTGGGATTGGATGGCCAGCAAGGTTTTGGCCAAATCGTTGGCGTGCAAGCGATGGAGTTGGCGTTTGAGCGCGTGGCACAGCATGGCGCTTGCATCATGTCGCTCGCTAGCTCCCACCATCTTGGCCGTATCGGCCATTACGCTGAGATGGCCGTTGCTAAAGGATGGGTGTCCCTACATTTTGTAAGTGTTGCATCACGCCCTGTGGTGGCTCCCTTTGGAGGTGGCGATGGTCGCTTTGGCACCAACCCTTGTTGTATCGGTATTCCTATCGGATATGGCGCCAATGCACGCGAGCCTTTTGTGCTCGACTTTGCTACCAGCCGCGTAGCCCAAGGCAAAATGCGTGTGGCGCACAACGAAGGACGCGAAGTCGAACCTGGCACCTTGATCGATGAGCATGGCAATCCCACCAATAAACCCGGCGTGGTGGTTGTGCCGCAAAGCAACGGCAAGATGGGCGCATTGCGTACCTTTGGCGAACACAAAGGTTTTGGCTTAGCAGTTGCTTGTGAATTGCTCGGTGGCGCATTGAGTGGCGGCGGTACATGGCACAAAGAAGCAG
>CAIRQX010000036.1 GCA_903880855.1 uncultured Burkholderiales bacterium | reverse complement strand
CCACGCAGTCACTGCAGCGCAAGCACCCGCAGACCATCGCTTGTGGCGTTTGA
The DNA here is from genome assembly GCA_903880855.1 of uncultured Burkholderiales bacterium. Classification (GTDB taxonomy): domain Bacteria; phylum Pseudomonadota; class Gammaproteobacteria; order Burkholderiales; family Burkholderiaceae_C; genus Limnohabitans. Next base: position 37,952 of record CAIRQX010000036.1, on the reverse strand, counting down.
ACACCACATCTAAACCTTGTCCCAGAATCATGTCGCAGGCTTCGCTCAAGCCATAGAGCAAATTGGTGTTCGGTGTGGATGGGAAGTAGCCTGTTTTATTGAACTCGATCATTTCATCCCATGCCCAAAATGATTTCGGCATCGTAGATTTTTTACTTACCTCAATCGCTTTGGGCGATAGTGCGTTAAAGCCCAAACCCGGTGGCAACATGAGCCCTTTTTGTGAGCCGCCGACAGTAACGTCCACGCCCCACGCATCATGGCGATAGTCAATCGCTGCCAATCCAGAAACGGTGTCCACCAACAACAAGGCTGGATGCTTGGCGTTGTCCATCGCACGCCGCACAGCAGGAATATCGCTGGTCACGCCAGTCGATGTTTCGTTATGCACCACACACACCGCTTTGATAGTGTGGTTGGTATCGGCTTTTAAACGCGCTTCAATCAAATCAGCTTGAATACCGTGGCGCCAACCTTCTAGCCCAGGCATGCCAATGAATTCCGTTTTGATACCTAAGCGCGTAGCAAGCTTGTTCCACAGGGTTGCAAACTGGCCTGTCTCGTACATCAACACATGGTCACCCACACTCAAGGTGTTGGCCAATGCAGCCTCCCACGCGCCAGTGCCTGAAGCTGGATAAATCATCACGGGGTGTTGGGTTTGGAAAATCTTTTGCATGTCAGCGATGACCTTGAAAGCCAACACAGCAAACTCAGGTCCGCGATGGTCAATCGTAGGCAAGCTCATCGCACGCAAAATGCGATCAGGGACTGGGGACGGCCCAGGGATTTGCAAGAAGTGACGGCCTGAAGGGTGGAAGTCAAGCTTTAACATAAGAATGGAATCTCCAATAGATTTGTTATTTTTTCATTCAAAATAGCCAGATGAATAACGCGATCTTATCCACTCCAGAGAATACATACGAACACATCGCCCACGCTAGTAATGAAGTAGCAGGTCGACTCGCGGCAAGACTGGTTCAAGAAACCCAAGGCGAGGTGTTGTTCACGCCTGCTGACAGAGGACGATATGCGACGGATGCCTCCATATATCAGGTAATACCCTTAGGCGTGTTTGTTCCGCGCGACACCCAAGAAGTTTCCATCGCCATGGACATTTGCCGTGACCTCGGTGTGCCAATCGTTCCACGCGGCGGCGGTACCAGCCAATGCGGACAGACCACGGGCGCAGGCTTGGTGATTGACCACAGCAAATATGTACGCAATGTCTTGCATATCGATGCAAAACAACGCACAGCGGTTGTCGAACCTGGCTTGGTGTTGGACCACTTGAATGCACAACTAAAATCCAAAGGGCTTTGGTTTCCAGTGGATGTATCTACCAGCGCGCAAGCCACTTTAGGTGGCATGGCAGGCAACAACTCATGCGGTAGCCGCTCAATTGCTTACGGCAACATGGTGCACAACGTTTTGGGTGCGACAGCCAGAATGAGCGATGGCACGGTCATGCAGCTAGGGCGCTTTGACCAAAGCACAGGACATGCAAAAGCGGTGGGTGAATTTGTACAGCAATTGGCTTTGCAATTGCAACCTGAGATAGATGCCCATTGGCCCAAAGTCTTGCGCCGCGTGGCTGGTTACAACCTCGATATCTTTTGCAACCAGAACGAGCGACCTTACACCTCTGATGGCTCTGTCAATCTCGCACATTTGCTTGTTGGCAGCGAAGGTACTTTGGCCATGACGCAATCGCTCACCTTGCAGCTGGCTGAACTGCCACGTGCCAAAGTGCTGGGGGTGGTTAACTTTCCTACGTTCTACCAAGCGATGGATGCCGCGCAACACATTGTCAAACTAGGTAGTGGCTCATTGACTGCAGTTGAACTAGTCGACCGCACCATGATCGACCTGTCCTTGCAAAACCCTGCTTTTGCACCAACGATACGCACAGCATTAACTGGCGATCCCGAAGCTATTTTGTTGGTGGAGTTTGCAGGCGCAGACAAAGAATCGCTTAAACCCCATATGCGCCAACTGCTGGAATTGATGGGTGACTTGGGTTTACCCAACAGCGTTGTAGAAATGATCGACGATGCGCCACAGAAAAACTTGTGGGAAGTTCGTAAAGCAGGCCTCAACATCATGATGAGCTTAAAGGGAGACGGCAAACCCGTGAGCTTTATAGAAGACTGCGCCGTGCCTTTGGTGCATTTAGCTGAATACACCAACGCATTGACAGAAGTTTTTAAACGCCATGGCACCAAGGGCACTTGGTATGCGCATGCATCCGTCGGCACTTTGCATGTACGCCCTATCTTGGATATGCGACGCGATGGTGCGAAGAAGATGCGTCAGATCGGCGAAGAGGCCAGCGAACTTGTGCGCAAATTCAAAGGCGCCTATAGCGGTGAGCATGGCGATGGCTTATGCCGTGGTGAATGGATTGAATGGCAATTTGGTTCACGTATCAACGATGCCTTCAAACAAATCAAGCAGCATCTCGATCCTTTGAACTTACTCTCGCCCCAGCGCATCATCGATCCACCCAAAATGGATGACACGCGCTTGATGCGTTATGGGAATAACTACCAAGTCATCCCTATCAAAACCGCATTGGATTGGAGCGCATGGAATGTGCATAACGATCCAGCCACCGAGAAAACTTCAGCACCTGGCACTGGCGAAGATCCCTCACACGGATTGGCTAAAGCGGTTGAGATGTGTAACAACAACGGGACCTGCCGTAAGTTTGATGCAGGCACCATGTGCCCAAGTTATCGTGTGACCCGCGATGAAAAACATCTCACCCGGGGACGCGCTAACACTCTGCGCTTGGCTTTAACTGGACAACTTGGCGCAGATGGCCTTGCCAATCCAGATGTAATGGAGGCTCTAGATTTATGCGTCGGCTGTAAAGGCTGTAAACGTGATTGTCCAACTGGCGTAGACATGGCACGCATGAAGATTGAAGCCACACACCACTTCAAAGCGCACTATGGTTTTACCTTAAAAGACCAGTTGATCGCTTACCTTCCTCGCTACGCGTCATGGGCTGCCAAGTTTGCGGGCGTATTGAACTTACGCAACCAATTTCCTTGGCTCGCAAAAATTGCTGAAAGCATGACTGGTCTTTCAGCGCAACGCAGCTGGCCTAAATGGCAAAGCGACCATTTCTTTTCTAAACAGCAACCTGGCGTTTCCAAGCAAGAAGTTTTGCAATCCACTAAGCCTGTCGTATTGTTTGTCGACACATTCAACGGATTTTTTGAATCAAATAATGCAACCGCCGCATTAGGTGTTCTGCAAGCGGCAGGCTATAGCGTGCATATTGCTTCTAAAGATGCGCCCTCTGGCAGCCAGGGTCACTTATGTTGTGGTCGTACGTTTTTGGCCAACGGCATGGTCGAGCAAGCGCGACAACAAGCACATGAATTGGTCAACGCCCTACTTCCATTTGCGCAAAAAGGTATTGCTATCGTGGGGCTTGAACCTTCCTGCTTGCTAACACTCAGAGACGAAGCTTTGGTTTTAGGCTTGGGCGCGTCTGCTGAATTGGTCAGTCAACACGCAGTGCTGTTTGAAGAGTTTTTAGCAACTGAAAAAAAAGCCGGAAAACTCGACGTCTTGCAACAAAATTTAAAGTCGGCAGCAAAAGATATCTTGCTGCACGGACATTGCCATCAAAAAGCATTTGGTTTGATGCCTTCTGTATTAGATGTAATCAAACTCATTCCTAAAGCCAACCCACAATTGATTCAAAGCAGTTGTTGCGGTATGGCGGGAAGCTTTGGTTACGAGGCGTCGCATCTCGATGTATCGATGCAAATGGCTGAACTCAGCTTGCTACCTGCCATTCGCCAGCAACCCGATGCGATTGTTGTAGCAGACGGTACGAGTTGCCGCCATCAAATCGCAGATGGCGCTGTACGTGAAGCGATTCACGTAGCGCAGTTGTTAAGCGACCACTTATTGCGGCACTAAGCACCAAGGGGCTTGGTATTCCACCAAGCCCATCCATAACGCCCAGCCTGAAGTCAGTGCCAGTGTCAGGCCCGCAAGTCGTACGCCCCAATCTCCTTTGTTGCTGCCCAAGCTAGCGTTGCCACGCATACGCAACCACAGCCAAGGTCCGATTGTTAGCACGATGGCGCTACCTAAAGCAAACAAGGACATTACCAAAGCACCTTGAAGGGGATGGTTAGTAAGTGCCGCAACTAACAAAGCGCCGTAAAGTAACCCGCAAGGCAACAACGCCCAAACGATTCCAAGCAAGACAGGGCCACCGTGGCGCAATTTCACATGCGCTGTTTTAGTTTGCACTTTCTGCCAAACCCAGCGACCTAAAACATCCACTGCCAAAGGTTGCTCAGCTTTCACCAATAAAAGTAAACCAAGCAAAAGTGCCAACATATGAAACAAAGTCCACACAGGTCTAAAAATAGCAGACTGGGTGCTGAGCCAACCCACGCCTTGCATTGTCGATGCAGCCAGTGCACCTAGAGCACCATAACCAATAATGCGTCCGAATTGAAATAACAACATGGCACGAGCGCCTGAGCCCCCACCTTGCATTTGTGCTGATCGGCCGATACCAGCACAAGCTGCACCACACATCGCTAAGCAATGGGGCCCGCCTGCGAGCCCCATGAGCAAAGCTGTCAGCGCCAAGGTTGTATTCATATGAGAGATTCTAAAGAGCGTGAACACCTAGCACTCAAGAAGAGTACATAAGTGCACATAAATAAAGGGAACATAATTGCAACTTTTAAAAGACATCCTTTTGATCAACATCCCCCTCATCACTTAGCCGCCATGATTACCCAAAGCATCAAAGTAGCCTGCTCCAACTGCAATTTGCGCGAGTTGTGTATGCCTTTGGGACTCAACGAAGACGAGCTCAATCGTCTGGATGACTTAGTCACTACGCGACGCAAAGTAGTGCGCGGTGACAGCTTGTATCGCAATGGCGAAAAGTTTTCTGCCCTCTATGCGATTCGCACAGGTTTTTTTAAAACATCGGTTGCAGCTGAAGACGGGCGCGACCAAGTCACAGGTTTTCAAATGGCTGGCGAGGTCATTGGTTTAGATGGCATTGTCAGCGACCACCACACCTGTGACGCCGTTGCACTAGAAGACGCAGAAGTGTGCGTCATGAATTTTGACCGTCTCGAAGACTTATCCCGAGAAATCAATGCGTTGCAACGACACGTCCATAAAATCATGAGCCGTGAAATCGTTCGTGAGAATGGCGTCATGCTGTTGCTAGGTAGCATGCGTGCCGATGAACGCTTAGCCGCCTTTTTACTCAATCTCGTGCAACGCTTGCATACGCGAGGGTTCTCTCAATCTGAGCTAGTGTTGCGTATGACACGCGAAGAAATAGGCAGTTATTTAGGACTCAAACTTGAGACCGTCAGCCGTACTTTCTCAAAGTTTGTAGAAGAAGGTATTGTGGAGGTCAAGCAGCGCCATGTGCGAATTTTGAATCCAGACGCTCTTAAATTGATTGTGAATACCCAGAACTGTCAGCCTATCTGAGTGGGCTAATCTTTAGGGTCTACATACAGGAAAAGCGACAAGCAACTCGATGCTGCGCAAATGATCCAGAAGATAAAAAAAGACAAGGTGTAAATTCCTTGTCTTGGTAAGTCAAGTGGCTGGTTGAATATATGCAAGTCCTGTGGATCGACAATTGCAAATACAGACATTTCCATGACCCCAGCCATTAGAAATGATGGCCACAAAATGAACATCCAATACTTTGTCACCATCATGGCTTAGCACCTCCAACATCTGGTTGAGGCGTTATCACATGGTTACGAGTTTCCAAGGCGGGGGCTAACTGCAAGGCTTTTTGTTCTGCCAGTGTTTTATTGATATTCAAACCTCGGCGGTAATAGTCTTGGGCCAATACAGGATCGGGATGGCGAATTGCAATAAAGGCCGTCACAAAACACGCCACTACAACAAGCAACGGTCCTGCAATGACTAACCACACATGGCCATAACTCCACCAAGGTAATGATGGCTGCATGTTGGTAGGTTGAGTTTGCATAAATTACCTCGGAACAATGAAAACAGATTTTTCAACAACATAGTCACGCGTGTTGGCGGCTTGTATTTCAAATTGGATCGGATGAGAACCAGCTGGCGTTGATCCGTAAGGAATATCCGCCCGCACCACCACCCAACGTGACTGTGCGGGCGCTACCACCACATCAGTCTGTGTTTCTATTTTGATGTTGGGCAAGCCTTGAACTTTCAATTGGTAGGTCTGCTCTTGCTCTGACGCATTCATGATTTGTAAACGGTAGACATTCTCAAGAGTACCCTCCTCGGTAATCCGAGAAAGGGTTGAGCGATCACGCACCACATCTACTTTGAACGGCGTACGCAAACCTAGCGATACCAACAATCCAATAACAATCGCCAACAAGACCATCGTGTAAATTTGTACACGTGGTCGCATCACACGTTGCCAAATTTCTCGGGTGCTCCAGTTGTTCTTCATGGCGTTTTGCGTGGTGTACCGCACTAAGCCTCGTGCATAGCCCATTTTGTCCATCACGTTGTCGCAAACATCCGCACATGCGCCACAACCTATGCATTCGTACTGCAAACCTTTTCGAATATCAATACCTGTTGGACATACTTGCACGCACAAGGTGCAATCTATACAAGCGCCTAAGTGGGCAGCGGCAGGGTCCGCATGGTGTGAACGTCCGCCACGTGGCTCGCCACGCTTTTCGTCATAGGTAACGATCAAGGTGTCGTGGTCAAACATAGCGCTTTGAAAGCGCGCATACGGGCACATGTATTTGCAGACCTGCTCGCGCATAAAGCCAGCGTTTCCGTAAGTTGCAAATGCATAGAAAAACACCCAAAACAGTTCCCAACCGCCCATGGTGGTATGAAAGAACTCCATACCTAAATCTCGTATAGGCGTGAAGTACCCCACAAAAGTAAAACCCGTCCATATCGATAGGCTGATCCACAGGAAATGTTTGTACCATTTCTTGACTAATTTTTCGAGCGAAAAATTAGCGTCATCTAATCGGATACGCGCCGATCGATCACCTTCTACTTTGCGCTCTATCCACATGAATATTTCGCTATAAACAGTTTGCGGGCAGGCATAACCACACCATAGACGGCCAGCGACAGCAGTAAACAGAAACAGTGACAGCGCACTAACAACCAGCAAACCCGTCAGATAGATAAAGTCTTGCGGATACAGCACCAGGCCGAAGATATAAAACCGCCTAGATGCCAAATCAAACAAAACCGCTTGGCGCGTGCCCCACTCCATCCATGGCAAGCCATAGAAAATAACTTGCGTGATGGCAACGAATACCCAACGCCAATAGGCAAAGATGCCTTCTACTGAGCGGGGATAAATTTTCTTAGATGCCGCATACAGCGACACCAGTACTTCTTCTTTGGACAAAAATTACTTTGCTACTGACTTATTAGAAAAACCCCACACATAGGCAGTGAGCACGTGGATTTGTGAGGGTGTTAAACGTCCCTCTTGAGCAGGCATTTGGTTGATTTTTCCAGCATTGACCATAGATACGATAGCCTCTTCACCCCAACCGTGTAACCAAATTTTGTCTGTCAAATTGGCAGAGCCCAAAGCCTGAATGCCCTTACCGTCTGTGCCGTGGCAAGCCGCGCAAGCACCAAACTTGGCTTGACCTAAAGCTGCGCGCACTGAGTCGTGCGGACTTCCCGACATACTCAACACATACTGCGACACATTACGCACATCTTCTGGAGTGCCTACTGCTGCAGCCATCGACGGCATTTGTCCTACACGCCCTTTGGTGATGGTCTCATTTATTTTGTCTGGACTTCCACCATGTAACCAGTCTTTGTCGGTGAGGTTAGGGAAACCTTTTGATCCTCGTGCATCAGACCCATGGCATTGCGAGCAGTTGTTCATGAATAAGCGCTCACCCACAGCCATCGCTTTAGGGTCACCCGCCAATTTCTCTGGTGCTTTCGCATCAAAAGCAGCATAGATAGGTTCTAGCGCTTTATTGGCTTGGGCGATTTCTTGGTCGTATTCGTTTTGCGAAGTCCAACCCAACTGCCCACCAAAACTACCCAAACCTGGGTAGGCGATGTAATAAAACACGGCAAACACCATCGTCAAAATAAACAACCATAACCACCAGCGAGGTAGTGGGTTGTTCATTTCTTGCAATGTTTCATCCCATATATGGCCCGTAGTCAGGTCATCTGGGTTGTGCACTTGCACTTTGACCTGCGACGAGAACCACAGCAGCAAAGCACAGTAAACAATACCTAGTACCGATACAACGGCGACAAAAATCGACCAATAGTTGCTTGAAAAATCACTCATGGTTCAATTCCTTTGAGAGGGTTTTGGACCTTCATCGAGGTCCAAAGAAAGCCTTGCGGCCTCCTCGAAATCTTGCTTATTGCGCTTTGAAAAAGCCCACACCAAGATGCCTATAAAAACAGCAAATGAGAGGACTGTTGTAAGGGCACGCAGGTCATTGATATCCATACATCACCTCTTTATTTCAATGCCAATCCGAGCATTTGCAAATACGCAATAAGCGCTTGCATTTCGGTTTTTCCAGATACATCTTCGACAGACTTGGTAATCTCTTGGTCGCTATAAGGGACGCCGACTTTGCGCAACGCACCCATATGCGCTGGCATCTCAGCAGCATTCACGGTGTTTTTCAGTAGCCAAGGATACGCAGGCATATTGGACTCAGGTACCAAATCACGTGGATTATTCAAATGGATGGCTTGCCATTCATCGCTGTATTTGCCGCCTACACGCGCCAAGTCTGGGCCTGTTCGCTTGCTACCCCATTGGAAGGGATGGTCATAGACCGACTCACCCGCTACCGAGTAATGGCCGTAGCGCAATGTCTCTGCACGGAAAGGCCGAATCATTTGCGAGTGGCAGTTGTAACAACCTTCACGCACATAGATATCGCGACCCGCGAGTTGCAAAGCTGTGTAAGGCACGACACCTGTTACAGGTTCGGTAGTCGATTTTTGAAAAAACAAAGGCACGATTTCTACCAAGCCGCCGAATGCGACTGAGACCAAAATCAATACGATCATCAATAAATTGCTGGTCTCTACACGCGCGTGCGAAAAACCTTTGGATTGTTCGTCTGACATCAATAACTCCTTAGGCGTGCGCTGGGGCGGGGATAGAGACTAATGGCGCCTCACCTTGCAAGGCTGTTTTGATCACATTCCACAACATGATCAACATACCTACGAGATAGAGCAAACCACCTGCAAAACGGATGACATAGAACGGATACGTCGCTTTGACCGACTCCACAAAGGTGTAAGTCAAAGTACCGTCTTCGTTGATAGCGCGCCACATCAAACCTTGCATCACACCCGCAATCCACATCGCAGCGATGTAGAGCACGATTCCAATCGTTGCCAACCAAAAGTGCAACTCAATAGCAGGCACGCTGTACATTTTTTTCTGACCAAACAGCTTAGGAATCAAGAAGTACAAGGAACCCATCGATACCAAACCCACCCAACCCAAGGCACCGGAGTGCACATGGCCAACCGTCCAGTCGGTGTAGTGGCTCAAAGCGTTCACCGTTTTGATCGCCATCATGGGTCCTTCGAAAGTGGACATACCGTAAAAGGACAAAGACACGATCAAGAAACGTAGCACAGGGTCATCGCGTAATTTATGCCACGCGCCTGAGAGCGTCATGACGCCGTTGATCATGCCGCCCCAACTAGGCGCCAACAACACCAACGAGAAAACCATGCCCAATGACTGCGTCCAGTCTGGCAATGCGGTGTAGTGCAAGTGGTGGGGGCCTGCCCACATATAGGTGAAGATCAACGCCCAAAAGTGCACGATGGACAAGCGGTACGAATACACCGGGCGCTCAGCTTGTTTGGGAATGAAGTAATACATCATTCCCAAAAAGCCAGCTGTCAAAAAGAAGCCGACCGCATTGTGCCCATACCACCACTGGATCATGGCGTCTTGCGCGCCAGCATAGGCTGAGTAAGACTTCATCCAACCTGCGGGAATCGCAGCGCTGTTGACAATGTGTAACAACGCCACAGCAATGATGAAAGCAGCGAAGAACCAGTTCGCTACATAAATATGCTTGACCTTGCGAATGCCTAAAGTTCCAAAGAAAACAATGGCGTATGACACCCACACCACAGCGATCAAGATATCAATAGGCCATTCCAGTTCTGCATATTCTTTACCTTGGGTGTAACCCAAAGGCAAACTGATGGCGGCCGCCAAAATGACCAACTGCCAACCCCAAAACGTAACGGCTGCTAGTTTTGGCCAAAACAAAGCGGTGTGGCAAGTGCGCTGCACCACGTAGTAGCTGGTGCCAAACAATGCACAGCCGCCGAAGGCAAAAATCACGGCATTGGTATGCAAGGGGCGTAAGCGGCCATAGCTGAGCCATGGAATTCCGAAATTCAATTCCGGCCAGGCCAATTGGGATGCGATCACCACACCTACCAACATGCCAACCACCCCCCATACAACAGCCATGATGGAGAACTGGCGAACAACAGTGTCGCTGTAAACGGCTTGATCAGTCTGGTTCATGTGTCACCTTTCATATGCATAAATTGTCTCGAAAGGTGCGAAATGGTTCTTTGATATAAATCAATCGTCGCGCAATATGCGCTCAGCTTCCTGCTCTAAATCTTCAAATTGGCCCCTGTCCACTGCCCACCAGAGGCCTACCAAGATGGCCAACACCAATAAAACCGACAAAGGGATTAACAGATACAAACTGTCCATCGTCAGTTCCTTGTCAGGAATGAGAGACGCAAGGCATTGAGCACAACGCCTAACGAGCTCAAGGCCATGCCCAAACCAGCGACCCAAGCTGGCAGCAAACCCATCACCGCCAAAGGAACACACACAGCGTTGTATACCGCAGCCCACGCCAAGTTTTGTTTAACGATGGTTAATGTGCGATGCGCCATCTGGATGCTGTGCACCACAGTCATCAAGCTGTCGCCCATCACCACCAAATCGGCTTTTGATTGCGCCAAGGGCACAGCGCGCCCAAATGCCATGGAGACATGCGCGGCCGACAAAACAGGCCCGTCATTGAGTCCATCCCCCACCATCGCGACGCGTGCACCTTGGGCTTGTAGGGCTTGTAATTTTTGAAGCTTGTCTTTGGGTGTGCACAAACCTTGGGCATGTTCAATATTCAATTGCTTGGCGGCTAGTTGCACTGCCTCAGACTGATCGCCCGACAACAGCCACACATCAATACCAGACTGTTGGAGCAAGCGCACAGTCTCAGCAGCATCTGGCCGAATGTCCTCGGCAAACTTCCAGCTACCTAACCATGCGGTGTCGCTACACAGGTGCACTTGTGCGCTAAGTGCTTCTTGAGGAACTGCTTTGTTTTCTACTTTACAAAACTTCAAAGAGCCCAAGCGTAATTTTTTACCGCCCACTTGCCCTTCAATGCCTTGTCCCATGAACTCCAAGACAAGATCAGCTGTTTCTGACGATGGAACCCCAGAGGTCTCAAAAGCTAATTGAATCGCACGCGAATAAGGATGTAAAGAATGCTTGGCCAATATGGCAGCCCATGCCAGTACGTTTTCTGCCGATTCATCTTGTGCTGTCCATGACTGCGTGATGCGCTGGGCATCACGGGTCAGCGTGCCCGTCTTGTCAAAAATCAAGGTATCTACTTCGGCCAATGCCTCTAAGGCTTGCAAGTGACGCACCAATACGCCTTGTCGCGCTAGCGTGCCAGACGCTGCCAACATGGCTGCAGGCGTGGCAAGGGATAAAGCACAAGGACACGTAACGATCAACACCGAGACAGCCACCATCAAGGCCTGGCTTGGGTTGGTTTGCCACCACCATGCCGCAGAACCCAAAGCTAACAACAACACACCTAACAAAAACGGTTTGGCCATTCGGTCAGCGAGTTGGGCCAAACGGGGTTTTTGGATAGACGCGCTTTGCATCAAATCGACAATTTGCGAGAACTGGGTGTCTTCCCCCACTTTGGCAACACGCACCACCACAGGCGTACTCAAATTAAAGCTACCGGCAACCACTAAGTCACCCTTGGCGCGGGCTTGCGGGTGTGATTCACCAGTTAAAAGCGCTTCGTCAGTCAAGGTATCGCCTTGCACGATCACACCATCCGCCGCAAAACCTTCCCCCACATTCACGCGAATCAAGTCACCCACTTGCAAACGTGCCACGGTGACGCGTTCAAACTGACCGTCTGCCTTTTGGCGCTCTACGCTGTCTGGCAAACGGTTCATCACCGCTTCTAAGGCGCCAGCGGTTTTGTCGCGCATGCGCAATTCCAACCAACGCCCCGTGAGCAAGAAAAATACAAACATGCTCAGCGAGTCGAAATACACCTCCGAGCCCCAAACACCTGTGGGTTCAAAAGTGGCCGCCGAACTCACCAAGAAAGTGATGCCCATACCAATAGCAACAGGCAAGTCCATACTGATTTCGCGACGGCGAATATCACGCCATGCATTGGCAAAGAATGGCCCGCAAGAGAAAAGCAATACGGGCAGCGTAATCACCCACGCGGCCCAACGCAGTAAGTTCACCATCTCGGGGGTGATGTCACCGTCTCCAGCGATGTAACTGGGATAGGCATACATCATCAACTGCATCATGCAAAAGCCCGCGACCAGCCAACGCCACAGCGCCATGCGCATTTCTTTTTTGCGGATCTGCCGTAGGGATGTGTCTAGTGCAGGCACAGCGCCATAACCTGCGTCGACCAAAGCACCGATCCACTTAGAGGGCAATACCTTGCTGGCAGACCACACCACTTTGGCGCGGTGGGTGGTGGCACTGACTTCTGCCGATTTCACGCCTTCAACAGACATCAGGGCTTTTTCGACCGTATAGGCGCAGGCAGCGCAGTGCATGCCTTGGATCACCACATGGGAGACCCAGTCGTCATCGGCCTTGTTTTTTTCGTCTCCTGAGACAGCCTGTCCGAAACGCGCCCATTCCTGGCGGTCGTCTAGCAGGGTTAGGGTAGCTTGATTAGTCATAGGCGAAGAGCTTAGCGTGCCCATCTTTTAAGTCATTGATATGCATCAATAAGTTTTGTGAATAAACCACTAAGCTGAAGACATATCAACTAAGGAGCCTAACTATGTACAAAAAGATTTTGGTAGCCACCGATGGCTCAACCCTCTCGAAGAAAGCGATCAACAGCGCCATTGCACTTGCTGAAGTCCATGGGGCTAGCCTGATTGCCATCAAAGTGATACCCCGGTTCACCCAAACTTATTTCGAAGGTTCAATTCCAGTGAACATGGGCGAAATCGACAAAATCGAAAAATCTTGGGCGGACAATGCGCACAAACAATTAGACAAAGTTGCCAAAGACGCCAAAGCTCATCTAGTCTCTGTCAAAACCGTTGTTGTCAAATCAGACAGCGTGTCCGATGCTTTGGTCGCCACCGCTAAGAAGAACAAAGTTGACTTGATCGTCATGGCCTCTCACGGTCGCAAAGGCATCAAGCGCTTGTTGCTAGGCAGCGAAACCCAGCAAGTGCTGACGCACACCACGATTCCTGTCTTAGTGATGCGCTAAGTTCAGACGTGCCCTCGCCTCTTCGTATTCACGCTGGAGGCGAGCGACTAAATCGGCAGTCGGCAAAACAGCCTTGACGGCCCCAATGCCCTGGCCGCAACCCCAGATGTCTTTCCAAGCTTTCTTGGCGTCACCGCCAAAGTTCATTTTGGATGCATCGCTCTCAGGCAAGTTCTCAGGGTCTAGCCCCGCATTGCGAATCGACGGCGCCAAATAATTACCGTGCACGCCAGTGAACAGGTTGCTGTAGACGATATCGTCCGATGACGCTTTGACAATGGCCTGTTTGTATTCTTCGGCGGCGCGGGCTTCTTCGGTAGCAATAAACGCTGAACCTATGTAGGCAAAGTCAGCACCCATGGCTTGGGCGGCAAGAATGGCGCCACCATTGGCGATCGCGCCACTCAAGGCAATCGGGCCATCAAACCATTCGCGGATTTCTTGGATCAAGGCAAACGGGCTTTTGACGCCCGCATGCCCACCAGCGCCAGCAGCCACCGCGACTAAACCGTCAGCGCCTTTTTCAATCGCTTTTTTAGCGAACTTGTTGTTGATGATGTCGTGCAAGACGATGCCACCATAGCTGTGGGCGGCAGCATTCACATCTTCCCGCGCACCCAGCGAGGTGATGATGATCGGCACCTTGTATTTCACACACATGGCCATGTCGTGCTCAAGACGGTCATTGCTCTTGTGCACGATTTGGTTGATGGCGAAAGGTGCGGCAGGTTTGTCTGGGTTCGCGCGGTTGTAGGCGGCGAGTGTTTCGGTGATTTCAATCAACCACTCTTCCAATTGCTCTGCAGGCCGCGCATTGAGCGCAGGCATAGAACCCACCACACCGGCCTTGCATTGGGCAATCACCAACTTCGGGTTGCTGATGATGAACAAAGGCGAAGCAATCACGGGAAACTTCAGTTGCTGAAAGACTGCTGGCAATTTAGACATGTAAATCCTTTGTGAGGAGTCGTTTATTGAGAAGGATATTTCTTACGAATAACGCCAGCGTTTGCGTCTGATGGGCTTTGAAAGCTTAGAAAGCTTCTAACGCCATTTCAGTGACGCTGTCCGCGCCAGCAACGATGCTGTCGCGCGCACCAGGTGCTTTGGACAAAATATGGTCCGCATAAAAACGCGCAGTGGTGACCTTGGCTTGCATGAATGCAACATCATCGTTTTTGGCAATATGTTCGAGCGCCACCAACATAGCGCGCGCCATTTGCCAACCGGACATCAGGTTACCCGCGAGCATGAGGTAAGGCACGCTACCGGCGTAAACCGCATTGGGATTGTTTTTACTCTCGGTCACAAAGAACTCCACCACATCTAAAAACGCTTCACGCGCTGCAGAGAGTCGCTTGGCCACCGCATGGCAACGTACATCGCTGTGGGCTTTGAGTTGTTTTTCGGTTTGCTCAATTTGGCCTGCGATGGCTTTGGCCGTTTGGCCGCCGTCACGTGAAGTTTTGCGACCGACCAAATCGTTGGCTTGGATAGCCGTGGTGCCTTCGTAAATCGTCAAAATTTTCGCGTCGCGGTAGTACTGGGCAGCACCGGTTTCTTCGATAAAGCCCATGCCGCCATGCACTTGCACGCCAAGACTGGTGACTTCTAGGCTCATCTCTGTACTGAAGCCTTTGACCAAGGGCACCAAGAATTCGTAGAAGACCAAATTTTCTTTGCGTGTTGCCGCGTCTGGGTGGTGGTGCGATGCGTCATACGCTGCAGCGGCTACCGTAGCCATAGATCGACAACCTTCGGTGTAAGCACGCATGGTCATGAGCATGCGGCGCACGTCGGGGTGGTGGATGATGGGCGCGCTGGTTTTCATGCTGCCATCGACGGGGCGGCTTTGCACGCGGTCACGCGCAAATTGGGCTGCCTTTTGGTAAGAGCGCTCTGCCACGGCAATGCCTTGCACACCCACGGCGTAACGGGCGGCGTTCATCATGATGAACATGTACTCCAAACCGCGGTTCTCTTCCCCTACCAAGTAGCCGATGGCACCACCGTGGTCGCCGTATTGCAAAACTGCTGTGGGACTGGCTTTGATACCCATCTTGTGTTCGATGCTGACGCAGTGCACATCGTTGCGCGCGCCAAGCGAGCCATCTTTATTCACCAAAACCTTAGGCACTACAAACAAGCTAATGCCTTTGACGCCCTCGGGTGCGCCCTGCACACGGGCTAGCACGAGGTGGACGATGTTTTTCGCCATATCGTGTTCACCATAGGTGATGTAAATCTTGGTGCCAAACACTTTGTATGTGCCATCGGGTTGTGGCTCGGCGCGCGTGCGAACTGCTGCCAAATCAGAACCCGCTTGGGGCTCGGTCAAGTTCATCGTGCCGGTCCACTCACCCGAGATGAGCTTCTCTAGATAGATGGCCTTTAGTTCGTCGGAGCCCGCAGTGAGTAGCGCCTCAATCGCACCGTCGGTGAGCAAGGGGCACAAGGCAAAACTCATATTGGCGGAATTCAAAATTTCACCGCATGCCGCGCCAATGGTTTTGGGTAAACCTTGACCACCGAAAGCGGGCGGGTGTTGCAGTCCTTGCCATCCGCCTTCAATGTATTGGGTGTAAGCCTCTTTGAACCCAGGCGTGGTGTGCACATGGCCATCTTTGAAATAAGACGGGTTTTTGTCGCCTTCCCAGTTCAAAGGAACCAAGACCGATTCATTGAGTTTTGCGCATTCTTCGAGAACCGCTTGGGCGGTTTCTAGACCCGCGTCTTCAAACGCAGGCATTTGGGCGATTTGCTCTAGACCACCGAGGTGGGCCATGTTGAACAACATATCTTTGACGGGGGCGATGTACGACATGGCGTGCTCCTATAAAGCGGCAACAAGTTCAGGGACAGCCACAAACAAGTCAGCCTCTAGACCAAAGTCAGCCACCGAGAAAATGGGCGCTTCTGGGTCTTTATTGATCGCGACGATCACCTTGCTGTCTTTCATACCCGCCAAATGTTGGATGGCCCCGCTGATGCCACACGCCACATACAACTGGGGTGCAACGATCTTGCCGGTTTGTCCGACTTGCCAATCGTTGGGCGCATAGCCCGCATCGACTGCCGCGCGGCTTGCGCCTAATGCAGCACCTAACTTGTCTGCCAAGGGCGTGATGACTTCAGCAAATTTCTCTGCGCTACCCAAGGCACGTCCGCCAGAGACGATGATCTTGGCAGCCGTCAATTCAGGACGATCGCTTTTGGCGATTTCGCTTCCCATGAATTTGCTTTTACCTGAGTCGGCAGTGGCTGCCACTGTCTCTACCGCAGCTGAACCACCAGTTGCAGCAGCAGCATCAAAGCCTGTCGTACGAACTGTGATGACCTTGATGGCATCGGTCGATTGCACTGTGGCAATGGCATTGCCCGCGTAGATCGGACGCTCAAACGTGTCAGGGCTTTCAACCTTGGTGATATCGCTGATCTGGCCCACATCTAATTTGGCTGCAACACGGGGGGCAATGTTTTTGCCGCCAGCGGTAGCTGGGAATACGATGTGGGAATAACTGCTGGCCAGCCCCAAGATTTGCGCGGCTAAGTTTTCAGCCAAGCCATGTGAGAGGTCAGCTCCGTCAGCATGGATCACTTTGCTCACGCCAGCAATTTGGGCGGCAGCGGCAGCGGCGCCACCAGCGTTGTGTCCAGCGACCAGCACATGGACATCGCCACCCATGGCCACTGCGGCTGTGACGGTGTTGAGGGTAGAAGGCTTGATCGACGCGTTGTCGTGTTCGGCAATAACGAGGGATGTCATGTTCTTTTGCTCCTGATCTGTTCTATTTAGATGACCTTGGCCACGTTCTTGAGTTTGTCGACCAAAGTTGCCACATCGGCAACTTTGATACCAGCGCTGCGCTTAGGCGGCTCGCTGACTTTCAAGGTCTTGATTCGGGGGGTGACATTCACGCCGAGGTCTTCTGGCTTGAAGATATCGAGTTGCTTTTTCTTGGCCTTCATGATGTTGGGCAAGGTGACGTAGCGGGGTTCGTTCAGGCGCAGGTCTGTAGTGATAACCGCGGGCAAACTAATAGAGAGCGTCTCTAAACCACCGTCGACTTCGCGGGTGACGCTGGCTTTGCCGTCTGCCACTTCCACTTTCGATGCAAAAGTAGCTTGGGGCATATCTGCCAGAGCAGCCAACATTTGGCCGGTTTGGTTGCAGTCGTCGTCAATCGCTTGTTTGCCCAAAATTACCAAGCCGGGTTGTTCTTTGTCCACCAAGGCTTTGAGCAACTTGGCTACGGCCAATGGTTGGAGTTCTTCGGTTGTCTCGACCAAGATGCCGCGGTCTGCGCCAATGGCCATGGCAGTGCGCAGTGTTTCTTGGCATTGGGTCACGCCGCAGGAGACGGCGATCACTTCAGTGACCACGCCTTTTTCTTTTAGACGAACGGCTTCTTCCACCGCAATCTCGTCAAACGGATTCATGCTCATCTTGACGTTGGCAATGTCGACTCCGGTGTTGTCCGACTTCACGCGAACCTTCACGTTGTAGTCGACAACGCGCTTGACTGCGACCAAAACTTTCATGGCTAGAACTCCAAAAAATAATGAAAACTGATTGACGTTTACGTAAACGTCACATTCTAATATCTAAACCCCAAACTTTAGCACGACCGTGCTTTTTTCTGGGCGCTAAAAGCGGTATTCGGCAGACCTTTTTCCGCTCATATCTTGCTTATTTAGGTCGTTTTGATAAGTTGTAACTCATAGGGCGCAGGCGCCAAGAGCACCCCAGCTTTCCGCAAAGCTTCCAGCGCCGCCATATTCACATTGGACTTGACCAAACCTTGTCCGTGGGCAGGGTCACCCATCCAAAAATTCAGCTGAAACCGCAAACCCTGGGGCGCAACTTCGGCCAATAGAGCCATAGGCGCTGGATCAGCCATTACAAGGTCGGCTGATACGGCCGCATCGACCAATAGTTTTTGAACCGCGTCCACATTGCTGTTAAGACCGACCCAGAACATACAGTTTTGCAACAGGTGACTAGATTCGAGCGACAGGTTTTCGACCCGTTGCGTCATCAATAGCTCGTTAGGGACGACAGATTCGACACCGTTAATAGCCCGCACCAAGGTATAGCGGGTTTTGATGTCCGTCACCCAACCCTCAAAACCATCCACCCGCACATAGTCGCCAATACGCAACGAGCGCTCTAACAAAATCACAAAACCGCTGACATAGTTGGCCGCTAACTTTTGCAAGCCAAAGCCAAGCCCCACCCCCAAAGCACCACCAAGCACAGACAAAGCGGTGAGGTCGAAACCCGAGGCCGATAAGGCCACCAGCATGCCGATTAGCAATAAGAAGGCGCGCATTGCGTTTGACGCGACTTTACGCATAGACAAATCAGTCAACGCCCTGCTTAGCACCTTAGACTCTAAAAAAGCAGACAGCCACAAGGTCAAGACCAGAACAAAACTGGAGCTGAGAATGACCTCCAGCACGTGCAGCAAAGACACATGCGACTTACCGACAGAAAACTCGATAGCGTCTAGCTCTTCTCTCACCGGTTGCAACAAGCCCGTGATCCACATCACCGCAAAAGCCCATGCCAGCCAAGAAACTGCACGCTCAATCAAACGCGCACCATGCGACTGCGGAAACACCGAGGTCAAAACACGGGCAATGAGTCGAATCACCGCCAAGGCCAAGAGCACCGGCACCGCCAGTTTGAGCAAGGCCACGCTTTGGAACTTCACCAAAATAGTTTTGCAAGCCAATGTGAAAACCAAGGCCAGCAATGGAAACAGCAGTCCATCCACCACCCGACGGCCAAACAAGATGGAATCTCGCGTGCCGCCTCTCCCTAGCGCCCAAGCACACATCCAGGCCAAAGCCAATGACGCGGCCAAGACCATTAACTCCATCGGCATGGACGAGTTTTGTAAATCTAAAAAAATCTCTTGCAATGCATTCATGGTTTTACAAATCCGCTAACACGCGCAAATGCGCTTCCACGCTTCTGCCCAAAGCACTCAGCGCATAACCGCCCTCTAAGCACGACACAATGCGCCTTTTGGCGTGGCGCTTAGCGATATCGCAAATACGTTGGGTAATCCACGCATAGTCTTGTTCGGTAAGACCCATTTGCCCCATATCGTCTTCACGGTGGGCGTCAAAACCGGCGCTGATAAAAATCATCTCGGGTTTGAACTCTTCTAATCTAGGGACCCAATAGTTTTCAACCAAATCTCGCACATCCATGCCACGTGTGTATGCGGGCACAGGAATATTCACCATATTCGACGCTTGCTTCTCGGTGCCCGAGTAAGGATAAAAAGGATGCTGGAAAAAACTCACCATCAACACATGCGCGTCATTCGCAAGAATGTCCTCTGTGCCATTGCCGTGGTGCACATCAAAGTCCACCACAGCCACACGCTTTAAGCCGTGTTGATGGATCGCATGCTTCACCGCCACTGCTACGTTATTAAAAAAACAAAATCCCATCGCTTTGCGCCGCATAGCATGGTGACCTGGCGGGCGCACTGCACAAAAAGCATTGGCCAATTCACCGTTGATCACCGCATCGGTAGCCGCAATCGCAGCACCTGCAGAATGCAAAGCCGCTTTCCACGTGTGCGAGTTCATAGCGGTGTCTGGGTCCACGTGCGTATAAGCTGGACCAGTTGCAGATTGGTCTTGAATTAAGCGATTTGAAGTTAAACGCAGGTGGTCGATGTAATCCACATCGTGGGCCAGAGCTAAGACGTCAAATGAAGCGGCAGGCGCCTCGATGGCTGTCAAGCCAATGTCCAACCCACTTATTAGCAAACGCTCTTGAATAGCGTCTAGTCGCTCAGGACATTCAGGATGTCCGGCGCCCATTTCATGTCTTCGACATTCAGGATGTGTGTAATAACCTGTTTTGTGCATATGCGTGATGAATGTATCGAACTCAGCTTAACATGCAAGCCTAGCTTTTCCTCTATTTTCTATCGCGTGAAACTCCCTATTCTGCTCACCTCTTTTCCGATGCGTTTCTTAGTTTTCTTTGCCATCTTCTTCGCTTGCACATGCTCCTCTGCAGCCTTGGCTGCTGTGCATGGCAAAAAACATAAGCCCCACCAGATTCGCACCACGCCATTTGGCCCTCGCGCTGAGGTAGCACAACTAGCTAGTGA
This sequence comes from uncultured Burkholderiales bacterium, assembly GCA_903880855.1. GTDB lineage: Bacteria > Pseudomonadota > Gammaproteobacteria > Burkholderiales > Burkholderiaceae_C > Limnohabitans. The sequence goes on along the minus strand of CAIRQX010000036.1, from coordinate 17,230 downwards.
CATTTCTCAAAACCAGCAAATTCCAGTGGCTTGGGTACGTCACCAACTCAGCCTTGCCAGACGCGTGCAAGGTCTTGAAAAAATGGTGCTGCCACCACCTGCTTCATCACCCAAAAATTGGGCCGCTTATCAAGCGCGTTTCATCGAGCCGCGCCGTATAGAAGCTGGCATGAGGTTTTGGCAAACCCACAAAGAAGCCTTAGAGCGGGCGCAAAACACCTATGGCGTACCCGTTGAATTGATCGTGGGAGTGATTGGAGTAGAAACCTTCTATGGGCAACACATGGGCAAATACAAGGTGCTCGATGTTTTGACTACATTGGCACTGCATTTCCCACCAGAGCATCCGCGTGCACAAGAGCGGCAAGCATTTTTTAAATCGGAGCTGGGATACTTTTTAAAAATGGTACATGCACAACCTAAAGGACAAGCCGCCATAACAGGCAGTTATGCAGGCGCTATGGGTTGGCCGCAGTTCATGCCGTCAAGTTGGACGCGCTTTGCCGTAGACTTTGATGGTGATGGACGCATTGATTTGCTTAAAAACCCAGTGGACGCAATTGGATCTGTCGCGAATTACTTCAAAGCCTTTGGCTGGCAAACGGGAATGCCCACGCACTACTCCGCGCAATTTGACGATGCCAAGTTAGACAAATCCACACTACTAGCCCCAGACATCTTGCCGTCTTTCAGTGCCGCAAGTATGCAAGACAAAGGTGTAGTGTTGACTCCAGATGCGCAACAGCACAAAGGTAATCTTGCCTTGGTGGAATTGTTTAATGGAACAGATGCGCCTAGTTATGTGGTGGGCACTGAGAACTTTTATGTGGTGACTCGGTATAACTGGAGTAGTTATTACGCGCTTGCGGTGATTGAGTTGGGGGCTGCCATCAAAGCGGAGTTAGCTAGATAAAGCCCATTGCACATGCTCTCTTACATTGGCGTCTGTATGGTTTGCATGTAACTTCAAAGCTTGGCGTAAGGCTACCAAGCCCTCAGCACTTAAATTATTTTGTGTTGACCGCAAAGCATTCCCCGCCGCCACCGCTACATTACGCAACCAACGCAAATGCCCAATACGCCTAATCGCGCTGCCTTCTGTGCGTTGTAAAAACTGCTCTTGAGTCCACCCCAAAACTTCAACTAGCTGTTGCCCTACCAAACCATTTCGCGTGTCAAAGTCAGGCAAGTTGGATGTCTGCGCATATTTATTCCAAGGGCAGGTTAACTGACAGTCATCACAACCATAAATACGGTTACCCATCAAAGGACGCAACTCTTCAGGAATAGAACCTGCATGCTCAATGGTGAGATAAGAGATACATCGTCTTGCATCCACCAAGCCAGGCGCGACTATGGCTTTTGTGGGACACACATCTATGCATGCTGAGCATTGCCCACAATGTTCTGTGACGGGCTCTGACACAGGCAACTGGATATTTAAAAAAATCTCGCCCAAGAAAAACATCGACCCAGCGTCACGGTTGAGCACCAAACTGTGTTTGCCGCGCCAACCTTGTCCACTGCGTGTGGCTAATTCGGCTTCCAACACGGGCGCAGAATCTGTGAATGCACGGGTTTGTAGTGAATCTTCGTGGCCTGCAAGATAGTTTTCTATGGCTTGTGCCAATTGACCCAAGCGTTGGCGCAGCACCTTGTGGTAATCGCGCCCTCTGGCATACACAGAAACAACTGCCTCTGTCGGATTGTGCAAACGCCCCCACTCCACCTCTTGCCAATCTACTGGCGTATCACGGGGAAGATAGTTCATTCGCGCGGTAATCACGCTCACCGTCCCTGGAACTAACTCTGCAGGACGGGCGCGTTTGAGGCCGTGGCGGGCCATATAGTCCATCTCGCCGTGGAAGTTTTTCTCGAGCCATGAGAGCAAAGCGGGCTCGGCGGACGACAAATCGACAGGGGCCACCGCAATTTGGGAAAATCCCAGTGCATGTCCTGTTTTTTGGATGTGCGCGAGTAACAATGTGGGATCGATCGGCACTCTACTTCCTTGAATAATTCAACCATTGTAAAAACACTGCTCTGGCCTAACGAACAAGCTACTGCGGGCTTTGCCCAGCAATTGGCAGCATCTCTCGTTCACCAGCAAACAGAATTAAACGCCTGCATCACATTAGACGGTGAATTGGGTGCTGGTAAAACGACCTTCGTGCGCCATCTGTTGCAAGCCTTGGGCGTGACTGGTCGCGTTAAAAGCCCCACCTATGCGGTGGTAGAACCTTATGAAGTGAGTACAGGTCATATTTGGCATTTTGATTTTTACCGTTTCAATGACCCCCAGGAATGGGAGGACGCTGGTTTTCGTGACATATTTGCAAGCGAGGGGCTCAAACTTTGCGAATGGCCTACAAATGCCCACGGTGTGTTGCCAATGCCTGATATTGCTATGCACATAAGTGTTGATAACGAAGACCAACGCCATATAGCTTTGAAGTCTCACACCGCATTGGGCTCTGAGTTGATCGCGCGCTTGGAGAGACAGACGTGAGTTACCCACAACCACGTAGACGATTTCTACAGACCACCAGCGCTCTTTTGATGTTGGGCGGAGCAGACATTGCGTGGGGCGCCACGATATTGGCAGTGCGCGTATGGCCAGCCAGCGACTACACACGCGTCACGATTGAAAGCGATGCGGCGCTTACCACTACACCGCTCTTTATTGCAAACCCTCCACGCTTAGCGGTAGACATTGAAGGGATTGAACTCAACCCAGCACTCAAAGAATTGGTGGGGAAAGTTCGTTCGGATGATCCTTTCATCACCGGTGTACGCGTTGGGCAATACACGGCCAATACGGTTCGTTTGGTTTTGGATTTACGCCAAATGGTGTTGCCTCAGGTTTTTAACTTGCCGCCTGTGCGATCTTCTGGTAATGCCCAATACCAACACCGCTTGGTGCTTGATTTGTATCCCACCAAAGTGGCAGATCCTTTAGAGGCTTTGATTGCTCGACATACCAACCCCGACCCCTTGGGTGAACTCTTAGCGCGTCAGATGAATAAGGCGGCGGTTCCTCTGACGCCTTCAGCGTCCCAAAGTGCACCTATAGCGACTCAACAAAGCACAGTCACTACGCCTGCTTCCAATGCTTCATCACCCATGATCGCTGCACCAAGTGTTTCCGCGTCTTCAACAGACTCAAAAGCTACTGCAGGGCAATCGAATCACAACACTGAGCGTTTCATCATCGTCGCACTAGATCCAGGTCATGGTGGCGAAGACCCTGGCGCAATCGGTCCTCGTGGCACCAAAGAAAAAGATGTGGTCCTGCAAATCGCCCACCGCATGCGTGACCGCATCAACAACACGGTGATCAAAACCAGAATGGGGCCACTGCCCATGCGCGCTTATCTCACGCGCGATGCGGATTTTTTTGTACCCTTGCAGTTGCGAGTAGAAAAAGCACGGCGTGTGCAAGCTGATTTGTTTGTAAGCATCCATGCCGATGCTTTTATGACACCAGAGGCCCGCGGAGCCAGTGTGTTTGCTTTGAGCCAAGGTGCCGCAACAAGCGCCGCAGCGCGTTGGATGGCTTCACAAGAGAACCGCGCAGACTTAGTGGGCGGGCTCAATTTAAAGGTGCAAGACGCCACCGTGCAACGCGCGCTGCTAGACATGAGCACTACTGCGCAAATCAATGACAGTTTGAAACTGGGTAATGAAATGTTGGGGCAAATACGTCGCATCGGAAAACTTCACAAACCGCAAGTGGAGCAAGCGGGGTTTGCGGTTTTAAAGGCGCCAGATATTCCAAGTGTGTTGGTTGAGACAGCTTTTATTAGCAACCCCGATGAGGAAGCACGGCTCAACAGCGAGAGCTACCAAAATGAACTCTCTGATGCGCTGATGCGAAGCATTGAGCGCTACTTCTTGCGTAATCCACCTCTAGCGCGCAATCGCAATACTTAATTTTTAAACTTAGCTTCTATTTCAATTGGAAGCGTTGCAAGCGTCAGGCCTTTGGAGCTCTAGAGCCTTTCCACGCGCCATAAATCGCTAAGGCACCTGGTATCAAAATCATCGCCCAGATGATTTTTTGTAAATTCAATTTGACCCATTCAATATTTCCAAAGAAATATCCAGCGGACACAATGCCTCCGACCCATAACAATCCACCCGTAACGTCGAAGAATGTGAACTTACGTCGTGTCATCTGCGCAACACCTGCAACAAAGGGGGCAAACGTTCTCAAGAACGGCATAAACCTAGCTGCCACGATAGTGATACCGCCATAGCGTTCATAAAAAGCATGGGCTTGGTCAAACGCTTGGCGATTGAAAAACCGTGAGTTTTCCCACGCAAACACTTTGGGACCAAAGTAGTGACCAATCGTGTAGTTGGTTTGGTTACCAGCGATGGCAGCAGTCACCAGCAAAGCCACTGAGAGGCCATAGTCCATGAGTCCAACGCCACACATGGCGCCCACCACAAACAACAAGGAGTCGCCAGGCAAGAATGGCATGACAACCAAACCTGTTTCCACAAAAATAATGGCGAACAACAAAACATACACCCATACACCATTGGCTTGCACAAAACTTTCCAAATAGCGGTCGATGTGGAGAATGAAGTCGATAAAGAAGTTAATGAGTTCCATGGTGGCGGATTATCACAGGCTCTAAAATGCCAAGGTGCACCCTAGCATTCAACCCCAACGCGCGATTCGCGAACTCCCAGATGAATTGATCAGCCAAATTGCCGCTGGCGAAGTGGTCGAACGCCCTGCTTCTGTTGTGCGTGAGTTGGTGGACAACGCTTTAGACGCAGGTGCTACCCATATCACCGTCAGACTTCTTAGCGGCGGCGTGCGCTTGATCAGCGTGGAAGACAACGGTGCTGGTATTCCATCCGACGAACTGCCCATTGCACTAAAACGCCACGCGACCAGCAAGATCACGAATTTAAACGAACTCGAATCTGTTGGAACCATGGGTTTTCGCGGTGAGGCTTTAGCGGCTATTCACTCTGTCTCCGAGTTGTCCTTGCTATCGCGCACCGCACTGCAAGACCATGCCATGCGTTTAGATGGCCGCAGTGGCGAGTTGCAAGCAGCAGCTCGCGCATTGGGCACCACAGTGGAAGTGAAAGAACTTTTTTACAGCACGCCTGCGCGGCGTAAATTTTTGAAAACTGACGCTACTGAATTAGCGCATTGTGTAGAAGCTGTGCGTCGCCATGCGCTTTCGCGTCCCCAAGTAGGTTTCGAGATTTGGCACGATGGCAAATTGGTTGAGCAATGGCGCAGCCAAACGGGCAATGAAGAATTAGACCGCAGGCTAGCAGATGTTCTTGGCGCCGATTTTTTAAAAAACTCTGTGGCAGTGCAATTCACACAAGGCAATTTGCATGTCTTTGGACGCGCGGGCATTCCAGACGCTGCAAGGGCCCGTGCAGACCACCAGTTCTTGTATGTGAATGGTCGCTTTGTGCGCGACAAAGTGGTCACGCATGCAGCGCGCAGTGCCTATGAAGATGTGCTGCATGGACACCGTCAACCTGTCTATGCTTTGTATTTAGACATGGACCCCACGCGCGTCGATGTGAATGTGCATCCCACCAAAATTGAATTGCGGTTTCGCGATGGGCGTGAAGTGCACCAAGCTGTCAGGCGCGCGGTAGAAAATGCATTGGCTATTCCGCGTGCTAACGCCGCCATGGTGCAAGACTCTGCACCATCCAATGACATCGCAGCATCCGCATGGAAAGTACCTACTTGGCAACAAGCACCCATGACCTTGCAAGGAGGGAAGGTTCAAGACTTAGGGGGAATTTGGCAAAAATCAGAGAACCTCACTCCTGCAGCAGATCAAGACACATCTGAATCTTGGCCACTAGGTAAGGCGCTTGCCCAGTTACATGGCGTCTATATCTTGGCAGAAAACAGCCAAGGTTTGGTCCTAGTAGATATGCACGCAGCGCACGAGCGGATTGTGTATGAGCAACTCAAATTGCAAATCGATGCGCACCAACTCTCTAGCCAACCACTATTGATTCCTGCCACTTTTCCAGCAACAGAGCAAGAGATTGCGACTGCGCAGGCCAGCGAGCAAGTGCTTATAGATCTTGGTATTGAAATCTCTTTACTCACAGCGAAGACACTGGCTGTACGTGCTGTTCCTACTACGCTCTCCAAAGGTGACCCAGTTGCATTGGCACGGAGTGTTTTAGCGGAATTACAGCAACACGATGCCAGCACTGTGTTGCAACGCGCGCAAAACGAATTACTCGCTACTATGGCTTGCCATGGTGCGGTGCGTGCCAACCGCAAATTGACGGTGGAAGAAATGAATGCCTTGCTGCGCCAGATGGAAATTACGCCGCGCTCAGACCAGTGCAACCATGGTCGCCCGACTTGGCGACAAATTTCCCTAAGAGAACTTGACGCTTTGTTTATGCGTGGCCGTTGAATGCCAGTAGCCATGTCTAGCCGTTTGACTGTGGTGCTTTTGGCGTTGATGCTGGGTATTCAGCCGGTAACGTCTGACCTCTATCTACCGACACTCCCAATCCTGACGCAAGAGTTTGGTGCATCGATGGCGCAAATCCATATGACCCTTGGCGCTTTGTTGTTGGCCTTTGGTGTTTCGCAATTGTTTTGGGGACCGCTCTCCGATATGTGGGGGCGTCGACCTGTGCTTTTGCTAGGTTTGGCGGCCTATGTAGTTGCTGGAATAGGTTGCGTTCTCGCTCCGTCTATCGATGCACTGATTATTTGGCGCACGTTAAAAGGTGCGGCCATGGGGTCGGTTGTTGTGTGCGCGCGGGCGATTGTGCGGGACTTATACACGCCTGAAGTTGGCGCACGCGTGATGTCCAAAGCATTGACAGGGCTTGGCGCAATCGCTTGCATGAGCGCACCATTGGGCGCCTTTCTCACGCAAGTCTATAGCTGGCATGCTGCTCTGGGTGCTGTTGCAGTATTTGGCGCCATCTGTTTGTTGGCGATCGCTTGGAAATACCAAGAGTCTGCGCCCAATACCAACAGCGCTGTTCCGCCCTTTCAAGAATTAGCAATGACTTGGTGGCATATTCTCAAACACCCCACGTTTATTGCATTTGCCACTTTGACCTTGGGGTCCTATGGTGGTTTGTTTGTTTTTTTGGTCACATCGTCTTTTGTTTTTATTGGTGTGGTGGGCCTGAGCAAACTCGAATATGGGCTAGTGATGTTTTCCATGTCATTCATTTACATGTTGGGGACTTTTTTGTGTCGCTGGCTTTTGGTGCGTTACGGCGTGGCACGGTCCGTAGCGATGGGTGGCGTTTTGAGTTTGACAGGCGGCATATTGCTTAACGTCAGTGCTTGGATGGAATGGCATTCTGTGATTGCTTTAGTCGGGCCTTTTTATATTTTCATCTTGGGTCATGGTATTCATCAACCTTGTGGTCAAAGCGGGTCTGTAGGTCCCTTTCCACAAGCTGCAGGTGCCGCATCTGCACTTGGTGGGTTCTTGATGATGTTGGTGGCATTTTTAATGGGACTATGGCTTGGCTATCAAAGTGATGGTGCAGTCCACGGTATGGCATGGGGTATTGGTTTTTGGTCAGTCGTCACAAGTTTGACTGCATGGACTTTGGTGCAACGCATTGGGCGCAATCATGCTTAAACCCATTGCCTTGGTAGGACCTACAGCCAGCGGTAAAACTGCTGTTGCGATGTCAATAGCAGAAAAGTTTCCAATAGAAATCATCAGCATCGACTCAGCGCTGGTCTATCGCGGCATGGATATCGGCACTGCAAAGCCGAGCGCTCAAGAGCGCGAACAGGTAATGCATCACTTAATAGATATTCGTGAGCCTACACAAACTTACAACGCAGCCGATTTCGCCAGTGATGCACAGCAATTGATTGCAGACATCCATTCGCGTGGTAAGTTACCTTTACTGGTAGGCGGCACCATGCTTTACCTAAAAGCCCTGCAAGACGGTATTGACGATTTGCCTAAAACTGATGCAGCAACACGCGATGCCATAGAAGTACGCGCCAAAGACATCGGCTGGCCTGCAATGCATCAAGAGCTAAGCAAGGTGGATCCTGTCACAGCAGCTCGCTTAGCACCCAATGATTCGCAGCGTATTTCGCGCGCACTGGAGGTGTGGCACATCAGCGGCAAAAGTTTGTCAGCATGGTTTGAAGAAGGTGCGAATAAGCGGTTGGATACGCAGCGCACCACTGCATCTGGCACTGATATTGACGTCATCTCCTTAGAGCCTGTTGACCGCACTTGGTTGCATACACGCATAGAGCAACGCTTTACCGCTATGTTGGCAGCTGGCTTTTTAAATGAGATGCAAAGCTTGCGCGCTAGGGGTGACCTTACTTTAGATTTACCTAGTATGCGTTGCGTGGGTTACAGACAGGCTTGGGAACAAATGGATGCAAAGCAACAGCAAGGCATCAGTACCCAAGAGATGCTCACGCGCTTACAAGAAACTGCAGTGGCTGCTACCAGACAGCTGGCTAAAAGACAGTTGACTTGGTTACGCGGCATGCCTGAGCGGCACATCATTGCTTGTGACAGCACAGATCCAACTGCACAAGCATTGACGCTCGTGCAAAGATTTACTGCAGAGGGCCTTTAAGGGCTTCAGGCACTGGCAAGGGCATTACTTGAATGCCTTCTTCCAGCAAAGATTCTGTTTCAGCTGGCGTAGCGTGTCCGCGTATGTTGCGGTGCTCCGCTTCTCCGTAATGCATCTTGCGGGCTTCTTCAGAGAATTTAGTGCCAACGTCTTCTGTATTGGCCACTACATGACGCACCATTTGCATCCAAGCAGCCTGCAGTTGGTTGGTATCAAGGTTTGCAACTTCTTGTGGTGATGGAACTATTGGGTTGCTGTCTACAGGAACCACCTCAGTAGATTTTTGCGCCTCTTGTTCACCGCGGGCAGAACTGAGGTTTAAGCGCGGAGCGCTAAGCTTTTTCTGCACACCGGTATCACCACACAGGGGACACGATACAAGTTGGCGCGACAACTGATTTTGAAAATCATCTTCACTCGCAAACCATCCTTCAAAATTATGAAGATGCGCGCAATGGAGGTCAAGGACTTTCATTTGTCAGATCTAAGTAATGAATTGCTTAGGTGCCAAGGGTAGAAACAATAGCGCGCGCACAAAGCGTCATCAGACCTCCCGGCAACAGACCTAAAACCAATAAAAGGCCGCTATTGATCAATAAAACGATGCGTACATCAGTTCCAGCAGACACGGTACTCGCCGTAATAGGTGCATCAAAGTACATCACCTTCACAACACGCAAATAGTAGAAAGCTGCCAGTAAAGACATCATGACGGCATACACCGCAAGGGCTACGGCACCTGTTTGACCCGAAGCCACCAAAGCTTGCAACACAGACAGCTTGCCTGCGAATCCAACCATGGGCGGAATACCTGCCAAAGAGAACATACACAAGGCCATGACGCCTGCATACAACGGGCTGCGCTGGTTCAACCCTGCGAAATCTGCAATCTCTTCGCTCTCAAAACCTTCACGCGCTAGCAACATCACAATACCGAAGACCGCCAAGGTGGTCAGCACATAGGTCACCACATAAAACATCGCCGAGCTGTAGGCATTAGCTGCAGCCGCCGTATTGCCGTTGACCACGCCAGAGTACAAGCCAATCAATACAAAACCCATTTGCGAAATAGTAGAGAAAGCGATCATGCGCTTGATATTGGTTTGCGCGATACCCGCCAGATTACCGATGAGCAATGAGGAGACTGACAAGACCATCAGCATTTGCTGCCAATCGATTGCCAAAGGTAACAAACCTTCTACCAAGAGACGCATAGTCATGGCGAAAGCCGCTAACTTGTGTGCGCCACCAATGAGCAGAGTCACCACGGTGGGAGATCCTTGGTAAACATCAGGCACCCACATATGGAATGGCACCACGCCAAACTTAAAGGCCAATCCACACACCACAAAGACAAGCCCTAACACCAAAACTTGGTGGTTAATGTGCCCTGAGGTAACAGACTTGAATACGGTGCTGATATCTAAGGAGCCAGTGGCTCCATACAACAGTGACATGCCATAGAGCAAAAACCCACTGCCTAAAGCACCTAGTACAAAGTACTTCATCGCAGCTTCGCTGGCGGTGGCATTGTCACGACGCAGTGCGACCAAGGCGTAACTAGAGAGCGCAAGCAACTCAACACCGAGATACAGAACTAGGAAGTTATTGCCTGAGATCATGACGTACATGCCAAGCAACGCAAACAAACCCAACGTGAATAATTCACCGCCCATGTGCAACATATCTCGCTCTGCAGCATAGGGGCGACCATAGACCAAGGTCACCATTACCGAAAGAGTGGAGAAGCATTTCAGCCAATTGCCCATGGGGTCTGACACCACCATATTGCCAAAGCTGTAGATGGTTGTGCCTTCGCTGGCATCAAACGCCTGCAAAATAGCCACCAAGACCAAGGTCATGAGAGTCAGCACATAAGTGGTGTGACGGCGCACGGAGGTATCGAACAAATCGATCATGGCAATCGCCATTGCCATCACCAACAGTATCAATTCTGGGAGCAGCGCCGCGATATTGAGTTTTTCAATCATGTTTTATTCCTCTTTATTGCGGCAACTTGGAAATCGCAACATGCTTGAGCAAGTCAGCCACTGAGGCGTCCATCACATCGGTAAATGGTTTTGGATAAATACCCATTGCCAAGACTGCAATGGCCAACAAGGCCAGCATAAAGAATTCGCGCGTATTGATGTCGCTCAGTGTTTTGACATCATCGTTGGTCACGGGTCCTAGATACACACGCTTGACCATCCACAGGGTGTAGGCAGCACCAAAGATAAGCGCAGATGCGGCAATCGCACCAATCACAAATTGGTATTGCACAGCGCCTAAGATCACCATCCACTCACCCACAAAGCCCGCCGTTCCTGGCAAGCCACAGTTAGCCATAGCGAAGAACATAGCGAAAGCTGCGAACTTGGGCATGGTGTTGACCACACCACCGTAGCTGGCAATTTCGCGGGAATGCACGCGGTCGTACAACACACCAATACACAAGAACATAGCGCCTGAGACAAAACCATGCGCAATCATCTGCACCAAGGCGCCTGAGACACCTAAATCGTTGAAGATGAAAAAGCCCAAGGTGACAAAGCCCATATGCGCCACCGATGAATAGGCGACCAGCTTTTTCATATCCTCTTGCACCATGGCCACAAGACCCACATAGACCACGGCGATCAATGACAGTGCAATCATCACATAGGCATACTCATGCGCGGCATCTGGTGCGATAGGCATAGAGAAACGCAAGAAACCATAGGCGCCCAACTTCAACATGATGGCTGCCAAGACGGCAGAGCCTCCTGTAGGTGCTTCTACGTGAACATCAGGCAGCCAAGTGTGGACAGGCCACATCGGCACTTTGACAGCAAACGCAGCGAAAAATGCAAAGAACAACAGAGTTTGCGTCCCCATTGATAACGGCAATTTATACCAAGCTACCAAATCAAAGCTGCCGCCGGATTGGGTGTAGAGATAGATCAACGCCACCAACATCAACAACGAGCCCAACAAGGTGTAGAGAAAGAACTTGAAAGCCGCATAAATCTTGTTAGGGCCACCCCAAATACCAATAATCAAATACATCGGAATGAGCGTGGCTTCAAAGAAGACATAAAACAGCATGCCGTCTATTGCACAAAAGACGCCGATCATCAAGCCACTCAAAATCAAGAAAGCGCCCATGTATTGGTTCACGCGTTCTGTAATCACTTCCCAGCCTGCAATGATTACCACCACGGTGATAAAAGCCGTCAAGATGACGAACCATAAAGACAAACCATCTACGCCCAAGCGGTAGAAAATATTGAAACGTGCAATCCACAAGCCAGACTCCACCATCTGAAGTGCAGACGTGCCAATCTCGAAGTTGTGATAAATCGGAATAGTGACTGCCAAACCAAACAACGCACCGATCAAAGCGATCCAGCGCACCACATTTGCATGTTCGTCACGGCCAAACGCCAGCAAGACGATGCCAAAGGCAATCGGCGTCCAAATGGCAAGGCTCAATAAACCCATTTCTTATTCTCCTTATTTGAGCCAGACGAACCACGTCATCAGCAAGAACACGCCAACGATCATGGCTAGCGCGTAGTGGTAGAGGTATCCCGATTGAAGCTGGCGGGTCACCACAGAGACTGCACTCACCAATTTCCAAGAACCGTTGACGATGCCACCATCGATCACAGACTGATCTCCGCCCTTCCATAAACCAGTGCCCAAAGCACGTGCGCCACGGGCCAAAATGTTTTCATTGATCCAGTCCATGTAGTACTTGTTTTCAAACAAGGTGAAGATAGGCATGCACGCACGCTTGATAGCAGCAGGAACTGAAGGATTGATCATGTACATGTAGTACGAACTCACCACACCAGCAAAAGCCAACCAGAACGGCGCTGAACTGAATGCGTGCATAGCCATGGCAATTGCACCGTGGTAAGCGTGGCCCAACTCATGCATGGCCTCGTGTTTATCTGCATTAACAAAAATAGCGTCTTTGAAGAAGTCGCCAAACAACATGGCGTCAATCGTGAAGTAACCGATCACCACTGAGGGAATTGCCAACAACAACAAAGGCACTGTCACCACCCAAGGTGATTCGTGTGGAGTATGTTCGTGGTGGCCATCGTCGTGAGCGTGGTGATCATCGTGGTGTGCGTCTGGGTTTTGGTCGTAACGCTCTGCGCCGTGGAACACCAAGAAATACATGCGGAATGAATAGAAGGCCGTGACAAATACGCCAGCCAGAACAGCAAAATGTGCAAAGCCTGCAGCGGGCAATGTGCTTTCAGCCACAGCTTCAATGATGCTGTCCTTCGAATAGAAGCCAGAGAAAAACGGCGTGCCAATCAAAGCCAATGACCCGAGCAAAGAGGTGATCCACGTGATAGGCATGTATTTGCGCACACCGCCCATCCAACGTATATCTTGGTTGTGGTGCATTCCCATGATCACAGAGCCCGCACCTAAGAACAGCAACGCTTTAAAGAAAGCATGTGTCATTAAATGGAACACAGCAACTGAATAAGCCGATGCGCCAAGAGCCACTGTCATATAGCCCAGCTGAGACAAAGTGGAATAAGCCACGACACGCTTGATATCGTTTTGAATCAAGCCTAAGAAACCCATGAATAAAGCGGTAATTGCACCGATCGCCATCACCAAGTTCAATGCGGTGTCTGACAACTCAAACAAAGGTGACATGCGCGCCACCATAAAAATGCCCGCTGTCACCATCGTCGCCGCGTGGATCAAAGCAGAAATTGGCGTAGGTCCTTCCATGGAGTCTGGCAACCACACATGTAAAGGGAATTGTGCTGATTTACCCATTGCACCAATGAACAAGCAAATGCAAATTACCGTCACCAGCATCCAATCGGTGCCAGGCAAGTTGAGTACAGCCAAGTCAGCGCTCTTAGCAAAAGCTTCTGTGTAGTTGAGCGTTCCAGCAAAAGCAACGATCAAGCCAATGCCTAAGATAAAGCCAAAGTCACCCACACGGTTAACCAAGAAAGCTTTCATATTGGCAAAGATGGCTGTGGGCTTGTTAAACCAAAAGCCAATCAACAGATAAGACACCAAGCCCACAGCTTCCCATCCAAAGAAAAGTTGCAGCATGTTGTTGCTCATGACCAGCATCAACATAGAGAAAGTAAACAAAGAGATGTAGGAGAAGAAACGGTTGTAGCCTTCGTCTTCTTCCATATAGCCAATGGTGTAAATATGCACCATCAGCGATACAAATGTGACCACGCACATCATCATCGCAGTGAGTCCGTCAATAAGAAAACCAATTTCCATTTTCAAGCTACCCACCACCATCCATGTGTAGAGTGTTTCATTGAAGCGAGCACCATCTGCCGCCACACTCCAAAGCGTTTGCATGGATAAGACAAAAGCCACAAAAACACCCAAGATGGTCAGGCTGTGCGTGATGCGACGTCCCAACCAATTACCGCCAAAGTGGGTACCAAAAACTCCTGCCAAGACAGAGCCCACTAAGGGCGCCAGGGGTACAGCTAGTAAATTAGAAGTTTGAAGGGTTTGCGACATAAATTAACCCTTGAGCGTATTGAGTTCGTCCACATTGATGCTCGACTTGTTTCTGAACAACTGCACCAAGATGGCTAAACCAATAGCAGACTCAGCGGCTGCGACTGTAAGAATAAAGAAGACAAAAATCTGTCCGTGCAAATCGCCTAAGTAATGCGAAAAGGCCACGAAGTTCATATTCACAGCGAGCAACATTAATTCGATCGCCATCAACAGCACGATGAGGTTTTTGCGGTTCAAGAAAATACCGATCACGGAGAGTGCAAACAAAATCGCACCCACAGTCAAGTAGTGTCCTAATGTGATGTTCATGCTGATTTCTCCGGCTCAATGGCAGATGCCACGTCTGCTTTAACAGGGTCCATCTTGACCAGTGAGACCCTGTCACTGGCTTTTACACGCACCTGTTCTGCAGGGTTTTGCGCTTTAGTATCTTTGCGTTCGCGCAATGTCAAAGCAATGGCGGCAATCAAAGCCACCAACAAAATTAGGGCGGCAACTTGCACAGGGTAGAGGTACTCGGTGTAGAGCAATACACCTAACGCCTTGGTATTAGAGACTTCCGTCGCAACCATATGGCCCACTGCCACCGCAGAAGTTGCTGCATCTACTGCAGTAGGCGTCACCATCACTGGAAATTGCGGTGTATGCGGAACGGTTACTCTGAAACCGCCTAGCAATACAGCAGCTAATTCCAAAGCGATCACCGCACCCATGGTGGCGGCTAAAGGAAAGTGCTTCCAAAAACCCACGCGCATGCTGTCGATATTGACATCTAACATCATCACCACAAAGAGGAACAACACCATCACTGCACCGACATACACCAAGACCAGTGCAATCGACAAAAACTCTGCTTCCAACAACATCCACAAGCCAGACGCTTGGAAAAAAGCTAATACAAGATAAAGCGCAGCATGCACAGGGTTACGCGATGTGATGACGCGAAAAGAAGCGAACAGCAAGACTGCTGAGAACGCATAAAAAAGAGCCGATTGAGCATCCATCATCAAATCTTTCAGCGGTATTTGGCGTCAGCCGCTTTATTAGCGGCGATTTCTGGTTCGTAGCGGTCGCCCACTGCTAACAACATCTCTTTGGTGAAATACAAGTCACCGCGTTTCTCGCCGTGGTATTCAAAAATATGCGTCTCAACAATCGAATCCACTGGGCAGCTTTCTTCGCAAAAACCGCAGAAGATGCATTTGGTCAGATCGATGTCATAGCGTGTAGTACGACGCGAGCCATCGGCGCGTTGGTCGGATTCAATCGTGATGGCCATTGCAGGGCAAACGGCTTCGCACAATTTACAAGCGATGCAACGCTCTTCGCCGTTTTCATAACGGCGCAAGGCATGCAAGCCACGAAAGCGTGGGGATTGGGGCGTTTTTTCTTCAGGAAATTGCACCGTGATGCTGCGCGAGAACATGTACTTGCCAGTTAAGGCCATACCTTTGAAGAGTTCAAGCAACAAGAAGCTCGACAAAAAGTCGCGCAAAGAAAAAGCAGAGGGGCGTGTGATCGCAGTCATGATAGTTACGGCCTCAGTTCCAAATATTCCAAGGTGTTTGGATCCAAACACCTACTACCAACAACCAAACAAGGGTGACGGGGATAAAAATCTTCCAACCCAAACGCATGATTTGGTCGTAGCGGTAACGCGGGAAAGTTGCGCGTACCCACAAAAACATGGTGACTACTACAAAGGTTTTAAGCCCCAGCCATATCCAGCCAGGCACCATATTGAATAGCGCGTTATCTATCGGTGACAACCAGCCACCCAAGAACATGACGACCGTCAACATCGACACCAAAATCATGTTGGCGTATTCAGCTAAGAAAAACATGGCAAATGCCATGCCTGAGTATTCAATCATGTGGCCAGCCACAATTTCAGACTCGCCTTCGACCACGTCGAAAGGATGGCGATTGGTCTCGGCTAAACCAGAAATAAAGTACACGACAAAAATCGGCAACAAAGACAACCAGTTCCAAGACAAGAAGTTCAAACCAAGGTCCGCCATATTGCCTTTGGCTTGCCCCATTACGATGTCGCTCATATTGAGACTGTTTGACACCATCAACACAATCACAAAGCAAAAGCCCATGGCGATTTCATAGCTCACCATTTGCGCCGATGCACGCATGGCACCCAAGAAAGCGTATTTGGAGTTAGAAGCCCAGCCAGCGATGATTACGCCATAGACCTCTAGCGAAGTAATCGCCATCAAAAACAAAAGGCCTGCATTGACATTGGCCAAAGCCACATCAGGACCAAATGGCACGACCGCCCAAGCAGCCAGCGCAGGCATGATAGTCATGATGGGGCCTAATAAAAACAAACCGGTAGTTGCTTTGGCAGGGATGATGATTTCTTTGGTCATCAACTTCAACGCGTCAGCAATTGGTTGCAACAAACCACCTGGGCCAGTACGATTAGGACCTTTGCGAATTTGGGTGTAGCCAATGGCTTTGCGTTCCCACAAAGTCAGATAAGCCACACAACCCAAAAGCGGCAACAGCACAGCCATAATTTTCATCAGCGTCCAAAGCACGGGCCATGCGTAGTTCACCCAAAAGAAATGACTACTTAACTGCAAACCAGAGTTATAGATCAGGTCAACCATTAAGCGACACTCCCCGCTTTAGCATCAGCCGTCAACTGCAACGAAGGTGCGCGACGTACCAAACTATCGAGTTGATAGATGGATGCGACTTCAGGCTTCTCAGTTGCAGGCGTTAGATCTATAGCAACATCACAGGCATTGGATAAACGCGACGCGATATTTGCAGGAATGGCTTTGGCACGGACTTCTTCAATCGTCTCGAACTCAAAACCGGGCACATGCAGCATCGAACCCAACACGCGCAACACTTTCCATGCAGGACGCGTTTCACCCAAAGGTTTGACAACACCATGGAAACTTTGTGTGCGGCCTTCCGAGTTGATAAACGTTCCAGCAGTTTCAGTGAAGGGCGCGATTGGCAACAGCACATCGCTGAATGCCATATTGGTTTTGAACGCAGAAAGTGTCACCACCATCTCTGCTTTTTCTAGGGCTTGGACTGCAGCCGCGCCATGCGCCATATCGGCATGGGGCTCGGT
>CAIRQX010000035.1 GCA_903880855.1 uncultured Burkholderiales bacterium | reverse complement strand
TGTATGGAATCTGCAATGACTAATTTGCGATGTATTCGCATATTGGTTTTTCCAAAAAAATCAGCGCTTAGTGGTGAAGCAAATAAAACCACCTCTACTCCCGCATCCCTTAGGCCTTTAAAACTCACAATACCTTCATAGAAAAATCCAAGACTATCTACAAGCAAACGAATTTTCAAGCCCTGCTTTGCACGCTCCATCAAAAGCCGAGAGATTTGATAGCCGTTGACATCACGCCCAAAAATAAAAGTACAGATGTCTAATGTTTCTTTGGCGCCTGCAATACACGCCTCAAGCGCTTGAAGTGCTTGCGGCCCATTTTGATGAATAGTTAAGTTTTGTATGTCGACGGCTTGACCAAGGCCCAGTGCCATTGCTAGCTTTTCATCAAGCGCTCCTGTCGGATAGTTTGGCTTTTTTGGAAAAGCAATATTTATTCTGTTTTCAATGCTGAAAGGCGTATCTATTTTTCGCCGACCAAAGAATAAATAAAGCGGGAACGCAACGTAAGGCAGCAAAAAAAGGGAAACGAACCAAGCGATTGATGCAGAGGGATGGCGACGTTTTCTGCGAGTATGTGAATCAATGGCGTAAAGAACCAGCCCCAGCAGAGCGATCACGCTATGGATGTCGAACCAAGCAGTCAATTTTTATCGGAGTGCGGCAATTTATTTCTTGCCTTGGCGAGATACGCATTGAAATCAAAATTAGCTGGCTCATCAAATGGAATATATTGGCCATGCTTTTGTGTAGCAAGTATTTTTTTGGACCTATGTTTGATGGGACAAAAATAGGCTTCTGTTGCACCAATCACTGCACCTACAAAAGCCACTACGCCGACACCATACGCACAATATGTGCAATGGAATTTTGATATCCAATCGAGATACTTCAGTTCTTGACGGTCAAAGATGATGAAGTCATTGCGCGAGAGTTTGGGTATGCCATAAATCGAAAAACACGACCACTGATAAAACGAAACAAAAGCATCCAATATCAACAGCGGAAAAACCATGCTGTAGATGATCGGGCCAGTGATTAAATTGATCGGCCTTGAGCGCTTGATCAGGGCTATCAAACCTAGTTGGTGGTTGGTTTTGGGCATGAGCGGTTCACCCTATAGTCATTACCAATAGGATGCGCCTAAAAAGATAACTTAGTCTTGACTTAAATCAAACGAGCTCTGATTACGGGGGAATGCCACAGTGATTTGAAAAATTTATCGTTTATCAAGCAATTGATTGGAGAGTTTTTCTAGTTGTGCAGATAAATCTCGAACAGAATCCGTAAGCCTCATCAGTTCTTGTTCTTTTAAGATATCAATTTTTTCATGAAGCAACTCAATTTCAAGTTCAGCTTTGACATTGATTTCATAGTCATTTTGTGCATGTCGTCTGTCCAGTTCTGATTGCCGATTTTGACTCATCATGATGGCAGGCGCTGTATACGCAGCCTGAAATGAAAGAAGTAAATTCAACAAAATAAATGGATATGGATCCCAAGAGTTAGCGCCACTTAAAACATTTCCAATAATCCACAGAATAATGCCTGTGCTTTGAAAAATAACAAATCGCCAAGACCCTATAGTTGACGCCACGAGATCAGCAAGTCTTTGACCTGTACTGATTGAAGGAACCTCGATATGCTCAAGGTCAACCAATTTCTTTGTTTTGTCCTTTTCCCTTTGGCGAAGTCTGCGGCGGTGCTCACGAAGCAGTTCAAGTTGCTGAGCGTCTTCTTTTGAAATAGATGGACTATTGATGGCTGTCTGCTTGGTAGTCATTTGGACTTTCAAAATAAACGAATACAACAATATACGTCGTTTAATGCCAATTCAAGCAAGTCCTTCTTTGTATAGCGTTGGTTACGAAATGAATATGCGTCGATTTCGATAAGTACCTGATGCACACATATAGGATCTAAAGTAATTTTTTGGTCGATGACCGTAATTTCTTGGGGTCATGATTACCGTAGACACACCAAGATTTAATTTCTTCACAAAGGCAATTAAGATCAAAGAGAGACAACTCTTGGATATCAGTCAAACTGAGGTAACCGCTTTTTTGAAGATCTTGGATTGCACCCGCATAGGTATAACGACTAGGTGTAACAGTCATTTCAAGATGTTTTGAGTTTAAAAGCATATTCATCCTTCTTCTTACAGAAGACAATCCTGCTCTTTATAACTAAAACTGACTTGATATAAGTCAAGCTTTCTGAGTGTCTACGACAGATTACTGACTTTATTGCCCACCAGGTATTTAATGGCAGCTGGCATCGACGCTCTACTAAAAGGGTCTTGGCAGAATCTATCTTGATCAACCTGCATTGCAAAATCTTCATGCCCCGAGAACAATTCTCTAGTCCCATATTGATCTGCGTCAATATCTAAACTTACCAGAGTTTAAGAATGTCTTCTATGTGCAGAACATTTATAAGGATGTACGTTTAGAGAACTCTCTATGCGCCAGAACTGTTCTTTAAAAATTGGAGGCTCTATGACTGCCGTTGAACTAGAAGTGAAAAGCCCTATTCAGAGCTTTACCGATACACACTTTGGCATCATGTTTCAGCTAGATCGACTGGGGGAACTACCTGCCCTACTAGCTCCGTTTGAACTCGCAAGAAAAATCGCGGGGCAAAGCATGGAATATTTTAAAAAAACCATATATGAACACCATCAAGCTGAAGAACGCGTGCTGTTTCCTGCTGTATTACAAAGTGCTCAGACTGGTATAGAGCGTACTAATGTCGAATCTTTAATCGAAGTTTTAGAAGCCGAGCATCGCGTACTAGAGGCACTTTGGAAAAAAATTGAACCAGATCTCAAAGACGTAGCCAAGGGAATGCCTCACAAACTAGACACCGATGTATTAAAACAATTAGTTAACCACTACAGAGAACACGCACAAATGGAAGAAGGCGAGTTTCTGCCTTTAGCCCAAACCATACTTAGCAGAAACGCAAACCATATGGAAGCCCTGGGCTTATCCATCCATCTTATGCATCCACCTTATTTTCCAGGCCACATTTAACATGACACAAAAAAACCAATACATAAGGATTCATTTATAAAGAGTTCATAATCGGTCTTTAATATTTGTCAAATTTACAAGATAAATATTCATGACTGGATCAAAATATGATTGTCCAAAGTATCAAACTAGCCTGCTCTAATTGCAATCTAAGAGAGCTATGTATGCCCCTCGCACTGAACGAAGAGGAGTTACAGAAGCTAGATGATTTAGTAACAATTCGTCGAAAAATCCCTCGTGGTGAGACCCTATATCGGAATGGTGAGCGTTTTTCTGCTTTGTACGCTATCAGAACAGGGTTTTTTAAAACAACGGTCGCCGCTGCAGACGGGCGTGATCAAGTCACCGGATTCCAAATGGCTGGTGAAGTCATTGGCTTAGATGGAATCGTCAGCGATCAACACACTTGTGACGCCGTCGCACTAGAAGATGCAGAAGTTTGCAGTATGAATTTTGATCTCCTCGAAGACTTATCTCGAGAAATCACTGCATTGCAAAGACATGTTCATAAAGTAATGAGCCGTGAAATCGTTAGAGAAAATGGGGTTATGCTATTTTTAGGCAGTATGCATGCAGATGAGCGATTGGCGGGGTTCTTATTGAATCTAGTGCAACGACTTCATGTACGTGGGTTTTCACAATCAGAATTGATTCTTCGTATGACACGCGAAGAAATTGGCAGTTATCTGGGTCTTAAATTAGAAACCATCAGCCGTACATTTTCTAAATTTGTTGAACAAGATATTATTGAAGTCAAACAACGCCATGTTCGAATTTTGAATGCAGATGCGCTCAGATTGATAGTCAATAATCAAGGCTGTCATACTACTTAGTACATTTTTTTCGTGCACTGCCGTCTGTAAGAAAAATATCACTCGATTAACGAACGCAAAAGAAATTTACCTCTTGGTAATTCACATCTTCTGGGTGTCTGACAGGTGAAGGGTTTCTTGTGTCAGGCGACATCACATGATTGCTTGCAAGCGCCCACATTTTGTGTCCAAGAGAAATTCCACCATTCCAGTCACCCAATATAGATAAGTATTCGTATTCTTTTTCTGTGGGAAGCCTGGCCTTGATAGCGTTACAAGCGTCTTCGGCAATACGTGGCGTAGGGGCTATGTTGATTGAAGTGCCTGGTGCACCTACCAGCACGATGAACTTATCGCCTATAGGTATCAAGGTTGGGAAACTGGTGCGCTGGAAATGCTGCACCATTTTCTTAGCAATGATGGACATGACATTTTCTGGTCTACCCTGCCCTATAAAACTCGCTGTCTCACCACGCGGCAACACTACGTGGATAGTGACAAGCAAATCGCCTTTGCAAGTAGGTGCATAGCTATAGGTTCCCCAAGCAAAACCTTTGACACGCGACATTTGCTGCATATCTGGCGTATCAAAGCGTTTGTTTTGCTTTAAGGCATTTATGAAGTCGAGCACAGGAATATTGTTGGCAAATTCAAGACGCGTGTTTTCGGGTTTGATGCCTTGGGAGATGGCGTCAATACCTGCCTTCAGGCTAGCTTCAAGAGTGATATCCATACCTTGCCCTGCAGTAGCCAAGGCGCGGTTTTTATCTATCAAGCCATCAACGGCCATCAAAATACCAACGGCAGCGTTTGAATCTACCCCAGCGTAGAGCAATTCTTTGAGATGGTTTGTCGCTTGAATGGTGGATTCATTGCGAGTTTGACCATAAGCGTCTTGGTATTGGCATAGGTCTTGGCCGCGCAAGAACAGGATGGTCGGCCACAGGGTTATTTTTTCAACTGCCAATGCATTGAAGCTTGCCATACTCAGAATAGCTAATGCTGTGGTGAGAAATTTCCTGAAAATTTTCACGGTATGTGTATTGTTATAGTTTTATAAATTTTTTTGTATTCGCTAAAGAAAGCAGCGTTACAAAATATGGCTAATAGTCATTTCCACCATCATGAAAAATAGGCAATATCCTCGCTTTTTCAATGAGCGGCTTCCACATTGAACAGGTCTCATTTGATTGAGTCTGAAAACCGTCATATCCGCCATCAATGCAGAGTCCCGACTTTCCGTCGAGTAAGCAAATATCGAGGATTTGACTTTTAGATTTAGAGTAATGGACTTTCCAATTTCTGCATGAGTTGCATTCGTTTAGTCCGTTTTTCTGCGATAGATTTTCAATAGACATAGCAACCTTCATTTATTGATAAAGGCTTTATTACTAATGCTCATTTACTTGATTAGTAAGACAGGTTTCTTGCACGTTGATAGCACGCGCTGTGCAACTGAACCTATAAGCAAATCAAGAATACCGCCACGACCTTTAGCTCCCATTACAACCAAGTCAAATCCTTTGTTTGCAGCTTTTGCAATAGTCTCTGCTACGTGACCCGTTTGAATGATAGTGTTGTGCTTGATGCCAGCTTTAACTAGTACAGCCAAAGACAACTTCAACTCTTTTTCGCTTATTTCACGCAGATAGTCTCCTACTTTAGCTTTGCCAACGTATCGTTTAGCGGAACGTAATCCTAGATCATCATGTACCGTAATTAATGTAATCACGTCGCTACTGCGCAAATTGGAAGAGAGTTTTGCAGCGTACTTCACTGCATGTAATGACGACTTTGATCCGTCAACAGCTACTAATATTTTCATATACATCCTATAAAAAGGTTAATTAACACTGAAAGTTAAATTTGAAATATTCATTTGAGACAGTTGCGTACGTCTCTTCATCTTCTTCATCTTCTGAATCTTTAGCGTTGTGATTAAAGATGATTGCATCACCGTCAATCCCACCATGAATGGCATTTGTGTATTGGTAGCCCCAAAATCCAATCACTGCCAGCACTAGAAGAAGTGCAATAGATGGATGAGGATTGGTAATTTGTTCGCTAGGTTTTCCAGTCTTAAAGCCATTCACCATCGCCTTTAATAAATTTTCATGGTGAAGAAAACTTGCTGCGATCACAGATAAGACATGAATCGCAACCAATACCAACATTCCTTCTGCGATAGCTTCATGTAATTCTTCGTTCCATTCGCCGCCAACTTGGTGTAACGCACACCATCCAGTAAATGAAACTACAAGACCTAGCAGCATCAAACCCAGTATGGCAAGAGCGCCTAGGGGGTTGTGTCCTGTATGTTGCTGAGGCTTGGCCTTAAGTAGGGACAGAAGATGTTTCCACGTTGCCTCAGGTCCTTTAATGAAACTGGTAAACCTTGCATGCTTGGAACCAATAAATCCCCAAATAATTCTTATAAGAATCAATGCAGCTAATGTGTAACCCAAAGTCACGTGTAACAACCTTAGTCCGTCTTCCTCGGCTGTCAAATATGCACCTATAAAAGAAATAACAAGTAACCAGTGGATAGCCCTAACTGGGAGGTCCCATATAAGTACGATATTTTTCTGGCTAACGGGGTTGGTCATTTTTAGTCCTAATACAAGTTCAGTTTAGGTACTACTTTGATAATTACCTTGCGCAAGATCAAGGTTTGACCATCAAAGTTAAAAATTATGGACTTATCTTCACTTGAGCCAGTAGCCAATCCAAACTGAAAATGTAGTGATCCAAACGCCAGCAGAAATCTTCTTGGCATAGCCTAAACCACCCGAATTTAAAGCAACTAAGCTTTTTGTTAGGCTATTTGCACTTAGAGCAATCAATAGTGGCACCAAGGAGTCTTGAAGCAGTAGCTTACTTTGCGTTTGTAAAAAGGCTACTGTCGGCACTATGGCGTGTGCATCTACCAATCCTGACAATGCCGCCCCTACCCACAAACCACTTTGACCATAAGCTGCATTTAAAGCTGCTGTCGAGTACGAAACAAAGCACACTAAAGCAGTGATGGTGAGTAAGCTTTGCCAATCAATATCTAGCCCTTCTTTAGCCTCAACTCTGGAGGGAGTGATTGGTTTTGCAAAATAGAGCACCCGTAGGGAATAGGCCAACATACCAGTCAGCCC
This sequence comes from uncultured Burkholderiales bacterium, assembly GCA_903880855.1. Lineage (GTDB taxonomy): Bacteria > Pseudomonadota > Gammaproteobacteria > Burkholderiales > Burkholderiaceae_C > Limnohabitans. The sequence goes on along the minus strand of CAIRQX010000035.1, from coordinate 2,063 downwards.
AAAGCACAAAGGCTGAAGGAACAGCTTCAACACCTGCGGGGCAAGCAGTTCTAACAACACAAGCAGTTGTAATAAGGTTGCGATGTTAGATAAAACGCCACCTAATGCAGCACGATCAGCCAGCTGCGGCTGAGCCTTAGCCAACGCACCCATAGAGTGAATAGTGGCTGTACTGGATGCGAAGCCACCTATCAACCCTGTCAGCAACAAACCATAGCGTGCTCCAAGCAATTGAACAGCCAACTTACCAGCTATTGAAATAGAAAAAATAATGACCAAAAATTCCAAGATTACATGTGGATTCCAAGCGTTGTATGGACCCATATAAACGTCAGGCATCAGTTGCCATGCCGTCAACGCCGAAAATGCCAAGACGCTAAAGCTCAGACTTATGACTGGTATGCGTTTATTGATCAAATTCACTGTCGAAAAAAATACACAGCATTCTTTCCTTATCAATCAATGGTCTGCACATTAAGCAAGTTCCATCAGATTAGGGCTGCGAACTATCCCCCAACACAAAGCCCAGTCTTACCAACTGATAGGGGTATATCTAATTTTCGACTTTTTGATTTGTAGTGGTCAACCTTACGATTTCTGCACAAACTACATTTGTTCAGCTTTTTCTTTTGTCGCAAGGAATCAAACATATTTTAAAAAGACTTCAAAGCCCTTTTCTTTCAAACCATCTGAATAACCAAACGAAAAGAATTGCCAAAACTGCGGCAATAACCCAATGGTTGACACCCAGTGTTTCAGCTAAGCCTATCTTTCCAAAGTCTCCCCAAGAAAGAACCGTGACTTTATAAAACGGATACATCTCAGCGTATAGACCAGCGCCAACAACCATACCCACTGCGCCAAAGATCGCGTGCCAGCGACCTTCACCAGCGGCACCCACTGATGTTCCAGGACAAAAGCCCATCACGGCCCATCCGATACCAAACAGTGCTCCGCCTAACAACACGCCGCCCATATTCATAGACTTGTGGCTAAGGGTAATAACACCAAGATCGTATAAAGCCATGATGCCGAACATGCCAACAATGATGGCTGAAAGCATGAATTTAAAGATCGTCATATCCTTAAACAACAAGGCGCCTATCTGCTTTTCATAACGAAGCACTCGAGCTTTTTGCATCAAAAAACCAAATATGACACCGGTGAATAAACCTAACAATTGTTCAGTAGACATGATCAATTCTTTCTATACATGAGGTTAGCGACGACTGCGCCAAATCCAAAAAACAAGGCCAATGCGACAAATGAGCTTACAGATAACTGCATCATTCCACTCAAACCATGTCCGCTTGGACAACCATCTGCTAGACGTGCCCCAATCATGGCGATGATGCCGCCAACGAAAGAAGCAAGCGCTCGGTTCAATACAGAAGGACCAAACTGGTCTTTCCAAATCTCTGGAACACCTTCTAATTTAAAACTCTTATCTGTAGTGGATGACAGTAATGAGCCAAAGAAAATGCCAATGATTAGCAGGAACTGCCAATCGAGTTTGACCTTTTCTTTTAGGTAATAAACGTTTTCTGCAACGTGTACAGGGTCTACTGCTTCTACGGCAAACCCCGCGGCACGCACAAACGTGGTGGATGCTCCTAAGTAGGTTGATTTACCCATATAGACAGTCGTCAGATAAACAGAGACTATTGCCAAAAGCCCCACTAAAGCTCCCGCAACATATGGGCTCCAGCCGTCGACGTCTGTTTCAACGCCTTCCATGCTGCAAGAGTTAACCCCTATCAATGAATAAAGAGGACATAAGTTAAATACGCCAGTTGCTATAGGAACAACTCCGATCCAAGCCCATGGCCCCAACACACCAGTGAGTGCAAGGGTGATCAGGATGAATCCGCCACCAATACGTAGTTGGCGATCTAGACTTCCAATATTTGCGTTCATAGTATTTTCCGATTGTTTCGGTGACTGTACGAACTTGCTAGGAAGTTAGTTTGATCTATATCAATGCAACAGGTTTGAATCAGCGGATCATTAGATGATTAACAAACGGGGCTAGCTATGAAACTTCTACATGACCTTTTATTTAC
>CAIRQX010000034.1 GCA_903880855.1 uncultured Burkholderiales bacterium | reverse complement strand
TCACCAAAAACCGAACCTGCTTCCCGCGCTCAGATGCATCAGATGGAGGCGCACCAAATTTCTTGCGCCAAACCACCAGCGCACGCTCGAGCTCGGTGCCACGCATGGCCTCGACAGCCTCGGCAATATCGTCCGCAGGCACTCCTTTGGCCATTAACTCTTGCCTGACCCGCGCCGCGCCGAGCTTACTTGAGCGACGATTCACAACCGACTCGACCACACGCTTTTCGTTGATGAAATCTTTAGCCACCAAAAAGTCCAACGCCTCGGCCAACTCACCCGGCGTTTCTTCGTGAGGCTTGAGCTTTTGCTCCAACTCTTTGCGCGAATGTTCGCGCTGCGACAACAACCGCAGCGCGCGCCCTTTGAGAGAGGGCTTCATCGCCAATCGCGCCACGGAGATTAGGCCTCGGCTTCGAGCGCCTCACGCGCTTGTCTTGCCGCCTTGGTTTCTTTGGGCTCTTTTATTTCCTTAGGCTCTTTGTCTTCTTTCGCAGCAAAGCCGTCTACCGACTCAGCTAGCAATGGAATGCCCAAAGATTCGCGCACCTTGTTTTCAATCTCAAACGCCAAGGCTTCGTTTTCGCGCAAAAACTCGCGTGCGTTGTCACGGCCTTGCCCAATTTTTTCACCTTGGTAGGCGTACCACGCACCCGACTTTTCGATCACCTTGGCGTTCACGCCCAAGTCAATGATCTCGCCTTGGCGGCTAATGCCTTCGCCAAACAAGATGTCGAACTCGGCCATCTTGAACGGAGGCGCCACTTTGTTTTTAACCACTTTGACCCGGGTCTCGTTACCCACCGCCTCTTCGCCACGCTTGATCGTGCCAGTGCGACGAATGTCCAAACGCACCGACGCGTAGAACTTAAGCGCGTTACCGCCCGTTGTAGTTTCTGGTGAGCCGAACATCACACCAATCTTCATACGAATTTGGTTGATGAAAATCACCGTGCAATTGGTCTTCTTGATAGACGCCGTTAACTTGCGCAAGGCTTGGCTCATCAAACGGGCTTGCAAGCCAGGTAAAGAGTCGCCCATATCGCCTTCCAACTCTGCCTTAGGCGTGAGCGCAGCCACCGAGTCGATCACCACCAAATCCACCGCGCCAGAGCGCACCAAACTGTCCACCACCTCCAAAGCTTGCTCACCCGTATCCGGCTGGCTAATCAACAAGTCTTGCAAATTCACACCCAGCTTTTGTGCGTACTGCGAATCGAGCGCGTGCTCAGCATCGACAAACGCACATGTGCCGCCTTGCTTTTGCATCTCGGCAATCACTTGCAAAGTGAGCGTTGTTTTGCCAGAAGACTCTGGGCCGTAAATCTCGATCACACGCCCACGGGGCAATCCGCCAACGCCCAAGGCGATGTCCAACCCCAGCGAACCGGTAGAAACGACCTGAATGTCGTCAATCACCTCGCCCTCACCCAGGCGCATGATCGTGCCCTTACCAAACTGTTTTTCAATCTGCGCCAATGCGGCTTGCAGGGCTTTGGCTTTTTCGCTGTCTACGACTTGTGGCTTGGCATTCATAAAAATCTCCATTAAAAACAAAGGGTTACCGAAATTGACCGCTACTGCATGCATCAACATACTGGATGCTTGACCAGTACTTTATCCGAAAGTCAAAAGAAGTAAATAGATTTTTTGGTCAGTTTGCCTTACTATGTGAGCGGCACTAAAACCAGCCGTAAGTTCCACCCCCAAAAGGCGAGTAGCGGGTGCTTGTTGTGAGCGACATAAAGCGCGAAGCGCGGAGCCGCAACAAGTACCCGCTGCTCGCCGTGTCCGAATAAGTACCGCCCAAGCACCAACCCCACAAGGGGAAAACCAGAAGCACGCCCCACAGAAAAAATGGCAAAAAAACAACCCACCAAAGCCACGATCCAAATCACCCCCCAAGACTGGCGCCAATCCCACCTAGGCCGCCTCCTAGGCGCCGCCATGCGCAAATTCGACGACCGCGTCCTCTACCTCATGGCCCACAACGTAGACGTCCCCCTAGCCCTCTCCAACCTAGCCGCCCGAGCACAGGTAAGCGCCGCCCACATCCACATCACCCGCCACGTCAGCCTAGAAGGCTCTCGTTTGAACGACCTAGCCGCCAGCGCCAACATGACCAAACAAGCCATGGGCGACCTCGTCACCCAATGCGAAGCCTGGGGCTTAGTCGAGCGCACCCCCGACCCGCAAGACGCCCGCGCAAGACGCATTGTGTTCACCGCCACAGGCCTCACATGGCTCAAAGCCTTTGAACAAGCCGTCGCGCAAACCGAGGCTGAGTTCAAACAAGAAATAGGCGCAGACGTTGCCACCGTGGTGAGCTTAGGGTTAGAGGCCTATGCAGGCGATTACGCCAGCCTAAAATCGCGCACATAAAAAACCTACAAATCATCAGGAGTACAAGACCATGCGCATACTGATTGCAGAAGATGACTTGGTCCTCGCGGACGGTTTGTTACGCACCTTGCGTGCATCGGGCTCAGCCGCAGACCATGTGACAAGTGGCACCGAAGCAGAAGCAGCGCTGATGACCAGCGACCAGTTTGACCTCCTGATTCTTGACTTAGGCCTGCCCCAAATGCACGGCCTAGAAGTTCTCAAACGTTTGCGCGCACGAGGCTCCTCCATCCCCGTATTGATACTGACCGCCGCTGACAGCGTAGAGGAACGCGTCAAAGGCTTGGACCATGGCGCCGACGACTACATGGCCAAGCCGTTTTCTTTGCAAGAACTCGAAGCGCGCGTGCGCGCCTTGACACGGCGCGGAATGGGCGGCGCCACATCGCTCATCAAACATGGGCCCTTGGTGTACGACCAACAAGGGCGCGTCGCCACCATCGACGGCAAGATGGTCGAACTCTCAGCGCGCGAGCTTGGACTTTTAGAGGTGTTGTTGCAACGCGCTGGCCGCTTGGTCAGCAAAGACCAATTGGTTGAGCGCCTGTGCGAATGGGGCGAAGAAGTCAGCAATAACGCGATAGAGGTGTACATCCACCGTTTGCGTAAAAAAATCGAGCGCGACCCCATCCGCATTGCTACTGTGCGTGGCTTGGGCTATTGCCTTGAAAAAATACCCAACTAAGCGGTAACTCCTCGCATGGTGAAGCTCTTTCAGCTCAGGCGTAAATCGCTGTTTGGGCAAATTTTAGATTGGATGCTCACGCCGCTTCTTTTGCTTTTGCCTTTGAGCGTCATGTTGTCTTGGGTAGTGGCAGAAAGTATTGCGGGTCGCCCTTTTGACCGGGGTCTGGAACACAACGTCAAGGCATTGGCGCAGTTGGTTAAAACCGATCAACAACGCCTACTTTTTAACTTGCCCTCTCCTGCGCGTGAAATTTTGCGCGCAGACGATGCCGATACGATTTACTACCAAGTGTTAGGTACGCGTGGTGAGCTGGTCAGTGGCGACCGCGACTTTCCCCTGCCACCTGAAGAAGAAAAAATCGCCTTGGTTGATATGCATCTGCGAGACGATAAATTGCTCGGCGCCAACATCCGCGTGGCCTATGTGTGGGTGAAGACAGACCTGCCAAACGCCAAGCCAGTGCTTATTCAAGTGGGCGAAACACTGGAAAAGCGATCCGTACTTGCGACCGAAATTATCAAAGGCGTCTTGTTACCACAGTTGGTGATTTTGCCTCTGGTGGTGCTCTTGGTATGGCTTGCGCTAGGCCACGGCATTGAGCCACTCAACACTTTGGGTGAGCGCATACGGCAGCGCAAGCCAGATGACTTGAGTCCGCTGGAAGGCCATTACGTGCCTAAAGAAGTCGCCCCCTTGGTCGCGTCATTCAACGATTTGCTAACACGCCTCAAGGATTCGATCGCCACGCAAAAACGTTTCTTGGCAGACGCCGCACACCAACTCAAAACACCGCTTGCTGGTTTACGCATGCAAGCTGACTTGGCGCAACGCGAAGGCTCGGATACCCAAGAGCTAAAAAAATCCTTGCAGCTGATTGGCCGCGCCAGCATCCGCGCAACCCACACGGTGAACCAGCTGCTGTCTTTGGCGCGCGCCGAAAGCGGCAACACATCGATTGCGCGCGCGCCTTGCAATATGGTGGAAATTGCGCAGTCCGTCATACAAGACTCTCTCCCGTTAGCCATGGAAAAGCATATTGACTTAGGCTATGAAGGCGTTACAGCGGATAGACGTGGCGTGCGGATATTGGGCAACGCGACTTTGCTCAAAGAGTTGGTGCGCAATTTAGTAGATAACGCCATGAACTACACACCGTCTAGCGCAGAAACACCGGGTGTCATCACTGTGCGTGTGCTCAGTGACACCGCAGGCAAAGTGGTCGCCCTTCAAGTAGATGACTCTGGCCCCGGTATCCCCACCGCAGAACGCGAACAAATTTTTCAACCTTTCTACCGCGCACTGGGGACGGAAGTTGATGGTTCAGGCCTAGGCCTGGCGATCGTGATGGAGGTTGCCCATCTGCACAACGCCACCGTCAATGTGCAAGAAGTCTCGCCCGGAAAACCCGCCCCCGGTGCGAGTTTTACGGTGCGTTTTCAAAACACATTGGCTTAACAAGTCACGCACATGACAAAAGTCGTCAGTGCAAATACTAGGCATTAGGGTAATGCCCCCTTACTGCCACATGCATTTGTACTAAAAATAGTGTCGTCGCATGTGGCCATGTCCCCATGCGTCTTATCTCTTTAGGTTCGGGTGCGTGTGCATTTCACATGTCATGTTTTTAGGAGCTCTCTAGATGTCGTATTCCACAAAATTCCGTTCGTTGCGCCGACTAGTCACGGCCAGCGCTTTACTTGGCGCTTTAATGGGCGTGCTAGTAAGCCCACAAGCTTTGGCGCAAGCCGCCAACACCAAGCCGATTCGCATAGGCGTGCCCACCTCGGTGCAATTGCAAGTGGGGCGCGACACGCTCACAGCAATCAAGATGGCGGTGGACGACATCAACAAAAAAGGTGGCGTGCTGGGACGCAAGTTTGAATTCGTTGCGGCCGACGAGACCGAGAACCCTGAAACAGGTATCAGCGCGATCAAAAAACTCACTGCCGATGAAAAGGTAGATTTGCTCATTGGCGGCTACACCAGCGGCGTGACTTTGGCGCAATTGCCACACATCTCTGCAGCTAAGACGATTTATTTGGGCGTGGGTGCGGCTTCACCGTCCATCACTGCCAAAGTCAAACAAGACTACGACAACTACAAATACATCTTCCGCGTTGGCCCAATCAACGCTGCACACCAAGCACGCAGTTTGGTCGACTACATCTCCAACTTCGTCATTGGTGAACTCGGCTACAAAAACATCGCCATCGTCGGTGAAAACGCCAAGTGGGTACAAGACTTAGTTCCCGTGTTGGCCAAAGGCGCCAAGGACGTGGGCGCTGACGTAAAACTCACAGAATTGTTTGACACGCAAACCTCTGACTTCTCTCCCCTGCTTGCCAAGGTCAAGTCCAGCGGCGCGCAATACATGATCGTGGTGCTGTCGCATGCCTCTAGCGACGTGTTTGCTAAACAATGGCACGACGCACAAGTACCTGTTCCCTATGGCGGCATTGACGTCAAGAGCATGGACGGCGACTTCTACAGCCGTATTGGTGGCAAGTCTATTTCTGAAGTGGCAGCCAACTTTGCCGTGCGCGCGCCTTTGACCAAGAAGACCGTGCCATTCTTTGACGAGTTCAAAAAGAATTCAGCCAACTATCCTGTGTACACCGCGTTCTTTGCATATGACTCGGTTTACATCTATGCCGATGCGGTCAAACGCGCCGGCAGTTTTGATACCGATAAAGTGATCAAAGAGTTGGAAAAAACCAAGTTTGAAGGCGTGGGTGGCGAAATCACTTTTGACGAGATGCACGATGTGCAAACTGGCAAAGGCAAAATGAACCTCATCTTCGCCCAGTGGCAAGACAAGGGCGAGCGCGCAGTGATCTACCCGAAAGAGTTGCGTACTGGCAACTTCATCTTGCCCCCTTGGATGAAAAAATAAATTGGAAATACTGATTTATGGCGCTGTCACCAGCGCCATCTACGCCTTATTGGCCGTCGGATTCACCCTGATCTTCGGGGTGGCCCGCATCCTGAACTTAGCCCACGGCTCGTTTTATGCACTTGGCGCCTACGGCACCTACGTGCTCACGTCGATGGTGGGGCTGCCTCTATGGAGCGCCACCTTGATCGCGATTGCATTTGTCGCCGTGTTTGGCGTCGTCGTGGAAAAGGTTTTGATTCGCCCTCTGCGCCACTCCCAGCTCGGCGTATTGATGATCTCTTTGGCCGTCGCACTCGTGGTTGAACAAACGCTGTTCTTGGTATTTGGCTCGGAGTACCGCAACGTTCCCTCGTTTGTGGACACGAAGATCAACTTAGGCGGCGTAGACGTAGCAGGCCAACGTTTACTCACCTTGGCCGTTGCAAGTGTCGCGATTGGCGCGCTGTATATGTTTATCCAGTTCACCCGCTTGGGTAGCGCCATCTTGGCGATTTCTCAAGATCCAGAAGCCGCCAAATACATGGGCATTCCTAGCGACAAGATTTTTTCGCTGGTGATGGCCATCTCGGCAGCGCTAGCCGCATTGGCTGGCGTAATGGCGGGGCCCTTTTTGTCGGTGCAGCCGTCAATGCATTTGCTACCCATCGTCAAAGCGTTTGCGATTGTGGTGGTGGGTGGTCTGGGCTCTATCCCTGGCAGCATAGCTGCTGCGTTTTTATTGGGCTACGCAGAAACTTGTGTGGCGTATTTGATTTCAAGCAGCTGGACCGAAATCGTGTCGGTGCTAGCCACTTTGCTGATGTTGGTGTTTAGACCTGCCGGCATTTTTGGTAAGCGCGCTGCGTTTTAAAAGGCCGAGGAATTAATGAAGGCATTTCGCGGTTTAGACAGTATCAGCGTGGCGGGGGGATTGGGGGCTTTGGCCTTCTTAGGATTTTTACCCACGCTGTTTCCCGGTAAGTATTTGATAGGCGTGCTCACCGTGGCCGCCATCTACGGCATTTGGTCGGTCAGTTGGGACTTCATGTCTGGCCTGACGGGGCGCGAGAACTTTGGGCATTCGCTGTTCATTGGTGTGGGCGCCTACACCGCTGGCTTTTTGAATGTGCAGTTTGGCTGGGGGCCCTGGTGGAGTTTGCCTGCGTCGATGGTGGTTGCGGCCTTTTTTGGGTTGATTTTGGGCTTCCCGACCTTGCGTCTGCGCGGCCCTTACTTTGCACTCGCCATGTTGTCAGCTGCCGTGATCATGCAACGCTTGATGCTGATTTTTTGGGAGTTCACTGGCGGCGAAGAAGGCATACAAGACATCACGCCTCTCATCAAAGACCCTTTGCACTACTACTGGTTTGTTTTGGCCTTGCTGGGCGCCATCACTTGGTTTCTGGCGTGGATGGCACGTTCGCGTTGGGGACTGATATTGCGCGCGATCCGCGGTGACGAAGCCACTTGTCTTGCGGCAGGTCTGCCCATCACTACCTACAAAATTGCTTCGCTCATCATCAGTGCTGCATTCGCAGGTTTGGGTGGCGCCTTGTATGCCCACTACCAGTTGCAAGTGAGTCCTCAGCTGTTTGCCGTGGTGACATCGATCACCATCATCACCATGGTCTATGTGGGCGGCATGGGAACGATATTTGGCCCCGTTGGCGGCGCCTTGTTGCTGACACTGATGACCGAAGGTTTGCGTAACTTTGGCGAGTGGCGCTTGATGGTCTACAGCTTGTTACTCATCTTCATTTTGTTCTTCTTGCCTAACGGCATCGTGGCACCCACATGGAACAAGATACGGAATCTTTTCTCACAGGAGCGCCCATGACACACGCGCTACTTGAGGTCAAGCACCTCGACAAACATTTTGGTGGCTTGCATGTGTTGAAGGACATCAATATCACTGTGCAAGAGGGTGAGATTGTCGGCGTCTTGGGGCCTAACGGCGCAGGCAAGACGACGCTTTTTAACTTACTCACAGGGTTCATTCCCGCTGATGAGGGGCAAGTGCTGTTGCGCGGCAAGTCATTGCGCGAAATGCGCTCCAACGACATCGTAGGCTTGGGCGTTGCACGCACGTTCCAGTTGTGTCGGCCATTCGTTGGGTTGACGGTGCTAGAAAACGTCTTGGTTGGCAGCCTTGGGCCCCGCGTAAAAACCGACGATATCGGTGCGCGCGCCATGCATTTGCTCGATCAAGTCGGTCTGGCTGGTAAAGCACATACAGCGTCAGAGCTACTGTCTTATGGTGATTTACGTCGCCTAGAGATCGCCCGCGCTTTAGCCACAGACCCTGAGTTGCTGTTGCTGGACGAGCCTTTTGCGGGCTTGGGATCCTCAGAAATAGAGGCGCTGTCAGAGTTGATTCGCAAACTGCACCGCGAACAAAAACTCACCATCATGTTGATTGAACACAAACTGCGCGAGTTCATGCAATTGGTCTCACGTGTGGTGGCGATTGATTTTGGCGAGGTGATCGCTGAGGGTGTACCCGCCGATATTGTCAACAACCCGCGCGTGATCGAGGCTTATATCGGCCGGCAAAACCCGCTGGAGCAGACCCAACATGCTTGATATCCAAAACCTCAGCGCCGCTTACGGCAAGGCCATGGCCTTAGAGAACATCACCTTGAACGTCATGCCAGGCGAGTTGGTGGCCGTGTTGGGCCCTAACGGCGCAGGCAAGTCGACATTGCTCAAAGCCATTTCGCGTTCGCTGGCATCGCAAGGCGGGCTGACATTTGAAGGGCGCTCCTTGCACGACGTGGCCACAGAGAGCGTCGTCGGTTTAGGCATTTGCCATTGCCCAGAAGGTCGCCGCTTGTTTCCTGAACTGACGGTTGAGAAAAACCTGCAACTCGGCGCGTATTTGCGCAACGACAAACAGGCGGTGGCCGAAGATATGCAGCGCGTGTTTGAGCTTTTTCCGATTCTGTCGGAACGGGGTAGCCAGATTGTGAGCACCTTGTCGGGCGGTCAACAACAAATGGTGGCGATTGGACGCGCCTTGATGGGCGCGCCCAAACTGCTGTTACTGGATGAACCATCGGTCGGCATTGCGCACCGCTTGAAGATGGAAATTTTTGCCGCCATCCAACAAATTCGCAGCCGCGGTGTGGCGATTTTGATGGCCGAGCAAGATGCGCAGTCCGCATTGCACATTGCCGATCGCGTCTATGTGCTGGAGCATGGCCACGTGGCACAAACGGGATACGCCAAAGACTTGGCAAAAGACGATCGAATTCGGCGAATTTATTTGGGGCTGAATTAAAACTTTACTTGGGCCCTTGAGATGCAGCGCTTTGTATGGTCAAGGCTTGCGGCTCGACTTGGTCTTTCAATCTAAGCGGTTCTTGCACGGACTTAGGCCCCATGCCAACCACCCGCAAATAGCCTTGGCCCCATAACCAAAACATCAGGTTGGCAAGCACCAGCAAAAAGGCCACATTACGCCAGACAGTTTTTGAACTCATTCAGACTCCCTCGATGGACGGTCGCACACGCACTTCTGCGCTATTGATCAACTGCATGCCTTGCGGCGTCTCCACGCGCAACACGCCCATATTGTCTACGCCCCGCGCAGTTCCTTGGCGGCCATCGCTCAAAGTGACCGGCATGTCTCGCAATACATCTCTTTTCTGAAACGCTGTCTGCAATGCCGCAAAACCTTTTGCCTCGAAAGCAAGCACCGCAGCAAGCAAGGGCTTTGCAATCAAAGCCAGCGCCAGGGGAGCTGAAGTTGCCCCTGCGGATGAAGTCCTGGCACTAGATGCAGTCTCTTCGCCAGACAAGTGCTCGCGAAGTCCGATAGCTGGCATAGATAAGTCTTGCGCATTTGGCGAAGCGATGTTTACGCCAATACCGATCACGCAGTAACGCTCTTCGTTTTGCGTGATGGCGGTTTCAATCAGAATACCGGCCAATTTGGCCCATTGGTTTGGCTGTTGAAGCACCCACACATCATTTGGCCACTTCAATTCCAGCCCCAAGGCGCCTTGCGGGTCTAAGCTTTCTACGACAGAGAGCCCAACCGCCAGAGACAGCCCGGACCAGTCGGCAGGGTGGAGCATCAGTCCTAGCGAGAAAGTTAAGGCATCGCCTGCTTGCGAATGCCATTGGCGGCCTAAACGCCCGCGCCCTGCAGTTTGCGATTCAGCGACCAGCAATACGGGGTCTGTGAGCCCCGATCGGGCGCGGCGCATGAGCTCGGAGTTGGTGGAGTCCACCTCTTTCAAAACCTCTACCGTTAGTGCGGGCAGAAGGGAGACACAGGATTGCCAGATATCTTCTGCGGGCCAGATCATGGTGCGTAGTTACAAGCCAAGGTTATTGATTTTTATCGCTACTTTTGCCACCAAAGCCTAGTGCTTGCGCTTTTTCTTTTTGTCTTTGCCAGGCTTGACGGAAGAAGATGACAACAAGGTGCCTCGGCATTTCTTGGCGCCGCACCAACAGGGGTATTCGGCTTGGAGCTCTTCGGTCATGGGGGCGTCGATCACTAGGCCGTAGTCATAGCTCAACTCTTCACCCGCCAGAATATTGCGGCGTGCAGTAATAAAGATACGCCCATCGCGCTCATCGGGCTCGCAACTGGGTTTGCAGGAATGGTTGATCCAGCGCGAGGAGTTGCCGCCATAGAGCGCGTCAATCACATGCTTGTCGTCGATATGGAAGTAAAAGGTGTGGTTGGG
>CAIRQX010000033.1 GCA_903880855.1 uncultured Burkholderiales bacterium | reverse complement strand
CGTCCATGTGGTGGGCGAAGTCAGCTTGTTGGTTCGCCATAACTTGCTGCGCCAAATCAACAGCGACCAAGGCGTTGAAGTGATCTTGGCGCACCCGCAAGCTTTGGCGCAATGCCAAGGCTGGTTGTCACAACATTTGCCTTTGGCCGAGCGACGTGCTGTTTCTAGCAACGCCGAAGGCGCAAGACTCGCAGCTACCAACCCCGCTTGGGCGGCTTTGGCCAGCGAGCGTGCAGCGAGCCAATTCGCTCTGCATATCGTGCACCACGCCATCCAAGACGAAGCCTACAACCGCACCCGTTTTGCGGTAATCGCCCTGCCCCAAACCTTGGCTACGCCTCCTGCCTCGGGACACGACTGCACCAGTTTGGTGGTGTCGGTTCCCAATCGCCCAGGCGCTGTCCACGACTTGCTAGTGCCGCTCAAAAACAATGGCGTGTCGATGACGCGCTTTGAGTCTCGCCCAGCCAAATCTGGCCAGTGGGAGTACTACTTCTATATAGATATCCAAGGCCATGTGTCGCAACCCCATGTGGCGACTGCTCTACAAGAATTGCAAGGCCTGTGCGCTTTCTACAAGGTGTTGGGCTCTTACCCTGATTCTGAGTCTTGAACATCTTTTCAACAAGATGTTCGAACCGCGCTTTTGCCCGCTTTAGATTTTTTAAGCACTATGACATTCCAAAAACTTGCTGTGATCGGCTGTGGCCTGATGGGCGGCTCGTTTGCGCTTGGGTTGAAACAAGCAGGCTTGGTGAAGTTCATCGCAGGTTTTAGCGCTTCTGAAAAAACCCGCCAACGTGCGCAACAACTCCAAGTCATCGACATGGCCTGCGACAACGTGGCGCAAGCTGTCCAAGGCGCAGATTTAGTCTTGCTGGCAGTTCCTGTCAGTGCTACACGCCAAAGCCTAGAAGCTATCGTGCCTGCCATGTCCGCCAATGTATTGCTGATGGATGTGGGCTCCACCAAATGCGACGTAGTCGCTGCTGCCCGCGAAACCTTGGGAGAGCGCTTGTCCTGCTTTGTGCCTGCCCATCCAATAGCAGGCAAAGAAGTGGCAGGTATCGACCATGCCGAGGGCGATCTCTACAAAAACCGTCGCACCATCCTCACACCATTGCCTGAAACAGGCGCCACACAGATGGGCCAAGCGCAAGCGGTATGGCAAGCCTTGGGCAGCACCGTTTTCACCATGACCCCCGAAGCCCATGACGCAACTTTCGCAGCCGTGAGCCATCTACCCCACCTGCTAGCTTTTGCCGCAGTGAACGGATTGATGGCGCAAACCGAAGGCGCAGATTTCCTGCGCATGGCGGGTCCCGGTTTTAGAGACTTCTCGCGCATTGCCGGAAGCGACCCCGCGGTGTGGCGGGATATTTTGAGTGCGAACCAAACAGAAGTGCTCAGCCAGATTACGCACTTCAAAAAGGCATTGGCGCAGTTGGAAGATACTTTAAAAAACCAAGACACCCAAGCGCTTCAATCGCTGATCGCACAAGCTAGCCAAGTGCGTAGCGCTTGGAAGTTGCAGGCGACGGACGCAAGCAACTTAGCATCTGACGCTTAAATTTGTATCGTTTAACCGAATGTTTTCCACTGCGTTCCTAGACCTTCCTCCGCTTCACAGCGCCTCGGGAACCATCACCTTGCCAGGCTCTAAGAGCATTTCTAACCGCGTGCTGTTGCTCTCTGCCCTTTGCCAAGGCACGACAGTGGTCCACGACTTGCTCGACTCCGACGACACCCGCGTGATGCTCGCAGCCTTGCGCCAACTGGGATGCGGCGTGCAAGAAGCCGGCACCACCTTAACCGTCACTGGTCTTGGCGGACAGTTGCAACACGCCGCACCCATCGAATTTTTCATGGGCAACGCTGGCACCGCTATGCGCCCTCTGACTGCCGCTCTGGCTGTGTTGGGTGGAGACTTCACGCTCAAGGGTGTGGCGCGCATGCATGAGCGCCCCATTGGAGATTTAGTCGATGCATTGCGTTTGCTAGGATGCCACATTGTGTACCTAGGCAACGACGGCTTTCCGCCTTTGCGCATTGGCAAACCAACTCTAAAGTTAGACCAACCCATTCAAGTAAGGGGCGATGTCTCCAGCCAGTTTTTGACGGCTTTGTTGATGGCTTTACCGCTCGCCGCTAAAAATCGTGACATCGTGATTGACGTGGTGGGCGAACTCATCAGCAAACCCTATATCGACATCACCTTGAACCTGTTGCAACGTTTTGGCATTCTCGTCAAACGCGATGGTTGGCAGCGTTTCACTATCCCTGCTGGGGCGTCGTACCAGTCCCCCAAAACCATCCATGTAGAGGCCGATGCGTCGTCGGCAAGTTACTTTATTGCGCTGGGTGCAATCGCGGCGGGCGGCGAGGATCCTATTCGTATCCAAGGCGTCGGCGCCGATTCCATACAAGGCGATATCCGATTCATGGATGCCGCCACGCAAATGGGCGCGCAGATCACCAGTGGTCCCAATTGGTTAGAGGTACGCCGCGGCGCTTGGCCGCTCAAAGGCATTGAACTCGACTGCAACCACATTCCCGACGCTGCCATGACCTTGGCCGTGATGGCGCTTTATGCCGACAGCCCCACCACCTTGCGCAACATCGCGAGTTGGCGCGTCAAGGAAACAGACCGCATACACGCCATGGCAACTGAATGCAGAAAGCTAGGGGCCCAGGTGGAAGAAGGGGCTGATTGGTTAAAGGTATATCCGTTACCAACAGAGCAAACAACTTCTTCAATAACTACACCCCCTGTCATTGCAAAAGCCTCGCATGCGGCTCAAAAACTAGGTCAATGGCAACCCGCCTCCATCCACACCTACGACGACCACCGCGTCGCCATGTGCTTTTCGTTGGCTGCATTCAACGCAGCGCAAATTCCGGTGCGTATCGAAGACCCCAAGTGCGTCGCCAAAACTTTCCCCGACTATTTCGAAGCCCTGTTTTCAGTCACCCAAGCCGAGGTACACCATATCCCCGTCATTTGTATCGACGGCCCCACCGCGTCTGGCAAGGGCACTTTGGCTAGCCGTGTGGCGCAAGCCTTGGGCTACCACTATTTAGATTCAGGTGCGCTCTATCGCATCACCGCATTGGCCGCGCTCCAAGCAGGCCTTCAGTTAGACACCGCTCACGAAAACGCCATTGCCGACCTTGCCCGCACCTTGCCAGTGCGTTTTGAAGGTGAGTCCGTTTGGCTAGGTGCCCAAGATGTGAGCGACGCCATCCGCACCGAAGAAGCCGGTATGAACGCCTCCAAAGTCTCGGTCTTGCCCCATGTGCGCACCGCTTTGGTCGCCTTGCAGCAAAGCTTTCAGCGCCTTCCAGGTCTTTTGGCTGATGGGCGCGACATGGGCACGGTCATCTTTCCCAATGCGCCTTTGAAGGTGTTTTTGACCGCCAGTGCCGCGCAAAGAGCCGAAAGACGCCATAAGCAGTTGATTTCTAAGGGAATTTCGACTACACTCGACAGTCTTCGCGCCGATTTAGAGGCACGTGACGCCCGCGACTCCAACCGCAGCGTTGCACCCCTAAAACCAGCACAAGACGCGTTCCAGCTTGACAACTCCCAGCTGTCCATCGAAGCCTCGGTGGATCAGGTGTTGGCTTGGTGGAAGGCAAAGCAGCCTTTCTAACCCCTAGTCTGCCCCCTGGCCCATTTGGCTCCCCTCGCGCTGCATTGGCGCACTGGCCAAATGGATCGACAACCTAACCCGTGGCAAACGCCACACAAAAATACATGTCTGAATCTTTTGCCGCCCTGTTTGAAGAATCCTTGAAGCGCTCTGAAATGCGCACTGGAGAAGTGATCACTGCTGAAGTGGTGCGTATTGAACACAACCACGTCGTCGTGAACGCTGGCCTCAAGTCCGAAGCATATGTGCCTATCGAGGAATTTAAAAACGACAAGGGCGAACTCGAAGTCCAAGCGGGCGACTTCGTCTCTGTCGCGATCGGTAGCGTTGAAAACGGCTACGGCGACACCATTCTGAGCCGCGACACCGCCAAGCGTTTGGCATCTTGGATGAGCTTAGAAAAAGCCCTCGAATCTGGCGAATTTGTCACTGGCACCACCAGCGGCAAAGTCAAAGGTGGCCTGACCGTCTTGGTCAACGGCATCCGCGCTTTCTTGCCTGGTTCACTGATCGACACCCGTCCGATCAAAGACTTGTCTCCCTACGAGAACAAGACCATGGAATTCAAAGTCATCAAGCTCGACCGCAAGCGCAACAACGTCGTGTTGTCTCGCCGTGCCGTGGTCGAAGCGTCGATGGGCGAAGAGCGCGCCAAACTCATGGACAACCTTAAAGAAGGTTCTGTGGTCCACGGCGTGGTCAAAAACATCACCGAATACGGTGCATTCGTTGACCTCGGCGGCATCGATGGCTTGTTGCACATCACCGACATGGCATGGCGTCGTGTCCGTCATCCTTCTGAAGTGGTCACAGCCGGTCAAGAAATTACCGCCAAGATCCTTAAGTTCGATACCGACAAAAACCGCGTCTCTTTGGGCCTCAAACAAATGGGCGACGACCCATGGATGGGCGTCAACCGTCGCTACCCACAAAGCACCCGTTTGTTCGGCAAGATCACCAACATTGCCGACTACGGCGCGTTTGTGGAACTCGAACCCGGCATCGAAGGCTTGGTCCACGTGTCTGAAATGGACTGGACCAACAAGAACGTGGCACCTTCCAAAATCGTGGCCTTGGGCGACGAAGTCGAAGTCATGGTCCTCGAGATCGACGAAGACAAGCGCCGTATCAGCCTCGGCATGAAGCAGTGCAAAGCCAACCCATGGCAAGACTTCGCACAAAACACCAAGCGCGGCGACCGCGTCAAAGGCCCCATCAAATCCATCACCGACTTCGGCGTGTTCGTCGGATTGGCGGCTGGCATCGACGGTTTGGTGCACTTGTCTGATCTGTCTTGGAACGAGACCGGCGAAAACGCTGTCCGCGAATACAAAAAAGGCCAAGAAGTCGAAGCCTTGGTATTGGCTGTGGACGTCGAGCGCGAGCGCATCTCCTTGGGTATCAAGCAACTCGACTCTGACCCCTTCACCACCTTCGTGTCTGTCAACGACAAAGGCCAAACCGTCACGGGTAAGGTCAAAACGGTTGACGCCAAAGGCGCTGAAATCGATTTGGGCGAAGACATCGTCGGTTACTTGCGCGTCAGCGAAATTTCACGCGACCGCGTGGAAGACGCCAGCCACGTGCTCAAAGTCGGCGACGAAGTCACTGCTGTGGTGGTCAATGTGGATCGCAAGACCCGCAACATCCAGTTGTCCATCAAAGCCAAAGACGCTGTCGACCAACAAGAAGCTATGGCTAACTTGTCACAACAATCGTCACGTGAAAACACGGGTACCACCAGTTTGGGCGCTTTGTTGCGTGCCAAGCTTGACGACAACAACAACGGATGACCCGTTCCGACTTGGTCGAAGAACTGGCTGCACGTTTCAGCCAGCTCACGCACCGCGACGCTGAGTTCGCCGTCAAGACGCTTCTTGACGCGATGGGCGACGCCTTGGTGCGCGGGCACCGCATTGAATTGCGGGGTTTTGGCAGTTTTTCGATCAACCGTCGGCCCCCTCGCATGGGACGCAATCCGCGTTCCGGCGAGAGTGTCGCGATTCCAGAAAAACGTGTGCCCCACTTCAAGCCAGGCAAAGCCTTGCGCGAAGCGGTGGATGCACGCACACAAGAAATATTGGCTGCGACACCAGTCAAAAAGTAAATCGACTCTCGGGGCTAAAATTCTTCTCAGTCACTGAGGAGTTACTTTGAAAAACCTCATGTGGCTGCTTCAATGGACATTGAAAGCAGCCATTTTTTTTACCCTGTTCGCATTTGCACTCAATAACCAAGAAGACATCTTGGTGCATTTCTTTTTTGGCGCCGCTTGGCGTGCGCCTTTGATCGTGGTCGTCTTGAGCATTTTTGTATTGGGTGTTGCTGTGGGCGTCATGGGCATGCTGCCACGCTGGTGGAAGTTACGTCGCTTGGCCAAGTCCACAAGCACTACCCCAACAGAACCCATGTCCACCAACGTCAGCAACAAGCCAGCCCTACCGGACACCGCGCATGGAATTTGATATCAGCTGGGTTTTGTTTGGTCTGCCTTTGGCCTTTGGATTAGGTTGGTTAGCTTCGCGGGTCGACTTGCGTCAGTTGCGTTTTGAAAACCGCCAAACCCCGCGCGCTTACTTCAAAGGCTTGAACTACTTGCTCAACGAGCAACAAGACCAAGCGATTGATGCTTTTATTGAAGCTGTGCAACACGACCCGGACACCTCCGAGTTGCACTTCGCTTTAGGCAATTTGTTTCGCCGCCGTGGCGAATACGAACGTGCGGTACGTGTCCACCAACACCTGCTCTCACGTGGTGACTTAAGCCAAGCCGATCTAGACCGCGCCCAACATGCTTTGGCCTTGGACTTTTTTAAAGCAGGTTTGCTAGACCGCGCCGAAGACGCCTTGTCCAAGCTAGAAGGCACCGCTTTCGCGGAACAAGCGCATTTGGCCTTACTCAGTATTTATGAACGCTCGCGCGACTGGGCCAAAGCCACCGACATCGCGCACAAACTCAATGCCTCGGGCAATGGGAGTTTTCAAGGCCGCTTGGCGCATTACCTGTGCGAGCAGGCCGAAAGCAACGAGACGACCCAAGACAACGCCACCAAAATTCGTCTCTTGCAACAAGCTATCGATACTGCACCTCACGCGGCTAGAGCGCCATTAGCGATGGCTAAAGTGCTAAGCGAATCAGGTGAGACACAAGCCGCTTACGACACGCTCAAACGTCTTGCGCATACCGCGCCTTCCGCAGTGCCACTCTTAGCGCCTCGGTTAGCGGTGCTTGCTCAAGAATTGCATTGCTTAGATGACGCCTTGCAGTTTTTAGAACATCTCTACCAACACACGGCATCCCTCGATGTATTGCAAGCCATCGTGTCCTTGCGCACAGCGCGTGGCGAGACAGACACCAGCCAATGGTTTGCCAAGCACTTAGAACGCGAACCCTCATTGGTTGCCGCCACCCAATGGATTGCCAACGAAAAATTTGAGCACCAACAATTCCATCCACAAGTGCAACGCGCGCTCGAACGCGCTGCCAAGCCTCTGCAACGCTATCGCTGTGCAGCTTGCGGTTTTGAAGCAACACAACATTTCTGGCAATGCCCAGGCTGCCAAGCTTGGGACAGTTATCCGCCAAA
This sequence comes from uncultured Burkholderiales bacterium, assembly GCA_903880855.1. Classification (GTDB taxonomy): domain Bacteria; phylum Pseudomonadota; class Gammaproteobacteria; order Burkholderiales; family Burkholderiaceae_C; genus Limnohabitans. Next base: position 27,141 of record CAIRQX010000033.1, on the reverse strand, counting down.
GCGTATTGAAGAACTATGAACTTACCCAAACCTCCACTCTCCAAAGAGCAACTCGCGCAAGCCAAAGTATTGGTGGTCGGCGATGTCATGCTCGACCGTTACTGGTACGGCGCTGTTGACCGCATCAGCCCCGAGGCCCCTGTGCCTGTGGTGCGTATCACCCGCGAAGAAAACCGTTTGGGTGGATGCGCCAACGTAGCCTTCAATGCCGTGAGCGTTGGGGCGCAAGCCTCTTTGCTGTCCGTAGTTGGTGACGATGAAGCTAGCCATTTATTGCAAGACCTGATCGCCAAAAGCGGCATCACCCCTTATTTCGGTCGCGACGCCCAACTCAAAACCACCGTCAAACTGCGCGTCATTGGACGGCAACAACAATTACTCCGTGTAGATTTTGAAAACACGCCACAAAACGAAGTCTTGTCTTCGCAAACCCAGCAGTTCATGCAACTCTTAGTAGACCATCCAGTCGTGTTGTTCTCCGACTACGGCAAAGGCGGCTTGGCGCATGTGACTGACATGATTGCTGCAGCGCGCAAAGCCAACAAAGCCGTGTTGATTGACCCCAAAGGCAGCGACTTTTCACGCTATGCAGGTGCTACTTGCATCACACCTAACCGTGCTGAATTGCAGCAAGTGGTGGGTGGTTGGAATAGCGAAGAAGAACTCAGCACCAAAGCGCACAACTTGCGCAAGCAATTGCAACTCGACGCTGTGTTGCTCACGCGCAGCGAAGAAGGCATGACCCTGTTCGATGCACAAGGCGTCACACATATCGCAGCCCAAGCGCGCGAAGTGTTTGATGTGACGGGTGCAGGCGACACCGTGATTGCCGCCCTCGCAGCCCTTGTGGCAGCCGGAATGTCTTTGCGCGAGGCTATGCCTTGGGCCAACCGCGCGGGTGGCGTGGTGGTAGGTAAATTTGGTACAGCTACTGTCAGCTACGAGGAGTTATTTGCATGAAGATCGTCGTCACCGGAGCTGCAGGATTTATTGGCAGCAACATCATCAAAGGCTTGAACGCACGCGGCATTGACAACATCATCGCGGTCGATAACCTCACGCAAGGCGACAAGTTTGTCAACTTGGCCGATTTGCAGATTGCAGACTATGTAGACCAAGACCTTTTCTATGAACTCTTTGCAGACGGTGCCTACGGCAAAGTAGAAGCCATCTTCCACGAAGGTGCTTGCAGCGACACCATGGAAACCGATGGCCGTTACATGATGGACAACAACTTCAGCCTGTCCTGCGGTCTGCTCAAAGCTTGCCAGCAAACAGGTACACGCTTGCTTTATGCATCGTCCGCAGCCACGTATGGCGGCAGCGACACTTTCCGCGAAACACCAGAGTTCGAGCGCCCGCTCAATGTGTATGGCTACTCCAAACTCTTATTTGACCAATATGTGCGGCGCGCTTACAGCAATGACTTTCGCAACTTGAGTATTCAAGTAGCGGGGTTCCGCTACTTCAATGTCTACGGCCCTCGCGAACAACACAAAGGGCGTATGGCAAGCGTGGCCTACCACCAGTTCAATCAATTCAATGCAGAAGGACGCGTCAAACTATTTGGCGAATACGGTGGTTTCAGCGCAGGTGACCAACAGCGCGACTTCATCTTTGTGGACGATGCGGTGGCTGTCAATCTCTGGTTCTTTGATAACCCCAGCAAATCGGGCATCTTCAATCTCGGCACAGGACGCGCGCAACCTTTTAACGATGTCGCACTGGCGGTTGTCAATACATTGCGCCGCGCGCAAGGCCATCCTGCTTTGGATTTGGCGCAAGCCGTACAACTTGGCTTGATTGAATACATTCCGTTTCCTGACGCTTTGCGTGGCAAATACCAGTGCTACACCCAAGCGGATTTAAGTAACTTGCACAGCACAGGTTGCAACCATGTGTTTGCGGATGTCACGTCTGGCGTCACCCAGTACATGGCAGAGTTGCTTGCTTAAAAAATGGTTGACGGGCGCTTTAGTTTGCGCTCACTTAAGCGTATTTGCCTTAGAGATCAACCAGGCCAATGAAGCTGAACTCGATAGCATCAAAGGCATGGGGCCTGCGATGACACGCAAAGTATTGATAGCGCGTGCTGAAAAAATTTTTACGAACTGGAAAGATTTGATGTCCCGCGTTGCAGGTATTGGTAAAGCTAAGGCGCAACAATTTTCAGACCAGGGTGTTTTAGTGAATGGTCAAAGCTTTCCGTAGCCACCACCACCTGGCGTATGAATTTCAAAAACATCGCCTGCTTGCATGTCCACTTGGGCAATATGCGGTACATCTTGTTGCGTACCGTCTTTACGCACCACTCTGTTGATGCCCACTTCCCCGGCACTACCACCCGCCATACCAAAAGCAGGGTGTACGCGCGCATTAGACAAGATACTGGCCGTCATAGGTTCTAGAAATTCAATGCGACGGATTCCTCCGTTGCCACCATGCCAACGCCCAGCACCTCCAGAGCCCTCGCGTATCGCATAGCTTTGTAAGCGCACTGGAAAGCGAAACTCTAATACTTCTGGGTCAGTCAAACGCGAGTTGGTCATATGCGTTTGCACCACACTGGTTCCGTCAAAACCATCGCCTGCCCCGCTTCCACCAGAGATAGTTTCGTAATACTGGTATTGCGCATTTCCAAAGGTTAAGTTGTTCATCGTGGGTTGGCTACTGGCCATGACACCTAGCGCGCCATACAAAGCATTGGTGATGCAACTAGACGTTTCCACATTACCCGCCACCACCGATGCAGGTGGCAGCGGATTGAGCATCGACCCTTCTGGAATGATCACCTTCAAAGGCTTCAAGCATCCTGCGTTGAGCGGTATGTCGTCGTCGACCAAGGAACGGAACACATACAACACTGCGGCCATACACACCGCAGTTGGTGCATTGAAGTTGTTGGTTTGCTGAACCGACGTGCCCGTGAAGTCAATCTCTGCGGTACGCGCTTGTGTATTCACACGAATCGCCACTTGTATCTGCGCGCCATTGTCTAAAGACAAGGTGAACGACCCGTCTTTCAAATGGGTGATGACACGGCGCACAGATTCTTCAGCGTTGTCCTGTACATGACCCATATAGGCTTTGACGACAGGCAAGCCGAACTGCGTCACCATCTTGCGTAACTCTTGCACGCCTTTTTCGTTGGCGGCAATTTGTGCTTTCAAGTCGGCCATGTTTTGTGCAGGGTTTCGGCTGGGGTATTGGCCGCTTTGTAGCAAGGCCACCATCTCTGTCTCACGCAATACACCACGCTCCACTAACAAAACATTGTTGATCTGTACGCCCTCTTCTTCAATCCGCGTAGAAAACGGTGGCATCGAACCGGGCGTCACACCACCGATATCGGCATGGTGGCCACGAGACCCTACATAAAAATCTGGCGTCTTGGAACCGTCTAAGTACACAGGCGTGATGACGGTAATGTCTGGCAAATGCGTGCCGCCATGATAGGGGTCGTTCAACACATAGACATTGCCCTCTTGCATGGTTTTAGCGTTTTCGCGAATCACCGTCTTGATGCTCTCACCCATAGAACCCAAATGCACAGGCATATGCGGTGCATTAGCAATTAAGTTACCTTGTGCATCAAACAGAGCACAAGAAAAATCTAGGCGCTCTTTGATGTTGACCGAGTGCGCTGTGTTTTGCAATTGCAAGCCCATTTGCTCTGCAATATTCATGAATAGGTTGTTGAACACTTCAAGCAACACAGGGTCTGCTTTGGTGCCTACAGCAAATTGCGCCTCTTTCGCGAGGTAGCGCTCGAGCACCAAATGGTCTAGCGCAGACACCCGCGCCTGCCAACCAGGCTCGATGACGGTCGTGGCATTTTTCTCAGCGATGATGGCTGGGCCTTGCAATACATCGCCTGGTCGCAAATCTTCGCGAACTACCAAGGCGGCATCACGCCATTCACCATTGGCATAGACCTTCACCGTGTCGCGCTGCGGCACATCTCTCAAGGGATGCAAGGCGTGCACTTGCTCTGCTAATGCCTCACCCTTGAGCAAGACCTCGACAGAAACAGCCTCCACCATCAAGGGCTTGTTCGCCATTAAAAACGCAAAGCGTTGTTGGTAGGCTTTCTCGAAAGCTTGTTGAATCGCCTGCAGACTCCCAAAAGGCACTACCAATGCTGCATCGCTACCAAGGTAGCGCACATGTACCCTTTGGTGCACTTCCAAATGCGCTATGTCAACGTCTTGTTGGCTGAACTCTGCTTGCGCAGACTCTGTCAGTGCATCCATCGTTTGCTGTAAATGCGACAAAACTTCGGCGCTAAGTAATTGTTCAACCGCTTGTTCACGCATCACGTTTTGATCAGCCAAGCCCATGCCGTAAGCAGACAGCACACCGGCCATTGGATGTACCAAGACGCGCGTCATGCCCAGGGCATCTGCTACCAAACACGCGTGTTGCCCACCAGCACCGCCAAAACATTGCAGGGTGTAGCGCGTCACGTCATAGCCACGCGCCACTGAAATTTTCTTGATGGCGTTAGCCATTTGCTGCACTGCAATGTGCACAAAACCTTCGGCTATAGCTTCAGCAGGTCGTTGCATGTCTTTGGCTAATGCATTGAACTGCTTCTGTACTACATCTCTATTGAGTGGTTCATTTGCTTGAGGGCCAAAGACATGTGGAAAGTAATGGGGCTGAATTTTTCCCAGCAACACATTCGCATCTGTCACGGCTAAGGGGCCACCACGCCTATAACTAGCTGGCCCTGGGTTGGCCCCAGCGCTTTGTGGACCCACACGCATGCGGGCGCCATCAAACCGCAAGATGGATCCACCGCCAGCAGCCACGGTATGAATACTCATCATCGGTGCACGCATGCGTACTCCGGCTACTTGCGTTTCAAACTCGCGCTCAAATGTGCCAGCGAAATGAGAGACATCAGTGGAGGTGCCGCCCATATCAAAGCCAATCACCTGCACCTGTTCATGGCTTGCCATATTGGCAAAAGCCAATTGCGCTGTGCGCGCCATCCCCACAATGCCGCCAGCAGGCCCCGACAAAATCGCGTCTTTGCCTTGAAATGCATGCGCATCCGTCAAGCCACCAGACGACTGCATGAAATACAAAGGCACACCTGGCATATCGGCAGCGACTAAGTCGACATAGCGTCGCAAGATGGGTGACAGATACGCGTCCACCACTGTGGTGTCGCCACGGCTGACAAACTTCATCAAAGGGCTGGTGCCGTGCGAGGTGCTGATTTGCGTGAATCCGATTTGCTCGGCAAGTTCCTTTGCTTGCACTTCATGGCTTGTGTAACGATACCCATGCATAAAGACGATGGCCACGCTGCGCAATCCTGCATCGAATGCATCTTGCAGTTGTGCATGCAAACTATCTACGTCCAAGGCTTGCACCAACTCACCATGCGCACCAATACGCTCTTGGGCTTCAATCACCCGCGCATATAACAACTCAGGTAACACAATGCGTCGATCAAACAAGCGCGGACGGTTTTGGTAGGCGATACGCAGGGCGTCGCGAAAGCCTTGGGTAGTCACCAACAGCGTAGGTTCGCCTTTGCGCTCCAACAAAGCATTGGTCGCCACGGTCGTTCCCATCTTGACGCATTCCACTAGTGCTGAAGTGATGGGCGCGTTTGCGGCGAGGCCTAATAAATGGCGAATGCCCGCCACGGCAGCATCGCGGTAATGCTCGGGGTTGTCGCTGAGTAATTTATGGGTAACTAATTGGCCATCAGGTCGTTTGGCAACGATATCGGTGAAGGTGCCGCCTCTATCTATCCAGAATTGCCATTTTTTTTCGCATACACCATCACTCATAGATATTCACTAATTATTTAGTACTTGATCGGCAATCTGCGCCTTTGAATTCAAATGTCACCACTTTGCCTTTTTGAATTTCAAATGTGGTTTGGCAAGTGCTCCAAAAGGTTAACGATGGGATCCAACCGTTAGCGCCACCAAAGATGGATGTGCCAGCCACTGTGTTTTGGGAATCTGTATTGGTGCCAGGCGTCGATGCATCGCCAGAGGTGGTGTAGACCAAATAAGTAAAGCCATCGACTTCATAGGTTTTATTAGGTTTACCCCATTTCGCAACTAAGGCCGATTCGTCCTCACCGACCCATGCATTGAGGTTTTTTTGGTAGTTGGCGGAAGTGGCGCAACCGGCTAGAAACAAGAGGGCGCAAGTGAGGGAAAAAAGTTTGTTCATGGGGGATTCCGTTTCTAGGGGGGGGCGTTTCGGTTCTTAATTAGATGGGGGCTTACTCTTGCAGACCATTGTATGAATTTCAGAGGCCCCCCAAATACTGGCTATAGTTCACCTTTTGGCGCGAAAAAGCCACGATTTTTTAGTCTTACCTGTTCAGGAGTTCTTATGCAACGTCGTTATTTTTCTGTTTCTGCCCTAGCCCTGTCACTTTTTGCTGGCAGCGTGTTCGCTCAAACCAAATGGGACCTGCCTGCCGCCTATGCGGCAACCAATTTCCATTCTGAAAATCTGATCCAGTTCGCCAAAGATGTCGATGCGGCTACGGCCGGCAAACTCAAAATTACCGTACATGCCAACGCATCGCTTTTCAAAGCCAATGAGATCAAACGCGCGGTGCAAGGCGGCCAAGCGCAAATTGGTGAAGTGTTATTGGTGAACTTTGAAAACGAGAACCCTATTTACGGCGCAGACGGTATCCCATTCTTGGCTACCAGTTACGTTGACTCCAAACGCTTGTACGACGCGCAAAAGCCCGTGCTCGACAAACTTTTAGCTGCCCAAGGTATGAAGTTGTTATTTGCGGTGGCTTGGCCTTCCCAAGGCATCTACACCAAGAAAGAAATCAATTCAGTCGCCGACTTGCGTGGCATCAAATGGCGCGCTTACAGCCCTGCCACCGCCAAAATCGCAGAACTTATTGGCGCACAACCAGTGACCATCCAAGCAGCGGAGCTTTCACAGGCCTTGGCCACTGGTGTGATCGAAAGCTACATGAGCTCTGGCTCCACCGGGTTCGACACCAAAACCTACGAGAGCTTGAAGTATTTCTACGACACCCAAGCATGGTTGCCTAAGAACGCTGTGATCGTGAATAAAAAAGCATTTGATTCGCTGGATGCTGCAACACAAGCAGCTTTAGTCAAAACTGCTGCAGAAGCGGAGACACGCGGCTGGAAAGTCAGCGCAGAAAAAGATGGTTTCTACAAAAAAGCCCTGGCTGAAAAAGGCATGCAAATCGTCACCCCATCACCTAAGCTCATGGCAGACATGAAACAAGTCGGCACCATCATGCTGGCTGACTGGCAAAAACGCGCTGGTGCGGATGGCGAAGCCATCATTACCGCATTTAACCAATCTGCTAAGCCTGCACCCAAAGCGAAAAAATAATGCGCCGATTTTTAGATCGGCTGTATTACGCCTCTGGCGCTTTGGGCGCCTTGTTCATCTTGGCGCTATGCGCTTTGATGATCGCCCAAAGCGTATTGCGTGAGTTTGGGGTTAGAACTGGCGCTGTCAACGATGTGGTGGCGTGGTTTTGTGCGGCGGCATCATTTTTTAGTATGGCGCATGCGTTCAAGCATGGTGACTTTGTACGCGTCACTTTGTTACTGGATCGCTTGACAGCTGCATGGCGCAAGCGTTTTGAGATCGCGGCTTTGCTGGTTGGCAATATCGCTGTAGCCTATTTGGCTTGGTGGGCTTGCAAATTCACCTATGAGAGTTGGGAATTCAACGAAGTGGCACAAGGTCTTTTACCCATGCCCATATGGATTCCACAAATGAGCTTTGCCTTGGGGTCTGTTCTTTTATGGATCGCCCTTTTAGATGAATTGGTCTTGGTTCTACAAGGTCAAATCCCTACTTATGTGCGCGAAGTACAAGAGCGCCATGCGCGGGGTGATTTTTCTTCCGACGTTTGATTTTTTAGCCTGCAAGGTTTTCATGGATATTCTTCTCGTCGGCGGCCTGCTTTTACTCATCATGATGGTGTTGCTTTCAGGCGGCGTTTGGATTGCCATGACTTTGGCAATTTGCGGCTGGGTGGGCCAAGCTTTTTTCACCAGCACACAGCCAGGCAAAAACCTATTCAGCGCGTTTTGGGAAAGTAATGCGAGTTGGGAGCTTGCCGCGCTCCCTCTATTTATTTGGATGGGCGAAATTTTGTTTCGCACCAAACTCAGCGAGGAGATGTTTGAGGGTTTGCGTCCATGGTTAAACCGCATTCCTGGTCGCTTAATGCACACCACCATCTTGGGGTGCGGTATTTTTGGCTCCGTCTCAGGCTCTTCTGCTGCAACATGCGCCACGATCAGCAAAGTGGCATTGCCTGAATTGATGAAGCGCGGCTACAGCGAAAAATTAGCTTTAGGTTCATTGGCCACCGCAGGCACGCTAGGTATTTTGATCCCCCCATCTATCACCATGGTGGTTTATGCCGTCGCTGCAGACGCATCCATCATTCGCATTTTTCTCGCAGGCTTTTTGCCAGGCTTTTTATTGATGGCGCTCTTTAGCGGCTACATCATGTGGTGGAGCTTGCGTCACCCAGACCAAGTGCCTGCTGCTGATGCTCCAACCACCTTCATAGAGAAGATCAAACTCTCGCGTAATCTCATTCCTTGCGGTGCGCTCATCATTTTTGTGTGTTGGGTTTTGATCACAGGCTACGCCACAGCAACAGAGTGTGCGGCCTATGGCGTGGTAGGTGCATTGGCATTGGCTGCATGGGGCGGTAGTTTGACATGGAGCAACTTCTGGGAAGGCTTGATGGGCACTGCCCGCTCGAGTTGCATGATCATGTTCATATTGGCTGGTGCTGCTTTCTTGACCAAGACTATGGCGTTCACGGGTATTCCGCGCGAATTGGCAGAGTGGGTCAATGCCATGCAGCTGAGCCCTATGGCATTGATAGCAGTACTCACCGTGGTGTATTTGATTTTGGGCACAGCATTAGACGGCATCAGCATGATTGTGTTGACCAGTGCTGTGGTTTTACCCATGATTCAAAAAGCGGGATTCGATTTGATTTGGTTTGGTATTTTTATTGTGTTGTTGGTGGAAATTGCCGAGGTCACACCACCTGTAGGTTTCAACCTATTTGTTTTGCAAAACATGACCGGTAAAGACAGCAACACCATCGCACGCGCTGCCCTCCCATTCTTTGCCTGTTTGGTTGTTTGTATTGTGTTGATCACCGTGTTTCCACAAATAGTGACCTATCTGCCAGATGCGGTCATGGGCATAGATAAATGAGTGCTGTTATAGCCATTTGCATAGGCGCTTGTATGGGTGCGTTGGCTCGTTGGCAATTGGGTACTTGGCTCAATACACAAGAGGCTTTACTACCTTGGGGCACCTTGGCCGCCAATTTGATCGGCGGCTACTTGGTTGGTGGTTGCGTGGCGTTTTTTCAAGCGCAACCGGATCTCGACCCCGCTTGGCGTTTGTTGCTGGTCACGGGCTTCTTGGGCGCACTCACCACCTTCTCTAGTTTTTCTGCGGAAGTGGTGGCGATGTTGTCAGAGGGTCGTGTCGGCTTGGCCATGGCGACAGCTGGCTTGCACTTAGTCGGGTCACTCTTGATGACGCTAGCAGGATTGAAAACAGTCGTCTTACTCTTCAAATAAGGCTTTGTTAGACGCGCTCGCCTCTTAAAAACAAATGGGCTTCGGGGTGCGACTTTTCTAATGGTTGATTGAAAAATTGCTGGGTAGGTAGATCAGCCAAGATACGCCCGTTCTCCAAATAAATAACCCGGGTTGCTAAGCGCTTGACTTGTCCTAAGTTGTGGCTACTAAATAGTAAAGTGGTTGCATTTTCTGCAATCCAATGCTCCATGATGCGCTCGACTTCGCGTTTGGCATGTGGATCCAGACTAGATGTGGGTTCATCCAACAACATACATTGCGGATGAACCGCCAATGCCCGTGCAAAAGCCAATCGTTGCTGTTGACCTCCAGACAAAGTTTTAGCATTGCGGCGCGCTAAATCTTGCAAATCAACTTGCTGCAAAGCCTGTAACGCTTGCTCTTTGGCAGAACGCCATGGGACACCTCGCAGCCACAATGCCAAAGCCACAAAATTGATAACCGAGGTGCGCAACATATGCGGGCGTTGAAATACCATCGCCTGTTGCACCCCAGGCTGCCAATGCACTTGGCCACTACTGACAGGCAGCACACCATGTATGACACGCAACAAAGTGCTTTTGCCAGAGCCATTGGCGCCGACGAAAGCCACACGCTCTCCTGCATACACGTTTAAATCAATTTGCTTGAGTGCCAGGTGGTTACCAAACTGAACATCCACACTCTGCAATTGGAGTTGCAGTTCTTTCATGTTTGGAATTGTTTGCTGGATTTCAATTTGCATGTTCATACCCATGCCTTTTGCAAAGGATCAGCCGTTGAACCGTCTTCACGCAAGCGCCAACTTCTTAGAGTCGCCACCAAGATGTTCAAACACAAAACCACCGTGAGTAAAACTAAACCTAGTGCCAACGCAAGTGGCAAATCACCTTTGCTGGTTTCTAGGGCAATGGCTGTGGTCATAACGCGTGTGAATCCCTCGATATTGCCACCGACCACCATGACGGCGCCCACCTCTGAAATCGCCCGACCAAAAGCAGTGATAACGATGGTGAGAAATACATAGCGCTCGTCCCACACCAACAGCAGACTACGTAAAATCGTACCTGCGCCCAATGATTGCAACTGCTCACCATGGAGTCGGTCTGCATCTTCCACACATTGGCGTGTTAATGCTGCCACTACGGGAAACACCAACACAGACTGCGCCACCACCATGGCTTTCAAGCTAAAAAGCCAACCCAAATACCCTAAAGGACCACTTCGCGATAACAAGAGATATACCACCAAGCCCACCACCACTGATGGCAAGGCCAGCAAGGTGTTGAGCAAAGTCAACAACACACCTCTTCCATAAAAACGACTAACGGCTATCCATGCGCCAAAACAAATACCAAGCGAACTGGCTATCACTGTCGCCCATAGGCTCACCCACAAAGAACGTGCGACCACACTCCCCAGCATAGGGTCTAGCTGGGTGATAAGGTCGAATGCAGCGAAAGCACTATCTGCCAAAGAGGACATGTAAATTTGTGAAGATTCTTCTATATCCTAGCTTGGAAATTACTGATATTTGGTAGGATAGCCGGTTGTCAAAAAAAGGAGGCACACAGTGTCTAAACTTCTAACATTCGCCTTAGGCGTAGACAAAATTAGCGCGCAATTTGGCCGTGTGGCAGCATTTGCCGTTTTAGCAGCCGCCATGATTTCTGCTGGTAATGCTTTTATTCGCTACGGTTTTGACATCAGCTCCAACGGTTGGCTTGAAATTCAGTGGTATTTGTTCGCCACCACCGTCATGTTGGGCGCCCCTTTGGTTCTTAAGATGAATGAGCATGTGCGCGTTGATATTTTTTATGGACGCCTCAAAGGCAATGGCCCTGTCTACATTGACTTAATGGGCTTGGTTTTATTTTTATTGCCCGTCATGATCCTCTTGTCATGGCTGAGCTTCCCCCTCTTTCTCAAAATGCTCATGACCAACGAAATGTCTAGCAATGCTGGAGGCTTAATTCGTTGGCCTGCTATGTTGCTTTTACCAGTAGGTTTCTTTTGGATGACTTTGCAAGGCATCAGTGAAATCATCAAACGTGTGGCTTATTTACAAGGCACGTTTGAAATGGACACGCATTACGAAAAACCGGTGCAATAAGGAATACGACTATGGAAATGCAAAACTTCGCACCCATCATGTTTGCGGGCCTTGTGCTCACAATGCTGATTGGCTTTCCCGTTGCCTTCTCACTGTCTTTTTTAGGTTTGGCTTGCGGGTTTCTAGCTATTAGCTTGGACTGGTTTCCTGCCAGCTTCATGGCTAATTTGCCGCTCAATATTTTTGGCATTCTCAGCAACGACTTGTTGTTGGCCATTCCTTTCTTCACCTTCATGGGTGCCATCCTCGAGAAATGCGGTTTAGCCGAAGACATGCTTGACTCGATGGGACAGCTCTTTGGAACAGTCAGAGGCGGTCTAGGCTACTCAGTCATCATCGTGGGTTTCATCTTGGGTGCGATCACAGGTACGGTGGCCGGTCAAGTGATCGCCATGGCCTTGATTTCTCTCCCAGTCATGATTCGCTACGGATACAACATGCGCTATGCGACGGGTGTGTTGGCCGCATCTGGCACGATCACACAGTTGGTTCCTCCTTCTTTGGTATTGGTGGTGATGGCCGATCAACTCGGGCGCTCTGTTGGTGATATGTACAAAGGTGCATGGGGCCCTTCCATCTTGCAGGTTGCAATCTTTGCCCTCTACACATTTGCTTTGGGCGTATTCAAACCGCACCATGTGCCGGGTATTCCTAAGGAAGCCCGCACCATGGATGGTTTTCACTTATGGATGAAATGTTTGCGCGGCATCATCCCTTCGGCTTTCTTAATTTTTGCCGTACTCGGCTCAATGGGCGGTTTACCAGGCATCAATACTGCTATCGCAACGCCAACTGAGGCTGGTGCTATGGGTTGCGTTGGCGCCTTGCTCTTGGCTGCTATGCATAAGCGCTTAGACAAAGACTTAATCTGGGAAGCGATGCACAGCACCATGCGCCTAACCGCGATGGTAGTGTTTATCTTGATCGGTTCACGCGTGTTCTCCATGGTTTTCCAAGGGGTGGACGGCGCGAAATGGGTAGAAGACATGCTGTCAGGTTTGCCAGGCGGGCAAGTTGGCTTTTTGATTGCAGTCAATGTATTTATATTCTTCTTGGCTTTCTTCTTAGATTTCTTTGAAATCGCCTTCATCATTTTGCCGATGTTGGGCCCTGTCGCCGACAAAATGGGCATCGACATGGTGTGGTTTGGTGTGTTGCTATGCGTGAACATGCAAACTAGCTTTATGCACCCACCATTTGGGTTTGCGCTGTTTTATCTGCGTGGTATTGCAGATACTTTATTCAAAGAAGGTCGTATCGAAAAACCTGTTCTCTCTAACGATATTTACCTAGGAGCGATTCCTTGGGTGATCATGCAACTCATCTTGGTGGTGATCGTGATCTTTGTTCCTGAGACAGTCACCATGTTCTTAGACAAAGAAGAAAAGGTCGATCTCGACAAAGTGGTGATTGAAATGCCATCCGAGCAAGAAGTTCCTGTCATCGACTTAAAGCCCGATGGCACAGCTCCAACTGCGGCAGAAGATGCTGCAGCTGAACAAAAGAAAATTGACGACTTGTTCAAAAAATAATGCTCGGACCCGCGCCTTTTCGGTTTGAACTGCAGGCCGAAAAGGTTGAGGGGCCGGCTTTCTCGCTCGCATTCAAAACCCTCACCTGCACGGTTGTTGCATTTTGTGGCTATTGGCTTTTAAGCCTTTGGTTGCAAGGCAAATTTGGCGGTAACGCCGACTTAGAAGGACTTCGTACTGCCGGATGGTTTATCTTGGGCTGGGGCTTGCTTGCCTGTACCGCTTGGTTTGTATTGATCAGCCGTATTCGACTAGACCCCACCGGCATTTCACAAAGTTGGATGTGGCCCAAACACTTTGATTTTGATGATTTGGCTGTCGCCCAACTCATTCGTATCCGAGGCCTAGAGTGGCTTATTGCGCCCAGGCTTTATACCCGCACCCTTGCGGGCAAATTTAGTGTTTTTTATGTATCCGATGCAGCGGTCTTGATAGAGATGAAAAGACTTAGCCAAGAACTCAAAGCATTTCGCCAGATGTAATTCAAGGCGTATTGGTTTTATTTTTCACAGCTGAATTAGCCACAAAAAAACCGCGCACTAGGCGCGGTTTTCTCTTGAAGGCTAAAACCTATTACAGTTTTTGCGCTTGCATGAAAGAGTCAAACTTGGCTTCCGTGAAACGGAACCACAAGTTGGAATCTGCACGGAACTTGGAGTAGTCGGTATAAACCTTTTTCCAGTTTTCGTTCTTGGCTGAAACCTCTTCGTACAGTTCCATGGCTGCTTTAAATGAAGCAGCCATCACGTCTTTGGGGAACTCACGCAATTTGGCGCCAGAACCTACCAACTGCTTCAAAGCAGCAGGGTTACGGGCGTCATACTTGGCTTGCATATCCGAGTGTGCTTGTGCACAAGCGGCTTCAACAATTGCCTTGTATTCAGGTGACAGTGCATTGAATGCCTTGTCATTGATGAAGAAGTCCAACTGAGGACCACCCTCCCAGAAGCCTGGGTAGTAGTAGAAAGGTGCAACCTTGTTAAAGCCCAACTTCAAATCATCATAAGGACCCACCCATTCAGCGGCGTCGATGGTGCCTTTTTCCAACGCTGGATAAATATCGCCACCAGGAATGTTTTGAGGTATGACACCCAAGCGATCCAAAACTTTGCCTGCAAAGCCACCAACACGGAATTTCAAACCTTTGAGATCTTTCACAGACTTGATTTCTTTGCGGAACCAACCACCCATTTGGGCACCCGTATTGCCGCCTGGAAAGTTAATCATGTTGTACTTGGCATAAAACTCACGCATGAGTTTCATACCATTACCTTCATACATCCAAGCAGTCATCTGACGGCTGTTCAAACCAAACGGAATTGCAGTTCCCAAAGCGAAAGTTTCGTCTTTACCAAAGAAGTAGTAAGGAGCTGTGTGTGCAATCTCGACCGAGCCTTGCTGGACACCATCCACCACACCGAAAGCAGGCATGATTTCGCCAGGCGCATGCACTGATACTTCAAACTTACCACCGGTCATGTTTTTTACAACCCTGGCAAAAGTATCAGCCGCACCGTGAATCGTATCTAACGCTTTAGGAAAGCTCGAAGCCAAGCGCCAGCGAATAGCCGCTTGTGCATGCACAGCGGGCGCTGCACCTGCAGCCAAGATGCCAGCAATACCAGCATTTTTAATAATGGAACGACGATCCATGTGAACTCCTATTTAAGTGAAAGTCAAAAAATATGCGTGATTGTATGTACCCAAGTACTAGGGTTTGCACGGGTTTTCCCCTGTATTAGGACAGTAGATGCGGAAACTTTTGCGAAATCGATGCACGAATGCCTGTTGCATCTAATCCAAGCTCCGTCATGAGTTTGACTGGGTCCCCGTGTTCGGTGAATACATCTGCAATTCCTAAGGTTAATACGGGCTTTTGAATGTCTAAGACCTGCAAGGCCTCAAGCACCGCAGAGCCTGCGCCTCCCAGCACTGTGCCCTCTTCTAAAGTCACCAGCGCATCGTGGCTGCGGGCAACTTGTGCAAGCAAGTCAGTGTCTAGCGGCTTGGCCCAACGCATATTCACAACTGTGAGGTTTAGAGACTCGCCGACCTCAAGCGCGGGATATAACAAAGTACCAAACGCAAGCAAAGCAATACGTTGGCCTTGTCTGCGAATTTCACCTTTGCCAAACGGCAATGCTTTTAAACCAGCTTCCACCTTCACACCGACGCCAGCGCCTCTTGGGTAACGCACTGCGACGCAGTGGTCTTGCTGGTAAGCAGTGGTCAATAGTTGGCGACACTCGTTTTCATCAGCAGGGCAAGCAATGCTCACATTAGGAATACAACGCAGATAAGGAATATCAAACACACCCGCATGCGTCGCACCATCTGCACCCACAATGCCCGCCCTGTCTAGCGCCAGCACCATAGGTAGCTTTTGCAAAGCAACGTCATGGATGACTTGGTCATAGGCGCGCTGCAAGAAGGTGGAATAAATCGCGACAACAGGCTTGATGCCTTCGCAAGCTAAGCCAGCAGCAAATGTCAAAGCATGTTGCTCTGCAATTCCAACGTCGTAATAACGATCAGGGAAGCGTTTGTGAAACGCCACCATGCCTGAACCTTCTCGCATGGCGGGTGTAATACCCACGAGCAAGGGGTCATGCTCGGCCATATCGCACAGCCATTGGCCAAACACTTGGGTAAACGTAGTTTTTGCAACTGTTGTGGAGGGCACCAAGCCGACTGCAGGGTCAAATTTACCGGGGCCATGGTAGGCGACAGGATCGGCTTCCGCCAATTCATAGCCTTGGCCTTTTTTGGTGACTACGTGCAGAAATTGCGGGCCTTCTAGGTTCTTAAGATTTTGTAAAGTTGGAATGAGCGAATCCAAATCGTGACCATCTATAGGGCCGATGTAGTTAAAACCAAACTTTTCAAACAATGTTGCAGGTACCACCAAGCCTTTGGCCTGCTCTTCAAAACGCTTGGCTAATTCAAACAAAGGTGGCGCACCTTTGAGAACTTGCTTACCAACTTCTTTGGCGGCTGAATAGAAGCGCCCACTCATCAGTTGCGCCAAATAACGATTCAATGCCCCCACGGGTGGGCTAATCGACATATCGTTGTCATTCAAGATCACCAAAAAACGAGCATTGGTTACGCCAGCGTTGTTCATTGCTTCAAAGGCCATGCCAGCAGTCATCGCTCCGTCACCGATGACGGCGATCGAATGGCGCGACTCGCCTTTTTGATGCGCGGCCATGGCCATACCGAGTGCGGCAGAAATACTGGTAGAAGAATGCGCAGTTCCGAAGCTATCGAACTCGCTTTCACTGCGGCGCGGAAATCCACTCAAGCCGTGTCGCTGACGCAAGGTAGACATTTGCTCGCGTCTACCCGTCAAAATTTTGTGCGGATAGGTTTGGTGGCCCACGTCCCACACCACACGGTCATGCGGTGTATTGAAAACATAGTGCAAGGCAACCGTTAATTCAACAGTGCCCAGGTTGGAACTCAAATGTCCGCCTGTTTGCGCGACGCTCTTTAACAAATACGCACGCAGCTCATCTGCTAGGGGCCCAAGTTGTTGTCGCGGCAATGCACGCAAGTCTGCAGGCGAGTTGATGGTGTTGAGTAAGTTTGACATGTTCACGTTTTCCGATTCACCACACGTTGCGCCAAAGCAGCAAGGCTATGCGCTGACTTCAACCCACTGTCTTCAAGGGCTTTGAGGGCCTCATGGAGCAATTGTTCGGCGTATTCTTGGGCACGGGCTAATCCGAGCAAGGATACATACGTGGGCTTGTCATTGGCCGCATCTTTTCCTGCTGTTTTACCCAAAGTGACAGAGTCAGCCGTCACGTCCAAGACGTCGTCCACCACCTGAAACGCCAAGCCCATCGCTTGACCGTAACGCTCTAAACAACCCCAAGTTTGTGCGCTGATATTCCCGCAGGCGGCGCCCATCATGACGCTGGCTGATAGCAAAGCTCCCGTTTTAAGGCGATGCATTTCACGCAATTGCTGTTCATTTAAAGCCAACCCAACACTTGCTAGATCAATGGCTTGGCCTCCTGCCATACCGTTAAAACCAGCCGCTTTGGCCAAGAGACGACAGAGACGCGCTTGCACTTCATCAGGAATATGACTAAGTGTGTTGGCAGAAGTTGTAGGTTGATTTTCAGGCGTGAGCAATTCAAACGCCAAAGCTTGCAAAGCATCACCCGCCAACAAAGCTTGTGCCTCACCGAAATGCACATGTACCGTGGGTTTGCCTCGCCGCAACACATCGTTATCCATGCAAGGCATATCGTCGTGTACCAAGGAATACGCGTGAATTAATTCAACAGCACAGGCCGCACGCAGGGCCGCAGCGTCTAGCGTTTTGTCTTGGACGCCATTGGCCACCGCTTCACGTGCGGCCAACACCAAGAGGGGACGTAATCTTTTGCCGCCATCCAACACCGCATAGCGCATGGCCTGGCCTAGGCCAGCTGGTGCATCTGGGCTGACCCAGTTTGACAACGCTTCTTCTACCAACTCCAAGCGTTTGTCAGACCATGCATTCAATTCAGCAGGAGATAAAGTTTGTATTCCTTGAATCACGAAGCTGTCCAAGGTTTGAGGGCTCCGTTATCGAGCACCTTGATCTGTTGCTCCACGGCATCGAGTTGCGCACGGCAGTAGGCCAAAAGTTCAGCGCCCCGTTGGTACCCTATCAATAACTGGGCCAAAGGTAACTGGCCCGCCTCCATATCAGCCACAAGGGCTTCCAGTTCTTTTAAGGCAGCTTCGTAACTAGGGGGGGCAGCATGCGCTGGCGGTGTGGGGGGGCTTGCCTTGGACATATTTAGTTACAAGTCTATTTTTAGTAAGTTAGAAGTCTATTTTAGAGTGTCTCAGCACCATGATGAGGCATGGGTACAATGCCACTCCCCCGTCAGCTTTTAGTCTGATTTATTTTTCATCCACCTCCCTGTGGGGAGTCTTTAGGTCAGGTCACCCATGTCTGATTTAAGTCTTCAACTGCAGCAGGCGCAAGCCCAACTACCAGTTACCAGTTACTCTGACGAGGCGCTCTTTCAGCGCGAACTGGAGACCATCTTTCAGTCTGGCCCACGCTATGTGGGTCACCAACTTGCTGTGCCCGAAGAGGGCGACTTCTTCGTACTTCCACAAGAAAGTGGAGGACGCGTGCTCGTGCGCTCGCATGAAGGGGTCGAGTTACTCTCCAATGTGTGTCGGCACCGACAAGCCGTCATATTGAAGGACAAAGGCTCTCTCAAAACGCAAGCGCAAAGCTCTGGCGGCGGAAATATCATCTGTCCCCTGCACAGATGGACTTACTCCCCTTCAGGCAAACTGTTAGGCGCTCCGCACTTTGCGCAAGACCCTTGTTTAAACCTAAATAACTATCCACTTCGCGAATGGAACGGGTTGTTATTTGAAGATAACGGCTTAGACATTGAAGCTGATTTAGCCCATATGGGGCCTCGCACCGCGCTAGATTTCACTGGTTTTGCGCTCGACCGCGTTGAGTTGCACACATGCAATTACAACTGGAAGACTTTTATCGAGGTCTATCTAGAGGATTACCACGTCGGCCCCTTCCATCCAGGACTTGGTCAATTCGTCACCTGTGATGATTTGAACTGGGAATTTAAAGAAAACTATTCGGTGCAAACAGTCGGTGTGTCGTCGAGTTTTGGAAAACCAGGCTCTAGCACTTACCAAAAGTGGCACGACGTATTGCTCAAATACCGCAACGGGGAATTGCCTGATCGTGGCGCCATTTGGTTGACCTACTACCCGCACATCATGGTCGAGTGGTATCCGCATGTGTTGACAGTGTCTACCTTGCACCCCATCAGCCCTAGCCAAACACTCAATATGGTGGAGTTTTACTACCCAGAGGAAATCGTTGCATTCGAGCGCGAGTTTGTTGAAGCGCAACAAGCCGCTTATATGGAAACTTGCATAGAAGACGACGAAATTGCCGAACGCATGGACGCAGGTCGTAAAGCTTTGATGCAACGTGGAGATAACGAGGTCGGTCCCTACCAAAGCCCCATGGAAGACGGAATGCAGCATTTCCATGAGTGGTACAGAAGAAAAATGGACTTCACCGCAAAGTAAGGCCAACACAAGAAAGACTTTATGTTCACCACTTTGATTTCAGTAAAAGACTTACAAACTTTGCGTGCAAGTACCGCAGACTGCGTGGTGTTTGACTGCACGTTCGAGCTCGCAAAACCCAGCGCTGGTGATGAAAAATATCTAGAACAACATATTGCAGGGGCTTTGCGAGCAGATCTAGAAAAGCATTTGTCCACACACGATGATGCACAACGCGCCAATGGTGGCCGTCACCCGCTTCCCAAGCCAGAAGTATTTGCAGCTTGGCTACGCAGTATGGGTGTCAATGACGCCACGCAAGTCGTGGTGTACGACCGCAACGGTGTGAACTATTGCGGGCGTATGTGGTGGATGCTGAAATGGTGCGGCCACACAGCCACTGCCGTTTTGGATGGTGGCTTGCAAGCATGGAACGCTGCTGGCGGTGAAGTGGCAACTGGCAACTCAACACCCAACCATGCAAAAGCTGGCAATTTTTCTGTGCGTACACCCTTGCTTCCACTGGTGGATACCGCCACCGTTGCAGCCAATTTAAAGACAACACAAACATTGATCGATGCCAGAGCACCCGCTCGGTTTCGTGGTGAAGTAGAACCCTTGGACCCGGTGGCAGGACACATCCCCGGTGCTCTTAATCGTCTTTACAGTACCAACTTGAATGAGCAAGGCTTCTTCAAAAGCCCATCCGAATTACGTGAAGAATTTGCTTTGCTATTGAATGGCAGGCAACCAAACACAGTGGTGCACCACTGTGGCAGTGGCGTCAGCGCCATACCCAATGTATTGGCTATGGAAATTGCTGGATTAGGACCTACTGGTCTTTATGCAGGAAGTTGGAGTGAATGGTGCAACACGCCAGGTTTGCCATGCGAGAAATCACCCGCTATTTAATGTTGCGCCCACTCACCCAACGCAACGACTAGGGCAATTCCCGCAAACAACCATGCAACTTGCGCAGCAGTCTGCCTTGGTGACAAACGTTTTTGCAACTGTGGAATCAAGTCAGCCAAGGCTACATAAATAAAGCTACTCGCAGCCACTACCAAAAATAGTGGCAAATATTCTTCTAAGGCACCTACGAGCAAATAGCCAATCAAGCCGCCTAGCGCCGTCACACTGCCTGACAGCGACAACTTGATTAAAGCGGCTTTGGCGTTGCCTAAGGATTGCCGTAACACAACCAAATCGCCTACATGGTGCGGTACCTCGTGTGCCATCACCGCCAAGGCGGCCGCCACACCTAAACGCGTGTCGGCTACAAAAGCAGCTGCAATCAATATGCCGTCGCCAAAGGCGTGAACACTATCACCTAGCAACACAGCCCAGCTTCCGCTAGTGTGGTGGTGGTTATGTGTTGTTTCTTTATGCGAGTGAGCATGGTCATGGTGTTCATGTCCATGCGAGTGGTCACGCACTTCATTCATTTCATGCGAATGCCCATGCTCATGCCCGTGGTGCCACAACTCCGCTTTGTCCAATAGAAAGAAAAAAATCAAACCCATCAGCAACACTGCAAACAATAGTTGGGCAGAAACACCAGCAACAGCAGATTGCTCAAACGCTTCAGGCAAGAGTCGCATAAAAGCAGTGGCTAATAATGCGCCCGCTGCAAGACTCAATAAATGCTGGGTGAATCGCGAGAGCAAGGCATAAGCCAACATTGCAGCAATCCATACGCTGCCAACCCCAGCAACCAAGGTTCCTACAAGAATTGAAATAAGTGTCATAGGCTAATCATAGGCACAAAGATTGGCCATTTCGGCACAACTTGCACACATTACATCAATGTGCGACGTCCCAATTAGCCCCCACCCCAATCTCTGCTAACAATGCCACCTTGAGTTCTGCCACGCTCGCCATCAGACGAGGCACTTCTTGCTTGACCCACTCTACTTCTGACAGAGACACTTCAAACACCAATTCGTCATGCACTTGCATGATGATGCGCGAGCTACGTTGTTCGGCATCGAGCACGTTTTGGATTTTCACCATACTCATCTTGATCAAGTCTGCGGCAGTGCCTTGCATCGGCGCGTTGATAGCAGCGCGTTCAGCGCCTGCTCGTCTAGGTGCTGCCGCACTATTGATTTCAGGTAAATACAAGCGTCGACCAAAGACAGTTTGTACATACCCCTGTGCTTTGGCTTGCTCACGCGTGTCGTCCATATAGCGCTTCACGCCAGCAAATCTTTCGAAGTAGCGGGTGATGTAATTTTTAGCTGCGGTGTTGTCGATACCCAAAGCCTTAGCCAAACCAAAAGCACTCATGCCGTAAATCAAGCCGAAGTTAATCACTTTGGCATAACGACGCTGCTCGCTACTCACCTGATCAACCGAGAGGCCAAACACTTCGGCAGCTGTTGCACGGTGCACGTCCAAGCCATCGTGAAAGGCTTTTAGCAATGCCGCGTCATCGCTCAAATGCGCCATGATCCGCAATTCAATTTGGCTGTAGTCGGCGCTTGCGATCACACTGCCAGTAGGTGCCACAAAAGCCTCGCGCACTTTGCGACCCTCTGGCGTGCGAATAGGAATATTTTGTAAATTAGGGTCGTTGCTTGATAACCTTCCAGTCACCGCAACCGCTTGCGCATAGTGTGTGTGTACCCTGCCCGTTTTGGGATTGGCCATTTGCGCCAGTTTGTCGGTGTAGGTGCCTTTGAGCTTGCTTAACGAGCGGTGCTCCAAAATTTTGGCGGGTAGTGGATAGTCTTGTGCCAATTTTTCAAGAACTTCTTCGTCTGTGCTACGCGCGCCGGTTGCCGTTTTCTTGACTACTGGCAATCCCAGTTTGTCAAAAAATATTTCGCCTAGTTGTTTAGGACTTGCCAAATTAAAAGGCTGGCCTGCAATGGCATAGGCCTCGTTTTCAAGTTCGACAATACGCTGACCTAAAGCGTGGCTTTGCGTCGCCAACTTGGGGCCATCTATTAAAACGCCATTGCGTTCTACCCGAAACAGGGCTTCGCTACTTTTGATTTCTAAATCGTAAATAAATGCCAGTTGCGTATCGGCTTGCAAATGTGGCCACAGTGCAAGATGCACATCCATGGTCATATCAGCGTCTTCGCAAGCGTATTCACTGGCGCGCTCTATTTCTACTTGCGAAAACGATATTTGGTGCGCACCTTTGCCGCAGACGTCTTCGTAACTGAGGCCTTGGCGCTCTACATGCCGCAGTGCCAGACTCGCCAAGCCATGCGGCTTATGCACTTCCAGCACATAACTTTGCAACATGGTGTCGTGCACAAATCCTTGCACTTGCACGTCATAGTTCGCCATCACATGGCGGTCATATTTGATGTGCTGGCCTAGCTTCAAAGCCTTTGGGTCTTCAAACCAAGGCTTGAGTTTGGCAATGACTTCATCGAGTGGCAGTTGATTGGGTGCGTCACCATAGCTGTGCCTTAAAGGTATGTAACAAGCTTCGCCAGGTTGCACAGAAAAACTCAATCCCACGATTTGTGCTGTCATCGCATCTATCGCAGTCGTTTCTGTGTCAAATGCCGTTAAGTTGGCTTGTTTTATTTTTTCAAACCATATATCGAATTGTTCCCAAGTCAAAACACAGGTGTACTGTTTGGTTGTGACTTGCGAGGGCTGCGGCTTGATATCTTCAAATATTGCATCAGAGACTTGTGGCTTGAATTGCTTTGCAAATTTTGAAGTAACTGCTGGAGGCTCTCCAGCCTCACCAGAATAATCTAAAACGCCAGCGTCATCGGACATTGCGCGTGCCAACCCTTTAAAGCCATAGGTCTCATAAAAACTTTTGAGTCCTAAGCGGTCTGGCGGTTGCAATGTCAATGCCTCGAGCGCTGGCAATGTCGGCACATAAGCAGACAAATCGCAATCGGTTTTGATGGTGACAAGCTGTCGGCCCATCGGTAACCAATCTATCGCTTGTCGTAGGTTCTCGCCTACAACGCCTTTGATGGCGTGCGCGTTTTCTAATAAAGCTTCGATGGAGCCGTATTCCATCAACCATTTTGCGGCTGTTTTAGGTCCCACTTTTTGCACACCGGGTACGTTGTCGACGGTGTCACCCACAAGTGTTTGGAAATCAATCATCAAATGCGGTGGCACGCCAAACTCTGCGGTGACGCCAGCGACATCGCGCCGCTTTCCATTCATGGTGTCGATGATGGTGATGTGTTGATCGACCAACTGGCTCAAATCTTTGTCGCCACTAGAAACAATCACCTCAATGCTTTGCTTGGCTGCCAATACAGCCAAGGTGCCGATCACATCGTCGGCTTCGACTCCAGGCACATCTAAAACTTGCCAACCCATAAGCCGCACCACTTGGTGGATAGGCTCGATTTGTGTTCGCAAATCATCTGGCATGGGCGAACGATTAGCTTTGTAAGCTGGATACAAGTCGTCGCGGAATGTCGGGCCCTTGGCGTCAAACACACACACGGCGTAATCGGCGGGCACCTCTTTGCGCAAACTTTGCATCATGTTGACCATGCCACGTATCGCACCCGTAGCTGCACTAGATGGGTCGCCTGGCACTGCACGCAAATCGGGCATGGCATGGAAAGCGCGGTAGAGATAACTAGAACCATCTACCAATAACAAGGTTTTCTTTTCGGTCATATCCCACATTGTGCCGTGCAAGAAACTGTGCCAACTACAATCACGCCTTACGTTTATTCCACCCTATCATGGCCGTTTTTACAGAAGTCTCTGAATCCAAAGCCCAAGAATTGCTTACCCAATTGCAACTGGGTGATTTAGTTGAGCTCCAAGGCATTCAAGGTGGCATAGAAAACACCAATTATTTTTTAACCAGCAGCGTGGGCGCCTATGTTCTGACGCTGTTTGAGCGCCTCACCCACCAGCAACTGCCGTTTTATCTGCATTTGATGAAACATTTGGCACACCACGGCATACCTGTACCAGACCCTGTAGCCAATTCAGATGGCGATATTTTGTTGACTCTCGAAGGCAAACCCGCCGCTGTGGTCAACCGTTTGATGGGCAGCAGTGAACTCACTCCAACGCCACAGCACTGTCAAGCAGTGGGCGGTATGTTGGCGCGCATGCATTTGGCGGGTAAAGATTACAACCGCCATCAACCCAATTTACGTGGATTGGCTTGGTGGAACCAGACAGTTCCTGTGGTGTTGCCATTTTTGAATGCCTCGCAAAGTTGTTTGATCCAAAGCGAACTTGCGTTTCAAAACCATGCCGCTAACTCTTCTGCTTACGAGGCTCTTCCGCGCGGGCCCGTACATGCAGACTTGTTTCGTGACAACGTGATGTTTGAAGGCGCTGGTAACTCGCTTCAACTCACCGGCTTTTTTGATTTTTATTTTGCTGGCGTTGATACATGGCTGTTCGATCTGGCGGTTTGCCTGAACGACTGGTGTATTGATCTAGACACTGGTGCCTTGCATGTCGAAAAGACTACTGCATTGCTTGCGGCCTACCAAGCTGTCAGGCCTTTGATTAGCGCTGAGCGTCAATTGCTTAACCCCATGTTGCGCGCTGGTGCGCTGCGTTTTTGGACATCGCGCTTGTGGGACTTCCATTTACCGCGCGAAGCCAGCATGCTCACACCACACGACCCGACACACTTTGAACGTGTTTTGCGTCAAAGAGTGGCGCATCCGATCGGGTTGTCCACATGAAACTCAATGTAGTTGACGCGCGCACAGGATCCAAATGGGTTCGACAAGGTATTCGCGTGTTTTGGAAACAACCGATCGCCATGAGCGGATTGTTTTTCCTCTTCATGGCCATCATGTCGCTGTCTGCATTGCTGCCTATCGTGGGTAGTTTTATTGCCCTCACCCTGTTACCTGCGGCCACCTTGGGTTTGATGGCGGCCAGTCGTGAAGTTGATCTAGGAAAATTCCCCATGCCTACTATTTTGGCCATTGCGTTTCGCGCTAGTAAAGAACGTAAACGCGACATGGCGATCTTGGGCCTTCTCTACGCTCTTGGCTTTGTCGGTGTTATGGGTATCTCTGCATTGATGGACGGCGGAGGCTTTGCCAAGTTATATCTGGTAGGTGGAAAACTGGACGCAGAAACCATCATGGATCCAAATTTTCAAAACGCCATGTGGCTATCGCTTCTACTTTATATGCCACTTTCTATGGTGTTTTGGCATGCGCCTGCACTAGTGCATTGGCATGGTGTACCAGCCCTCAAAAGCTTGTTTTTCAGTACTGTCGCATGTTTGCGTAATTGGCGTGCTTTTTTAGTATTTGGCTTGATGTGGACTGTGATTTTCATGTCCACCGCATTGATATTGAGTTTGGTATCGGGCTTGATGGGTGATGGTGAATTGGCGTCTATGACGCTTTTGCCCGCCATGCTGATGCTAGCGGCCATGTTTTTTTGCTCGGTGTATTTCAGCTTTCGCGACTGTTTTGTCAGCGACACCATTTATGCCTAAAGAAAACTCAAACCTGCGTGAGTTTGGCGACGCTCAAAGCCAACCATTTCATACCGTGGCGTGAGAAATTCACTTGGGCTCTAGCGTCATCTCCAACGCCTTCCATGCCAACCACCGTGCCTTCTCCAAACTTGGTGTGAAACACTTGCACGCCTGAACGTACCCAAGCATTGGGCCCCGTGGCGGCAGGTGCGCGTTGCACAACAGGCGTTGGCGCACTGGCCTTGGTTTGCCAATCGTTATTCGACCAAGCAGGCTGTTGCCAAGCATTGCGTGGCGAGGCGTGTGCATCCGCAAAAGCAGATCTGGCAGGCGTGATCCATTTGAGCGCATGCTCAGGCAGTTCATCAAAAAATCGGCTCTTGATGTTGTAGCGTGTTTGACCATGCAACATGCGGGTTTGCGAATGGCTCAAATACAACCTCCGCCGCGCTCTGGTGATAGCGACATACATCAAGCGTCTCTCTTCTTCCAATCCGTCGTAGTCATTCATCGAGTTTTCATGAGGAAACAAGCCCTCTTCCATGCCAGTGATGAACACGCAATCAAACTCTAGTCCTTTGGAGGCATGCACCGTCATCAACTGCACAGCATCTTGCCCCGCTTGTGCTTGGTTGTCGCCTGACTCAAGGGCTGCGTGGGTCAAAAATGCCGCCAAGGGTGACAAGGTTTCACCTGTATCTGGGTTGATCATTTCACCGTTCACTGGCATTGCGACAGCGTCTCGGCCAAAGCCCTCTTGGGTGACAAAGCTCTCTGCTGCATTGACCAATTCAGTCAAGTTTTCGATACGGTCTGCGCCTTCGCGCTCGCTTTGGTAATGCTCTACCAAGCCAGAGTGGTCTAGCAATAGCTCAATGATTTGCCTGAGGTTCTGACCTTGGGTCTGTTCGCGCAACACGTCGATCTTGGCCACAAATGCGGTGATATTCACACCTGCTTTACCCGTCAGGG
This sequence comes from uncultured Burkholderiales bacterium, assembly GCA_903880855.1. Taxonomy (GTDB): domain Bacteria; phylum Pseudomonadota; class Gammaproteobacteria; order Burkholderiales; family Burkholderiaceae_C; genus Limnohabitans. Next base: position 435 of record CAIRQX010000033.1, on the reverse strand, counting down.
TGCTGACTGCGTCGTGCAAAGGGCACCCCATGGCGCGGGCAGCATCTTGCAATTGTTCAATGCTGCGCGCGCCAATGCCACGTAGCGGAAAGTTGACGACGCGCATAAAACTGGTGTCATCACGTGGGTTTTCTAACAAACGCAGGTAAGCCAAAGCATGTTTGATTTCAGCACGCTCAAAGAATCGCAAGCCACCATACACACGGTAGGGCATAGCCGCATTGAACAAGGCTGTTTCAATCACCCGGCTTTGTGCGTTGCTGCGGTAGAGCACGGCAATTTCATGGCGGTGTGCAACACCTTGGGCACCGTCACCGTTTTGCCCTTCGCGCAAGAGTTGTTTCATTTCTTCCACCATCCACTGCGCTTCTGCAAAGTCGGTGGGTGACTCGTAAATACGCACAGGTTCGCCCGCACCTTGCGTGGTGTGTAAGT
>CAIRQX010000032.1 GCA_903880855.1 uncultured Burkholderiales bacterium | reverse complement strand
GCTTCGACCACGATGTCTGCGCCGACCTCGTTCCACTTCAAGGCTGCAGGGTCGCGCTCTTGGGTGAGGCGGATTTTTTTGCCATTGACGATCAAGGTATTGCCGTCGACAGAAATATCGCCTTTGAAGCGGCCATGCACGCTGTCGTACTTCAGCATATAGGCCAAGTAGTCGGGCTCTAGCAAGTCGTTGATGCCCACCACCTCGATGTCAGAAAAGTTTTGCGCTGCTGCGCGAAACACCATACGGCCGATGCGTCCAAAGCCGTTGATACCAATCTTGATGGTCATGCGATTTCCTTGAAGTTAAAAATTTATTTCGCCAATACCGCTTGCACCGTATCCGCTACGTTTTCCGGCGTAAAGCCAAAGTGTTTGAAGAGCACGCCCGCAGGGGCTGACTCGCCGTAAGTGTCGATGCCGACAACAGCCGACACGCCGTATTTCCACCAACCGTCGGTCGAGCCCATTTCAACCGCCACGCGGGGCAGACCTTTGGGCAAAACGGCCGATTTGTAAGCCACGCTTTGGCGATCGAACGTGGTGGTGCTGGGCATAGACACCACGCGCACCGCAATCTTGCGTTCGGCCAGTAGGGCTTGCGCTTTGAGGGCGAGTTGCACTTCAGAGCCCGTGGCAACGATGACAGCTTGCGCAGACTTGTTCATGCCTACTTCGCTGGGCTCAGCCAACACGTAAGCGCCTTTGTTGATCGCGTCCAAACCAGAAAACTCGCCAGCTGCTTGCGTGCTCGCGCTGGTGCGCGCTTCGCCTTTGGGCAAATAAGGTAAGTTTTGACGACTCAACAACAAGGCCGTGGGCTTGTGTTGGTTTTGTAAAGCCACTGCCCATGCAACGGTGGTTTCTGCGGTGTCAGCAGGGCGCCAAACGTCGAGGTTTGGAATCAGGCGTAACGACGCAGCATGCTCAATCGATTGGTGGGTCGGGCCGTCTTCACCCAAGCCAATCGAGTCGTGTGTGAAAACGTGAATGATGCGTTGTTTCATCAGCGCAGCCATACGGATGGCGTTGCGCGAGTAGTCGCTGAAAGTCAGGAAAGTGCCGCCATAAGGAATGAATCCGCCATGCAAGGCGACGCCATTCATGATCGCGGCCATGCCAAACTCGCGCACGCCGTAGTTGATGTGGCGGCCGGTGGCGTCATCGGGTGAGCTGAGGCCTTCTGCGCTCGGGTAGGTGACCACATCACCCGCTAGATTAACGCGAAAGCTTGGCGTACTCTTGGTGTTGGTGAGGTTGGAGCCCGTTAAATCAGCGCTACCACCTAGAAGCTCTGGCAAAGCGGCGGTGAAAGCTTCTAGTGCCAGTTGGCTGGCCTTGCGGCTCGCCACGGTTTCTGCCTTGGTGTGCGCATCGATAACAGCATCCACAACAGTTTGCGAGAAGTGCTTGGGCAGATCGCCCGCCATGCGGCGTTTGTATTCCTTGGCCAATGCAGGGTGAGCACTTTCATAAGCGACAAACAAGCGATTCCAATCAGCCTCGTCTTGTTGGCCGCGGGCGATGGCGCTCCAATCGGCGTAGACATCTTGCGGAATCTCAAACGGTGGCAAGTCCCAACCGATGGTTGCGCGGGTGAGTGCAATTTCCTCTGCGCCCAAAGGCTCGCCGTGGGCTTTGGCGGTGTTGGCGCGGTTGGGGCTGCCTTTGCCAATGCTGGTTTTACAAACGATCAGTGTGGGCTTGTCTGCTGAGTTTTTCGCTCTTGCAATCGCTTGGCTCACGGCTGCAACGTCATGGCCGTTGATGGCGTCAATCACATTCCAGCCGTAGGCTTTGAATCGCTCAGGCGTGTTGTCAATAAACCAAGGCGCGACTTTGCCGTCAATAGAAATGCCGTTGTCGTCGTAAAGCGCGATCAATTTATTAAGTTTCCACGCACCGGCCAATGCACAAGCTTCGTGGCTGATGCCTTCCATCAAACAACCGTCACCCATAAACACATAGGTGTGGTGGTTGACGATGGCGTGACCGTCGCGGTTGAACTGCGCGGCCAGAAGCTTTTCAGACAACGCCATGCCTACCGCGTTGGCCAAACCTTGACCAAGTGGGCCTGTGGTGGTTTCGATGCCGGGGGTCACGCCTACTTCAGGATGCCCCGCAGTTTTGCTGTGCAGCTGGCGGAAGTTTTTTAGTTCCTGCATGGGCAAGTTGTAGCCCGTCAAATGCAAGAGTGCGTAAATCAACATGGAGCCGTGCCCGTTGGACAGCACAAAGCGGTCGCGATTGCTCCAATGCGGGTTGCTAGGGTTGTGCTGCAAATGCTCGCCCCACAGAGCGACCGCGATGTCAGCCATGCCCATGGGCGCGCCGGGATGTCCTGAGTTGGCTTGTTGAACAGCGTCCATTGCCAAAGCGCGAATTGCGCTGGCCATCCGTGGGTGATTTGCCATGTCAGGGCGTCCTGGGAAAGTAGAAACCCTAGATTTTAGCGAGCGAGGCCAGATGCCCTCGCTACACTGCGCTCTGTGAACCCCTCGCGCACCATGCCAGCCACCCCTTCACGCCCCGCCACCGCCATGTTGTTAGCCGCTGGCCGAGGCGAGCGCATGCGCCCTTTGAGTGACCACACCCCCAAGCCCATGCTGCCCGTGAAAGGCAAACCTTTGATGCAATGGGCGATGGAGGCTATGCAGCGCGCGGGAGTGCAGGACTTGGTGGTCAATACGGCTTGGTTGGGTGAGCAAATACCTAAGCATTTTGGAAGTTGCTTTGATGGCGCCCAACAGGTGAAACCGTCTGAAAACAAACCTATGCAAATGCACTATTCGCAAGAAGGCGAAGATTTTGGCGAGGCATTGGAAACCGCGGGCGGCATTATTCGCGCACTCCCTATGTTGGCAGATGTGTTTTGGGTAGCCGCAGGAGATGTTTGGATGCCCGATTTTTCTTTTGCACGCGAAGCGTATGAGAGCTTTGAATCATCCATCCAGCTGGCGCATATTTGGCTAGTCCCCAACCCCGCACACAACCCGCGGGGCGACTTTGGAATTGCCTTCAAGGCTTTAGACGCCTCATCAAATAGCGCCACCCAAAGCCAATCTATGCTCCGCGAAGGATTAGCATTGAACTTACCAAGCGACAGCAAGGCACCACGGTTGACCTTCAGCACCGTAGCCTTGTACAAAAAAGCATTCTTTCAATCGACTTGGTGTGACATTCCAGCAGGCAACCCACATGGTGTGAAAGCCCCGTTGGCACCCATGTTGCGCGCAGCGATGGACAATAGATTGGTCGGCGCAACCTTGTACGAACAAGCATGGAGTGATGTAGGTACACCTGAGAGGTTGGATGAAATCAACAACAAGGCCCGATAGATCAGAGACAGCTAGATTAGAGATAAAACCAAAACACACATCCATGACCATAGCCAACGCCACTTTGTACGCACAACGCCGCATGCAGTTGGCCGCCCATTTGCGATCAACATCTGCAGCAGCGGTCGCCATCATTCCCACAGCACCAGAACGCGCGCGTAACCGCGACAGCGACTTTCCGTACCGCCACGACAGCTACTTCTATTACCTAAGTGGCTTTACCGAACCCAGTGCATATTTGGTCATCGATGCCAACGGAAAAACCACCTTGTTTTGCCAGCCCAAAGACTTGGAGCGCGAAATTTGGGACGGCTACCGCTTAGGCCCTGAAGCCGCGCCTCAAACATTAGGCGTAGATGCGGCTTTGTCCATCAAAGAACTAGACACGCACATGCCCAAACTGCTGGAAAACCAGCAAAGCGTGTGGTACCCCTTTGCCACCCACAATGGGCTGGAGAGCCAAATCGACGGATGGCTCAACAGCGTGCGCGCCCGTGTTCGATTTGGTGTGCAATGCCCAGCAGAACAACGCGACCTCTGCGGGCCGCTGGATGACATGCGCTTAGTCAAAGACGCACATGAACAAGACACCATGCGCCGCGCTGCGCAGATCAGCGCACAAGCCCACATCCGCGCCATGCAAACCAGCGCCCGCATGCTCCGCGCTGGGCAAGATGTGCGCGAATACCATTTGGAAGCAGAACTGCTGCACGAATTCAGACAACACGGCTCGCAGTTCCCTGCCTACACCTCCATCGTCGCAGCAGGTGCCAACGCCTGTGTATTGCACTACCGTGCCGACACAGCACAGCTGCGCGACGGCGACTTGGTCCTCATAGACGCAGGCTGCGAACTAGACGGCTACGCATCCGACATCACCCGCACCTTCCCCGCCAACGGCGTATTCAGCAGCCCCCAAAAAGACCTCTACAACCTGGTACTCGCCAGTCAAGATGCCGCAGTAGCAGCCACTAAAGCAGGCGCGCGCTTCACAGACCCACATGACGCCACCGTGCGCGTGCTCTCACAAGGCTTGTTGGATCTCGGATTACTTCAAGCCAATAAGCACGGCAGCGTAGACGACGTCATTGAAAAGCGCGCGTACTTTTCTTTTTACATGCACCGCACCAGCCATTGGTTAGGCATGGATGTGCACGACTGCGGTAGTTACATCGAACCCAGCGAAGCGGGCAATACCAGCACAAGACAAGACCCGCTCTCAGGAGAAACCATCACCAGCCGCCCAAGCCGAATCTTGCACCCCGGCATGGTGTTGACCATAGAACCAGGCTTGTATGTGCGGCCTTCCGCAGATGTGCCAGAGAAGTTTTGGAATATTGGTATTCGCATAGAAGACGATGCCATAGTTACTGCAACTGGCTGCGAATTAATATCGCGTGGCGTACCAGTTATTGCTTCAGAGATTGAAGCACTTATGCGCGCTTAAAAACAAAAACCTAGCTAGAACTAGTAGCGGGTGCGTGCGTAGGCGACTTTCTGACGCGAAGCGGCTGTAGGAGCCCTAGCGCGTGCCCGCTACTAGTTCTAGCGTACGAGAGCCCATAAATAAGAAGCATAAAATCCAAAAATCAAGCCGCGGGCAGTTGCTAAAAACAAGCACCTGCCCGTTGCCATCTTTGGAGAACCCCATGAGCCCAATCCCCTCCCACAACAGCCCAGAAGCCCGCGCTGAATTACGCCGCGCTGCGCTTGAGTACCACGAGTTCCCCACCCCTGGCAAAGTCTCGATACAAGCCACCAAGCAACTTGCGAATCAACATGACTTGGCCTTGGCTTACTCACCAGGCGTTGCCGCGCCATGTGAAGAAATCGTCAAAGACCCAGACAACGCCTACAAGTACACCAGCAAAGGCAATTTGGTTGCAGTAATTACGAACGGCTCGGCCGTATTAGGCTTGGGCGACATTGGCCCGCTGGCCTCCAAACCAGTGATGGAGGGCAAAGGTGTTTTATTCAAAAAGTTTGCTGGCATCGACGTATTCGATTTAGAAATTGCCGAAAAGAACCTCGACAAACTCGTCGACATCATTGCATCGCTTGAGCCCACGTTTGGCGGCATCAACTTAGAAGATATCAAAGCCCCCGACTGTTTTTATGTCGAGCGCAAATTGCGCGAGCGCATGAAGATTCCCGTTTTTCATGATGACCAACACGGCACAGCCATCGTTGTGGGCGCGGCGATTTTGAATGGCATCAAAGTGGCGGGTAAAGATTTGAAAAGGGTCAAACTGGTCACATCCGGCGCAGGTGCTGCCGCGCTTGCTTGTCTTGGATTGCTCGTGAAAATGGGCGTGCCCAAAAGCAATATTTTTGTGACCGATTTGGCCGGCGTGGTCTATGAGGGCCGCACCGAATTGATGGACGAAGACAAAATCCAGTTTGTGCAAAAAACATCCGCGCGCACCTTGGATGAAGTAATTGATGGCGCCGATATTTTTCTGGGCTTATCAGCTGGCGGCGTCCTCAAACCAGCCATGGTAAAAAAGATGGCGAAGCAGCCTTTGATTTTGGCGCTAGCCAATCCAACGCCAGAAATCTTGCCCGAAGAAGTGTTGTCCGTGCGAACCGACGCCATCATTGCAACAGGCCGCAGTGATTACCACAACCAAGTGAACAACGTGTTGTGCTTTCCGTATATTTTTCGCGGTGCATTGGATGCGGGTGCGTCCACCATCACAGACGAAATGGAAATCGCCTCGGTCTATGCCATCGCTGAATTGGCGCAAGCCGAACAAAGCGAAGTAGTCGCTGCCGCTTATGTGGGCGAGAAATTGGTTTTCGGCCCCGAGTATTTAATTCCGAAACCGTTTGATCCGCGCCTGATGATGAAGATTGCGCCTGCCGTGGCCAAAGCCGCCGCAGACAGCGGTGTGGCGCGCAGGCCCATTAAAGATATGGAGGCTTACATCGAGAAGCTGCAAAGCTTTGTGTATGCGTCTGGCTCCATCATGAAGCCGATTTATGCGGCCGCCAAGTTAGGCGCCAAGAAGCGCGTTTGCTTTGCAGAGGGGGAAGAAGAGCGCGTTTTGCGCGCGGTGCAAATCGTGGTCGACGAAGACTTGGCCAAACCTACTTTGATTGGACGCCCCGCCATCATTGCGCAACGCATTGAGAAGTTTGGCTTGCGATTGCAAGAAGGCAAAGACTACCAAGTGGTCAACGTGGAGCAAGACCACCGCTATCGCGACTTTTGGCAAACGTATTGGCACATGATGGCGCGCAAAGGCGTGACACAACAGTTGGCCAAGATCGATATGCGTCGTCGTCTGTCGTTGATCGGCACCATGATGTTGCACAAAGGCGAAGTCGACGGATTGATTTGTGGCACGTGGAGCACGCCCGATGTGCATTTGAATTACGTCGACCAAGTCATTGGCAACCGCAATGGCGTTAGCACCTATGCATGTATGAATGGTTTGTTGTTGCCGGATCGCCAAGTGTTCTTGGTCGACACGCATATCAACTACGACCCCACGGCGGAGCAGCTTTGCGAGATCACCATCATGGCGGCGGAAGAGATGCGTCGTTTTGGATTGCAACCCAAAGTGGCTTTGTTGTCGCACTCTAATTTTGGAACCAGCCAACAGGCCTCTGCGATCAAAATGCGCGAGACCTTGGCGCTGTTGAAGAAAAAAGCACCTTGGTTAGAAGTGGATGGCGAGATGCATGGTGACGTCGCTTTGGATGGCACCGAGCGCGCGCGTCAAATCCCAGATACCACTTTGATCGGCGACGCCAATTTGTTGGTGTTACCTAATTTGGACTCGGCCAATATTGCTTACAACCTGCTCAAGACGGCCGCAGGGGGCAATATTGCGATTGGGCCAGTGTTGTTGGGTGCTGCGAAGCCGGTGCATATCTTGACGGCTAGTGCTACTGTGCGGCGCATTGTGAATATGACTGCGTTGACTGTGGCTGATGCAAGTGCTTTGCGATAGTTCGCTTTCATTGGGCGACCCGTTTAATGGGACCTGTTGATATTGCGAGTTTTTGGCGGTGAAGGGGGGCGAGCCCACAAAGGGTAGTTGGTGCGACTCCGCACTGCGTGCTTTATGTCGTTCGCAGCAACTACCCTTTGCGGGCTCGCGTTGAGCGCGTGGAAAAGAATTCTTTATACTTAATTTGGCCTTCTTGTGGGGGTCGTTATTCCATTTTTACTTGCTATTTGAGGGGGGTTCACTGACAATGTTGGCTTGTGTTTCGGGTTAACCCGTGAAACTCTTCCTCGATGTTGTTGCTTTGTAGCAACTTCAATTTTGTCAAGAATCAACCCCTAAAGAATCGGCGATGGACATGCCACTGCGTACCGTAAAAACAAATATTGTTCAATCTATCCGTGCGTTCCGCGTGCAGGATTTACAGCAATCTGCCCAAGTTTTGGGCCACCACTTTTTGTATGCCAATTTGGCTCAAACCCAAAGCAAGCAAGACATCTTGGATTTGATCGCCAAAGAGTTCACTTTTCCCGTGCAGGCCAGTAAGAACTTTGATGCTCTGTATGACGGCATGACCGACCCGCTCTACAAGTCTGGACCTCAGCCTGGTTTTTTGGTGGTTTTGGAGCATATTCCTGCCCATGCCAAGTTCGACAAAGAGGCGCGTGAGCAGTTGCTCGATATCTTCCGCGAGGCTTCTGACTATTGGGCTGACCGCAAGGTGGCTTTCCGCTGTTTCTATTCTTTCTCGGTTGCACGTGCGGCCTCTGCTGAAAAAACCGGTGCTGGCTTTGATGCCGATGGCTTGGCTATTTTGGAAGACGGCGAAAAAATGCCAACGGACAAGTTGGTTGACGTGTCTCCCATGGCGCTGCGCATGAGCAGCCCCTTTAATGCGGGCTATTGGCTTACAGCGGCCTAACCGCATACAAGCAAATTACGCTCAAACAGATAGCGCTTGAACAAGCGCTATATATTCAGCGACAGGTACTTCCTCTGCTCGGCGGTGAACATCAAAGTCACCGCCGAATTTTTTTTCCTCCAGCCATTTACCCAAAGTGTGGCGCAAGAGTTTGCGTCTTTGGCTAAACGCTGTTTGGACTAATGTTTCTAGTGTCTTGACATTAAGTTGCGGTGGTTTAGCCAAGGGAAGCATTCGCACAATTGCGCTATCTACCCTTGGCGGCGGGTCAAACGCGTCGGGTGGAACTAGCAAAACGTTCTCCATCGCGTAGCGCCACTGCAGCATCACGCTCAGTCGGCTGTAGTCACTTGTACACGGTTTCGCCACCATGCGGTCAACCACCTCTTTTTGCAACATAAAGTGCTGGTCTTTTATAGCGACTACATGGGTGAGTAGGTGAAACAGAATAGGCGTGGAGATGTTGTAAGGCAGGTTGCCGACCACGCGTAATTTGGGTGTTTCTAATGTCTTTGCAAGTTCGGTGAAATCGACGCGCAACACATCTGACGCAATCACGTTGAGTTGCGGATGGGCCTGCAAACGTAGCACCAAGTCACGGTCAAGCTCTATGACAGTGAGTTTGCCTAAACGTTCGACCAAGGGTTGTGTGAGCGCCGCTAAGCCAGGCCCAATCTCCACCATCTGCTCACCAGCTATGGGCGCAATGGCTGAGACGATTTGTTCAATAACAAACGTGTCGGTTAAGAAGTGCTGACCGAAACGTTTGCGTGCTTGGTGCTTCACGAGTCGGCTTTAAATAGGCGGGTCGCGGTATTCAATATAGGCACGGCCGCGCACTTCTTGCGCCCATAACTGGTAGGTTTCGTCGTACTTCTTTTCGCGCAGACTATTGCGTACCAAATCGCGTAATTCGCGCTCGGTGATCGGTGCTTCTCTGCGTGCCAGTACTTGCACCAAATGCACGCCGAATCGAGAGACTAAGGGCTCTGCAATTTGGCCCGGTTGTAGCTTGTTCATCACTTCTTCAAACTCAGGCACAAACATTCCTGGCGCGACCCAACCCAAATCACCGCCACCTGCGGCGCTGGCGTCCTGCGAGTGTTGTTGCGCTAGTTGTGCGAAGTCTGCGCGGCCGGCTTCAATTTGCGTTTTGTAAGTAGCGAGTTGTGCGCGCGCTGCAGTTTGGCTGAGTTGGCCACCAGGACGCAACAAAATATGGCGCGCACGCGTCTCGGTGATGGTGGCGTTGGTGACGGTGCGTTTGCTGACTAACTTCAAAATATGAAAACCTGCGCCTGACTGAACCAAAGGGGCAACATCACCGATGCGTAAAGCGGCAACAGCATCGACAAATAAACTCGGGTAACGGTCTGCAGGACGCACACCCATCAATCCGTTGGTTTCTTTTTCTGGGCCTTGAGAGACCTCTTTAGCAATAGCGCCAAAGTTGCCGCCGCGTTGAACACGTTCAAGTGTGGATTGGGCCTTTGTGCGTAATTCAGCGATACGGGTATCGCTGCTGTTTTCTGGGACTGATATAAAAATGTGCCCTAGTTCCATCTCAGCCGCTGTTGACACACTAGCCTTGTCACGGGCTTTGATGGCGTTATCAATTTCTACATCAGTGATGCGGATACGGCCAGGCACGTTACGCTCTACAAAACGTTGCAACATCATCTGATCAAGCAAGTCTTTACGCGCTTTTTCAATGCTAGAACCTGACGCCAGTGTTTTGGCGCGCATGGCTTCAACGGTGGTTTGGTTTTGTGCGGCCTGACGCTGCTCGGCAAGATCTAGCGCCTCGTTATCAATAACGACACCCGTATCTTTGGCGTTTTGTAGCAACGCCTTTTCGGTGATGAGTTTCTCGAGCACGTCGCGCAAGGTCACGTCACTTTTTAAAATAGCACGACCTTGTTGGGCTGCTTGCACACGTTGCAACTCAAGGCGTGCATTGACATCATGGTTAGTGATAGGCACAGAGTCGACCACCGCAACAATGAAATCGCGCGGTGTGCTGATGGGGTTTGCAATGGGGTTAGCAAGGCCAGTGCCTGTACTAGAACTCGGAGGGTTGAGGGGCTTGGTGCTGGGGTTATTGAGTTTGAGTTGCGCCCAGCTTGCAAATGGAACAAACAAAACCAGTGATGCGGCACAGAGAAGTGCGCGCGGATGGGGAAACTTCACACACATAAGCATCAATCGTAATTACCAAAGCGGCTGGGAGACATTAGAGGTTGGCGCAAATGTTGGTAGCGCGGTACGTTGTTGCGAATCGATCCCAACGCATTCGTGCCGACACGCGAGAAGCCCACAAACTCTAATTGGAACAGTAATTTTTGACGGGCTAAATTCTCTGCAATTTGGAAGCGCTCTTTGACTACGCGACCTAACCAGCAGCCGCCATCGTATTCGAAGCCAATGACCGATTCGACCATTTGATTGTTCAAGGTATCCATATTCATGCGCGCGACGGTATACCAGCGCCCTTCACCCAAACCACGTCCTTCGCCGAGGTCTTCGTCTTTCATTTTCCATAGATCATTGAGTGGCCACTGCCAGCCAACGTTGACGAAACGGGAAAGCGGAACGCCATTGGTATCTGTTTGATTGCGGTAAGAGGCGCTGATGACGCGGTATGAGCCTGGCGTGTAACGCCCACCGACTGCTTGGCTTAAATAATGGCCTGAATCAGGGTTGTACTGCATGGTGGAGTCAAGTGCCCATTTGCGACTGAGGTTGAGTGTGGCACCGGCTAGCACATCACTCAAGCCAGCTTTAGCTGTTGATTCACCGGGCATAGTGACCAATTGATCTTTCACGCGAAGTCGTTGTGCAAGTCCGAATCGAGCGCCTTCAGCGCCGGTTTTAGGGTCAATGAAGCGTGAAGTTGCCCCAACTGTCACTAAGTTGCTGTCAGCAATTCGGTCGAATCCACCGAACACATTTTCGCTGAAGATACTGGCAAAGTTATATGCATTTGAACCCGAATCGTAATTAGGCAAATAGTTTTGCGAACGGTAAGGGCTATAGACATAGAAAGCGCGCGGCTCAAAAGTTTGTGTCCAGGCGCGTCCTAATAAATTGCTGTTGCGCTCAAACACCACACCTGAGTCCAAACTAAAAGTGGGCACACTGATGCTGGCGGATGTTTGCCCATTTGTGCTCAAGGCATCATCAAACTGGTAGCTGCGTGTGTTCATGATGAACTTAGGCGTCACATAACCATAGGGGGTTACAAAGGGACGACTAACTTGAGATTGGCCGACAGCACGTTGTGCGTTGCAATTGAGATAGTTGGTTAAACAGTTGTCTTGGCGCACGGTCTCAAAACGGCTGAATTGCCCATCTAGCATGAAATCGAAACCGCTGATATTGGCGCGTGAATACTTCATATTCATTTGAGGCGCACGATCAAAGGGAGGCGCAATATAGTTGCTGGTACTGGCTAAGTCTTGCAATGTTTGCCATTTTTGCACTGCGATATTTGAGGTAAAAAACCCTTTGCCCCACGTCACATTCATATCGTTAGTGAGTAAGCGCGTAACGCCCAAACTATTACTGCTAGTGAAATCTTTCCAGTAGTTGTCATCACTCACGCGGTTGATGTTGTAGGTCAAACCCAAACCGCCACCGGCAAAAGAAGGGTAAGGAATGCCGATGTGAGAGGTGTTAAAAGCCCAGCGCTGTGCGTCGCGCAAACTGTCTTTAGCCATGTAGTCAAAACGCATCACACCCGTAAAAGGCGGCTGTGGTGTGATGGCCTCTAAGTACCGAAACTCGGTTTCTAGGCGCATGCCACGGCTGCTCCAGTAGGTGGGCGTGAAAGTCATGTCGCGGTTGGGCGCCAAATTCCAGTAGTACGGCTGAATCACCTCTAAACCACCGACGGAGTCAAAGCCTATCGTAGGAGGCAGTAGGCCCGATTTGCGCTCGTCATTCAGAGCAAAGTCCAACGCAGGCAATGGCATTACCGGCACATTCTTAAAGCGCAAACTCGCGCCTTCTGCGTTGCCCAGGTTGTGGTCGCTGTCAAAAGAAATTTTGTCGCCCTTAAAAAACCAATCTGGCGTCCAGTTAGGCCCAGGCTTGCGCTTACAGGTGGTGAACTCGCCCTTTTGCATGAGCGAGTTGCCAGGGTCAATGAAATCAATGCGTTCAGCCTTTCCGTACATTTTGTTGCGGTTGAGAAAGAACTCAGGTTGCGTAAAAAACCCTTCAAACGCATCCAATTGAATATCGAGAGCGGGCCCTTGGTAGCTGTTGCCCGAGTGGTTGATATACACATTGCCGCGCGCTTTGGCCAAATCAAGCACTTGGTCATAGTCGATTTGGTCGGCTTTCAGCAAAATATCACCGCGACGCAAAACAACTTGCCCCTCAAGCAGAGTTTGTAAATCAGTTTGTCCTGAAATCTGATTACTTTGCAAATACGTAGGTAGCTCTTTGCGCATGCCCCCGTTAATCGTTTCTTGTAGCAAACTGCTTGGCTTGAGCACCATGGGTGGGCCAGTCACGGTTTGGGCTTGAATTGTCAGTACAGAAAGAAAGCAACACAGGCCGGCAGCAAAAGCCAAACGCTCGACGATGCGCAGGTATATGCGCTTAGCAAGAACAAAAACTAAGCGCATGAACAGGCAGAATTGGCGGTGAAAATCAGACAACAGCAACAACGAAGAACAACCTTTTAAAGCCTAACGTGGTGAACATGACCATGCATCAGGCACACCTTAGGTCATTTGTAGAATTTAGATTATCCATGAGCACCCCTAATAACCCTCAGCAAGTCAAGATTGATTGGCCAAATACGCAACGCGAAGCGCAATTTCAACAATGGCTTGATCTTCAAGCCGCAAGTTTTGGGTTAATCACCACATCGGTACGCTCCGCATCGGCAGATGCTAGTTTTAGGCGTTACTTTCGGGTAGATGGCGTCGCGGCCAAGGGTAAACCGAACAGTTTCATCATCATGGACGCTCCACCTGACAAAGAAAACTGCGAACCGTTTGTGCAAATCGCCGAATTGATGGGTAAATGCGGCCTGTTGGCGCCCAAAATTCTGAATTGGCATGTACAAAACGGCTTTATTTTGTTAGATGACCTTGGCACGCAGACCATGATGGAGGTCATCGACAAAATAAACCCCCAAGCCAATATGGGCCTTTATATGCGAGCAGTAGACGCATTGCTGCTATTGCAACAAAGTCAGCAGGGACACACATTGCCGCACTACGACGAGGCCTTGTTACAACGCGAACTCCATTTATTTCCAGATTGGTTTATCGCCCAGCACCGCAAGGTAGAGCTCAGCGATGCACAAAAAAATACTATCAACAAAACCTTTGGCTTGATCATCGAGCGCAACTTGGCGTCCCCCAAAGTGTTTGTGCACCGCGACTTTATGCCGCGCAATTTAATGATGTCGCATGATGCCAATGAGATGCGCTTAGGCGTATTGGATTTTCAAGATGCTGTTTATGGGCCTATTACCTATGACATCGCGAGCTTGATGCGCGATGCGTTTCTAAGCTGGGAAGAAGACTTTGTGTTGGAGATCACCATCCGCTATTGGGAGCGCGCACGCAAACTAGGCTTAATGGACTTTGACGGATGGTCGCAAGACTTCGGCGCGTTTTGGCGCGCGGTGGAGTGGATGGGTTTGCAACGTCACCTTAAGGTGGCAGGAATATTTGCACGACTGACCTTGCGCGACGGCAAAGACAAATATTTGGCAGATGCACCACGCTTTATTCAGTACATCAGACATACCACCAGCCGCTATGCAGAACTTACACCCTTGCTACGTTTGATCGACACCTTAGAGGGCACACACCCTGAGATGAGCCTCGCCTATCCCCGTCCATCTGCCCCTTTAGGTGGTGTGGCATGAAGGCGCAGATCTAAATGCCCCGCTTTTATTGCGCGCAAGCGCTCCAAACGGGTGCTTCCATGGAGTTGTCCGCTACAACTGCACGCCATGTTCAAGTTTTGCGGATGCAACCTGGCCAAACGATCACGTTGTTCAATGGTGCGGGCGGAGAGTTTGAAGCAGTCATTGAGCATATGGGCAGACAAGATGTGCGGGTTCTTGTCGGTGCGCATCAAGCCATTGAGCGAGAAGCCCCCCACCAAGTGCACTTGGCCGTGGTGATGCCCGCCAATGACCGCATGGATTGGTTGGTAGAAAAAGCTACCGAGCTAGGCGTGCAACGCATCACGCCCTTGATGTCACAACATAGCGTGCTGCGTTTGCAAGGCGAGCGCGCCGACAAAAAACTAGCCCATTGGCTAGCGGTGGCGATAAGTGCTTGTGAGCAATGTGGAAGGAATACATTGCCACACATCGAACCGCTGCAAAACCTAAGTACTTGGCTTCAAGGTGATTGGGTCGCCAACCTAATAAATACAAAAGATGCGCGTAGCGCAACACAAGCTGCAGTTTTGTCTTTGCATCCCAGCACGCAAGACTTAAGCGAGTTGGCTACAACAAAACATCAAAGTACATATTGGCTGTTGCTTAATGGCCCAGAAGGCGGATTAACCGATGAGGAAGATACGTTAGCCAGAGTCAAAGGTTTTGCCGCAGTGAACTTAGGAGCACGTGTATTGCGCGCAGAAACTGCTGCTCTAGCGGCGCTGGCTTACTTCAATCTGCGCGGATAAAAAGCAATTGCATGAAATGTATGTAGAGCAGGGCAAATTAAACCAAGCGAAAGCAAGATCAAGAGCCCAAGCTACTAGCGCTCAAACTTAAATACAGCAGTCCCCGCCATCAAATTGGGCAACCACCGCACCTCTTGCCCGTCCTGCAAACCAAACGCATCCAACACATGCAGTTTGTTTTTCTCAGCCAAAGCAGAAAAGTCGGCAAATGTACCCACGCGGATATTGGGCGTGTTGTACCACTGGTAAGGCAATCGACGCGTCACGGGCATACGCCCTTGCAGCACACTTAAGCGATTAGGCCAGTGGCCAAAGTTGGGAAACGCGACGATGCCAATGCGACCTACGCGCGCAGTTTCACGCAACATCACTTCTGCATTGCGCAAGTGCTGCAAGGTGTCGATTTGCAAGACGACATCAAACGACTGGTCGCCAAATAAAGTCAAACCTTGGTCTAGGTTGAGTTGCAGCACATTGACGCCGCGTTGCACGCAGGCTTGCACATTGGTGTCCGCCAATTCAACGCCGTAGCCTGAGCAGCCGCGGTGTTTTTGTAAATGGTCGAGTAAAGCGCCATCGCCACAACCTAAGTCAAGCACGCGGCTTCCAACGGGAACCAACTGGGCCAACGCGTGCATATTGATGTTGTGCGTCATGCGTTGCCCCCTTGCCGAGGGGCTTCGTGGGCGATGCGTTCGAAGTAGGAGCGCACCACCTGCATATAACGTAGGTCGTCCAACAAGAAGGCATCGTGTCCATGTGGAGCATCAATCTCGGCGTAACTCACGTCGCGTTGGTTGTCGAGCAAGGCGCGCACCATTTCACGGCTGCGAGTTGGTGAGAAACGCCAGTCCGTAGTGAAGCTCACTAACAAAAACTTCGCGCGAATATCAGCAAACGCTTTAGACAAATCGCCATCAAAACGGCGAGCAGGGTCAAAGTAGTCAAGCGCGCGCGTGATCAGCAAATAGGTATTGGCATCAAAGTACTCGCTGAACTTGTCGCCTTGGTAGCGCAGATAGCTTTCAATTTGAAACTCCACATCTTGCGTGGAATAGCGATAGCCTGTAGCGCTACCCACCACCGCATCGCGAAGTTGGCGGCCAAATTTCTCATTCATCACATCGTCGCTCAAATAAGTGATATGCCCCACCATGCGCGCGATACGCAAACCGCGCTTAGGAATCACGCCATGCGCATAAAAATGGCCTTCATGAAAGTCGGGGTCAGTCACGATGGCGCGCCGCGCGACTTCATTGAATGCGATGTTCTCTGCGGTTAAGTTAGGCGCACTGGCAACTACCACAGCATGACGCACACGATCAGGGTGTTGCAACGTCCAGCTCAAGGCTTGCATACCACCCAAGCTGCCGCCCATCACCGCAGCGAGTTGGTGAATACCCAATGCGTCGAGCAACAAGGCTTGCGCATTGACCCAGTCTTCCACAGTGACAACTGGAAAATCTGCGCCATACACTTTTCCCGTATCGGGATGGATATGCATAGGCCCAGTAGATCCAAAACAAGAACCTAGGTTGTTGACGCCGATCACAAAGAAGTGGTTGGTGTCGACCGGTTTGTCGGGGCCAATCATGTTGTCCCACCAGCCTTCGCTTTTGTCTTGGCCCTCGTAAACACCCGCCACATGGTGCGAGGCATTGAGCGCGTGGCAAATCAATACCGCATTCGATTTGTCTGCGTTGAGCGTGCCATAGGTTTCGTAGGCCAAGTGGTAGTCGCGCAGGCTTGCGCCACTTTGCAAGCTAAGCGCATTTGCAAAGTGCATGG
>CAIRQX010000031.1 GCA_903880855.1 uncultured Burkholderiales bacterium | reverse complement strand
TCGACCGATTCTTGTGTCAATGTGATGGCTTGACGCGCTAAGCCTGATTGAATCAGCCATAACAAAATGCCGTGCAAAACAAGCACCACCATCAAGCTGGGTAAGCGCTTGGTTTGGGTGCGTTGTTGGTACGTGTTAGTTGGATTCAATCGATGCATCACGAAAAACAAATGGCTAACAGGGTAAACACCATTATCAACAAGCCATGATTCAAGAAGAATCCATCTGTCAATTCGTATGATGTTAAGTGATAAGGGTTCATCCCTTGTTTAGGAACTCACCCACCCCCCCCGAACTAGGAGACGGACAGATGAAAAAAAGAAACTTTGCAAAACTAATGGCTATGGCTTTTGCCCTGAGCGCCACGGCTTTCTCGTTCCATGCAAATGCAGATACCAAAATGGTTCTCAAGGCCTCCGATGTGCATCCCATGGGCTATCCAACTGTAGAAGCCATTGTGCGCATGGGTAAGAAACTCGAGACAGCGACCAATGGCCGTATCTCTATCCAAATGTTCCCTTCCATGCAATTGGGTGGCGAAAAGGAAATGATTGAGCAGGCCCAAATTGGTGCCTTGCAGATCGCCCGCATTTCAGTGGGTGCCATGGGCCCCGTAGTCGACGAAGTCAATGTGTTCAACATGCCCTTTGTTTTTCGTGATGAGGCGCATATGCGCAAAGTCATTGACGGCCCGATTGGTCAAGATCTCCTAGAGCGTATGACCAATGGACCTGGCTCACGTTTGGTGGCTTTGGGTTGGATGGATGCTGGTACGCGTAACGTGTATGCCAAGAAAGCTGTGACCACTCCTGAGGACCTCAAAGGAATGAAGATTCGCATGATGGGAAATCCTTTGTTCGTTGAAACCATGAATGCCATGGGCGGTAACGGAGTTGCCATGGGGTTCAATGAACTGCTTCCAGCACTTCAAACTGGCGTGGTGGACGGCGCTGAAAATAATCCGCCTACATTGCTCGCGCAAAATCACTACACGGTGTCTAAAGTGATGAGTTTGACTGGCCATTTGATCATTCCTGAAATTTTCGTGTTCTCTAAGAAATCATGGGAAGGCTTGAGCAAAGACGACCAAGCCTTGATCAAAAAGCTATCAGCAGAGGCCCAACAAGAGCAACGCAAGCTTTGGGACGACTACACCAAAGAGGCTGAGACAAAACTTAAAGCTTTGGGTGTTCAATTTGCACCTGCAGATAAGGCTGCTTTCTTTAAAGCAACTCAACCGATCCGTGACAAATATGGATCTAAATATGCTACTTTGATCAAAAAGATCCAAGACACTAAGTAATAGCTGTCGGTATTGAATATGTGGCTGGCTAATTCGATTGCCAGCCACTTTTTTATTTGAAATGTGAATTTATGAAGCAAGCATATACAAAGTTAATGGAACAGTTGTACCTGCTGTGCATTGTTTTATCAGGTGCGGCTTTGGTCATCATTACTTTGATCATTCCCTTTGGCGTATTCATGCGCTATGTCATGAACAACCCGCAGTCTTGGCCTGAACCAGCCTCTGTCGTCATGATGGTTTTTTTCTCCTTTGTAGGTGGAGCGGCTATTTACCGCGCGAATGTCCATATTGCTGTTGAAGCGCTGCTCAACGCAGTTTCTCCATCAGTTAAATCGTGGATGCTGATTGGGGTTGAGGCGTGTATGGGCGTTATCTCCCTATTCATGATTTATTACGGCTTCCAACTTTGCCAAATTACGTGGAACCAATCGGTAGCGGAGTTCCCTGGCTTGCCAGTTGGCCTGGTCTATGCACCCATACCTTTGGCTGGCGTATTGACCACTTTGTTTTTGATTGAGCGTATATGGGTCGGGCATCCACCTGAAAGCTCAGTGATGTACAGCGACGGCGCTGTGGAATTGGAGTAAGTCATGGATATATTGGTCTTACTTGGTTCATTCACACTTTTGTGTGCGCTTGGATTGCCTGTGGCTTATGCCCTGGGCCTATCAGCCATTATTGGAGCGCTTTGGATTGATCTTCCGCTTGAAGCCATCATGCTCAAAATCTCGGATGGCACAGATGACTTCTCTTTGCTAGCAATTCCATTTTTTGTATTGGCCGGCGGCATCATGGCCGAAGGCGGTATGGCTAACCGGCTAATCAATTTAGCCAAAGTGTTTGTAGGCTTTATCCGCGGTGGATTGGCCTTGGTCAACATATTGGCATCCACCTTGTTTGGTTGCATTTCTGGTTCGTCTGTAGCAGACACCTCGGCGATTGGTTCGGTGATGATTCCGCAAATGGTCAAGGCCGGTTTTCCGCGCGTCTTTGCCACCAACGTGACGATTTGTGGTTCGGTGCAAGCCTTACTCATACCACCCTCTCACAATGCGGTGATTTATTCGCTGGCAGCAGGTGGCACAGTTTCTGTGGCCCATTTGTTTTTAGCGGGCATCTTGCCCGGACTGTTATTTGGTTTTTGCTTGATCGGTTTGGTGCTTTGGACATCGCACAAAAGAGATTACCCAAAGGGTGAGCCAGTTGCTTTGAAAGACATTCCAAAAATCGTGACCGATGCGCTGTGGGGCTTAGTCACCATCGTCATCATCATGGGTGGAATTTTGTCCGGTGTGTTTACACCGACTGAATCTGCAGCCGTTGCATGCGTCTACGCCTTCTTGGTCACTTTCTTGGTCTATCGTGATTACCACTGGAGCGAATTGCCCCGCATGGTGCATCGGGTTGTAAAAACAGTGTCGATGGTGATGATGTTGATTGGTTTCTCTGTGGCATTTGGCTACATGATGACCTTGATGCAAATTCCAGCCAAGATTACCTACTTTTTCTTAAGCATCTCAGATAACAAGTACGCATTTCTTTTCATGGTCAACATCTTGTTGCTGCTTCTGGGCACCTTCATGGATTTGGCGCCGATGTTATTGATCTGCACACCCATCTTCATGCCAGTTATTGCCAAACTAGGAATTCATCCCGTGCATTTTGGAATGGTCATGATTTTGAATTTAGGCATTGGCTTGATCACACCTCCGGT
The DNA here is from genome assembly GCA_903880855.1 of uncultured Burkholderiales bacterium. GTDB lineage: Bacteria > Pseudomonadota > Gammaproteobacteria > Burkholderiales > Burkholderiaceae_C > Limnohabitans. Next base: position 5,500 of record CAIRQX010000031.1, on the reverse strand, counting down.
TGGTCCCACACTGTTTGTAGGTTGCGCAGTGGGTAAGGTCACGATGGAGCAAGTCTCTAAAGAACTTTGGCCGTTTTATGGCGCGATGTGTATGGCCTTGCTATTGGTAACGTATGTGCCGGCGCTTTCTTTGTGGTTGCCGGGTCTGTTGTAGACGCATGCATGCAAACGGCTTTTATTACCCACCCGACGCATAAATTTGATACCTATTTCGGTCAAACCGCGCTAGCGCAATTACAAAAAATTGCGCGGGTGCGGTGTAACCCCACGCAAGACGATTTAGAGGGCGAGGCCCTTTTGCAGCACATACAAGGTTGTGCGGTTGTTATTGCTTACCGCCAAACACCCTTTGACCGCCAGGTATTGGCTGCTATGCAAGAGGTGGTTGCAGTAGTTCGGTGTGCGGTGGATATTCGCACCATTGACGTAGAAGCTGCCAGCGGACAAGGGATTTTGGTCACCCAAGCCAGTCCTGGATTTGGCCCTGCTGTTGCAGAGTGGGTTGTTGGTGTGATGGTTGATTTGGCGCGTGGCATCAGTCAAGCACGGTCTATTTACCAATCAGGAAAGTTTCCTGTCGCACCCATGGGGCGCCAATTGCGTGGGTCGCATCTCGGGGTCGTTGGCTATGGCCATATTGGACGCACTGTGTGTCGGATTGCGCAAAGCCTAGGAATGCATGTGTGTGCATACGACCCATTTGTTACAAGCGGCGATGAGGGTGTGCAGATGTTGGATTTGCCAGAATTGCTAGCGCAGTCTGATTTCGTAGTGTGCTTGGCACCTGCGAATGCGCAAACAGAAAATCTATTTAACGCGACAACATTTGCGAAGATGAAGCGAGGTGCATTCTTTATCAACCCTTCCCGTGGAAATCTGGTCGATGAAGAAGCCTTGCTTCGCGCATTAGACGGCGGGCATTTGGCCGGAGCGGCCCTTGACGTTGGCAGAGCGCCAGATCAAATGCCAAGCCCTATGCTGGCTCAGCACCGACTTGTGATTGCAACGCCACATATTGGCGGACTAACACCGCAAGCGATTGAACACCAAGCGATTGAAACCGTCGTGCAAACAGAACAAATTCTGCGAGGTACAGCGCCCATAGGATCGGTCAATGCAGCTTTTGCAAAAAGATTGTCAAGGTTATCCTTGAGGGCTTAAAAGATAAAAAAAGACGCACTTTTCCATCTGTCCATTTATTTACCTATCACCCTTCTTAGCCTTTAAAAGTTTATGCCCCACTTAGCCCCCACTATTACCGAACTTCGTGTGATCCCTGTTGCAGGACACGACAGCATGTTGCTCAACCTCTCAGGTGCGCACGGCCCTTTCTTCACGCGCAATATTTTGATATTGACAGATAACGCAGGTAATAAGGGTATTGGCGAAGTGCCTGGCGGCGAAAAAATCCGCAAAACCTTAGAAGACGCTAAGCAACTGGTTGTAGGCCAAAGCGTAGGCAATGTGCAAGCTGTGCTCAACCATATGCGCACGCAGTTTGCTGATCGCGATGCAGGTGGACGCGGTTTGCAAACCTTTGACTTGCGCACCACCATCCACGCCATCACGGCAGTGGAGTCTGCTTTATTAGATTTACTAGGCCAACATTTAGGTGTTCCAGTAGCCGCGTTATTGGGCGAAGGCCAACAACGCACATCGGTTGAAATGCTTGGTTATTTGTTTTATGTAGGCGACAGAACCAAGACAGATTTACCTTACCGTACGGAACCCAATGCAAACAACGATTGGTTCCGTCTACGCAACGAAAAAGCTTTGACACCAGAAGCCGTCGTGCGCTTAGCAGAAGCCGCGCGCGAAAAATATGGCTTTGACGATTTCAAACTCAAAGGTGGTGCGCTTGCAGGTGAGGCGGAGATAGAAGCCATACGTGCTTTGCACGAACGCTTTCCACAAGCGCGTGTCACGATCGACCCTAACGGTGGTTGGTTGCTCAAAGACGCTGTGCGCTTGATGCGTGATTTGCATGGCGTCGTTGCCTATGCCGAAGACCCATGCGGCGCTGAAGAAGGTTTTAGTGGGCGCGAAGTGATGGCTGAATTTAGACGCCAAACAGGGTTGCCAACTGCTACCAATATGGTGGCTACAGATTGGCGTCAGATGGTGCACTCTTTGTCTTTGCAAAGCGTAGACATTCCGCTGGCAGACCCACATTTTTGGACTATGGCCGGTTCCGTGCGTGTGGCGCAAACATGCCGTGATTGGGGCCTAACTTGGGGCTCGCATTCCAACAACCATTTCGATGTGTCGCTGGCCATGTTCACCCATGTAGGCGCTGCAGCGCCCGGCAAAGTGACTGCCATGGATACGCATTGGATTTGGCAAGATGGCCACGGCTTGACACAAGAACCTTTGCAAATTGTGAAGGGCCATATACAAGTTCCTACCGCGCCTGGTTTAGGCGTGAAGTTAGATATGCAAAAAGTGGAAGCTGCACACCAACTCTATTTGCAACATGGATTAGGCGCGCGTGATGATGCGACTGCCATGCAATACCTGATACCAGGCTGGAAGTTTGATCCCAAGCGACCCTGTATGGTTCGATAAAAAAACCAAGGAGACATCTATGCAATTACCCTCACTCAAACATGTTGTCAGCGAAGACGAATGGAAACTGCGCGTCAACTTGGCTGCTTGCTACCGCTTAGTAGCCATGTATGGCTGGAGCGATTTGATCTTCACCCATATCAGCGCCAAGTTGCCTGAAAGCGTTTCAGGCAAAGACCACCATTTTTTGATCAACCCGTATGGTCTGATGTTTGATGAAATCACCGCATCATCTTTACTGAAAATTGATTTGCAAGGCAAGCAAATCAATGAGTCGCCTTTTTATGTGAACCATGCTGGTTTTGTGATTCACAGCACCATCCACGAAGCGCGCCATGATGTGGAGTGCGTGTTGCACACGCATTCGCGCGCAGGCGTTGCTGTGAGTGCGCAAAAAGAGGGGCTCTTGCCTATATCGCAGCAATCTTCTTTGATTTTGAGCTCTTTGGCTTACCACGACTACGAAGGCTTGGCAGTGCATGATGATGAGCGTGATCGTCTGAAAGCGGATTTAGGCACCAACAAATACATGATCTTGCGCAACCATGGTTTGTTAACTGTGGGGCGCAGCGTTCCCGACGCATTCTTGGCAATGTATTTCTTAGAGATGAGTTGTCAAATACAAATTAGTGCGCAAGCTGGTGGCACCTTGAGTCCAGTCCCGCAAAAGGTGTTGGATGGCGTGACAACGGCTGTTCGAGTGCAGGAATCTAAAGGCTCTGCGGCGGATTTGACTTGGCCGGCTTTGTTGCGTAGATTAGATAGATTGAATCCGGGGTATGACAGTTAATTAAATTTTTCTGGAGTTTTTATGCCTAAATTTTTATTAGCATTTGCTTTAGCTGCTAGCGCTTTATTTTTTAATGGGCTTAGTTTTGCGCAAGACTCTGAAATGGGGCTGGCTAAGTTGAGTGCGGCGGATGAAAAACGTTATCGCGAAATCTTAGAAAAACCGATTGATGCTGGGGCTCTGAATACGACAAGAATAAATGCGTATAAAGAAAAAGAGAACGCATATTTAATGCTTGGAGAGACTGCTGGTCGTGAAGAAAACCTAGTCGCATGGGCAAAAATTGAGCATGATGGCAAGTGGAGTTTGCGCAATTACCTGACTGTGATGGGAAGGTTTGAGGAAGCTTTAAAAGTCGGAAACGAGATCATTAGTGAAGCTAAATTTGTTAATGGACAAGTCCGTATCAGGGCTTATGTTGCTCATGACTACTTGCTTACGAATCAAGTAGATAAAGCCAAGGAATTATTAGATAAAGCCGAGGCGATTATTAAGTATGAATTCCCTAGGGCGTTTCGTGGAAATTCAGTTGCTGTAATGTGGTTGCTACGAGCTGAAGCGTAGTTTTATCTTTATAAATCAGTTTATTTGATGCGAGTTGGTAAAACAGAAGAGGCGATACAAACGGGCCGATTGGCATCTGAAAAAGCTAAGGAAATGTTAAAGCTAGTATCTGCTATTGATTCCGATTTATACAAGATGCTAGCCAAGAGATCAGCAACACAGGTTGCAGGAAATATTGTTACTCAGCAAATTTCTACCGGTCAATTTGTTAGCGCTCAATGGTCTTTACGTGACGCTTTAAAAGTTGCGAAAGAAAATGGTTTTAATGACAGCCATATGTTTTTATTCCATTTAATGACCAGCGACATTATGAGTGGTTTGGGTGAGTATGGACAGGCATTGCAATATGCTGGGAAAAGTGAAAAGTCTTTCTTGGGTCAAGGATTTCAAAAGTCTTCTGCTTACTGGATGCGCTCAAAGTCAAGAGAGCTAACCGCGCTAGCAGGTCTTAATGAGTGGGGTAAAGCTTTAACTGTTTTGCAAGATGCGTATTCAGAAACAAAGGGCACCCTCTTCGAACCCAAGAACACCCTAGACGGCAAACTAATCGGCCTAATCCAAATCAAGAACAACCGAGTCGACGAAGCAATAACTGTCTTGTCTGAAGCCTTCAAAAATGACTCCACTAACTACGGCCCCAAACATTACTACACCGCCATCAGCCAAGGCTTGCTAGGTGTGGCGTATTGGAAGAAGGGCGATTTAGTAAAAGCGCGCACTGAGTTGGAGTCGGCTAGAACCATCATCAATTCTCCTGATTCCTTATCGGGTGATTTTTCTGAAAGTGCCATTCAACGCAAAACAAATCGCTTCATCTTTGAGAGTTACATGCAGATGTTGGCGCAAACCGCGCAAAACAACGCGCAAGATGCTGAGACCCTCTTCTTGCTCTCTGACCAAGTTAACTCCTCTTCTGTGCAGCAAGCCTTGTCTGAAGCAGCAGTGCGCTCAGGTGTGAATATTCCTGGCCTGTCGGACGTGATTCGTAAAGAGCAAGACGCCAAGAACGAAATGGCCACTTTGGTGACTTACATAGCCAACCAGAACGCACAACAAGACACCAAACAAAACCCCCAAGTGGTCGAGCAAATGCGCAAGCGCCTCTTTGAGTTGGAGGGCTTACGTAAGGGTTACAAGGCCGCCATTCAAAAGGGCTACCCCGAATACTTCCAGTTGATCCAGCCCAAAGCCCCCAGCACGCAAGAAATTGCCAAGCTCCTGGCTGAAGATGAAGTGTTTGTCTCTATCTTGCCTATGGCAGGCGAGACCTATGTCTGGGGCATAGACCACAAAGGCCAGACCAAGTTCCACCGCTCTGACTGGAGCGAGCAAAAGACCAATACGACTGTGGACGCTCTGAGAAAGACGCTGGACGTTGCGGGCTTGGGCAAACGCATGCCTAAGTTTGACTACCAAGGCGCGCACGCTATCTACAAAGCTTTCTTTGAGCCCTTGGGCGAACTCACCCAAGGCAAGAAGCATATGGTGGTGTCCACCTCAAGCGCTTTGGCAAAACTGCCCTTTGCGGTGTTGCAGACCCAAGTCTTCAATGGCGCTAACCCAGTAGACGCCCCTTGGCTA
>CAIRQX010000030.1 GCA_903880855.1 uncultured Burkholderiales bacterium | reverse complement strand
GCTCGACCTTACCGATTAAGCGTTTGATGTCGTCTTTTTTCATCAACAGCTTCTTGGTGCGAACTGCGTCTGGGCTGATGTGGCTGGAAGCAGTGTGGAGAGGGTTGATTTGGCAACCAATGACGAACAATTCGCCGTCGCGCACCACCACATACCCATCTGTGAGTTGCACCTTGCCTTCACGGGCAGCTTTGACTTCCCAACCTTGCAGGACCATGCCTGCTTCAAACTTTTCTTCGAAAAAATAGTTGTAGGCGGCTTTTTTGTTGTCCGCAATGCGCGCTGGAAGCGCTGGTTTTTTAGTGGCCATGAAAGCTAGGTGGGGGCTGGATGTCTTCTTACAATGCAAACTATTCTATGAAAACAGTTCACAAGTCCGTTCTTATTTGGTTTAGCGCTGAAGAAATGTTTGCGCTGGTGACCGATGTGGCCTCATATCCTGAATTTTTGCCTTGGTGCGACAAAACTCGTATTGTCTCGCAAGATGCATCGGGCATGGTGGCTGAAATTGGCATGGCCTTGGGTGGATTTCATAAAAGCTTTACCACCCGCAACTTACATACGCAAGGTAGGCAAGTGAAGTTGTCTTTGATTGACGGTCCTTTTAAGCAACTAGACGGGACTTGGGATTTCTATCCGCTATCGCAAGAGGGCAGTCCAGAAGTGCAGCGGGCATGTCGCGTAGAACTTACTTTGCACTACAGCTTCGAGAATATGTTTGGCGCATTGGTCGGTCCGCTATTCGACAAAATCGCCGCCACCTTGATCGATGCGTTTGTGCAGCGTGCAGAAAAAGTCTACGTTTGATGGCTTCCAATCTGTTGCGTATTACTGTGGTGTATTCGAGCCATCCGCGAGAGGTGTCTGAGCATCTGTTGGAATTGCCAACTTTAAGTATGGTTAACGACGCGCTTTTGTCTTGTCATGCATTTGAAAACTTCCCCAGTAATGTATCGATAGACGATGAAAAATGGACGCTTGGTGTGTGGGGACGTCCCGTAACAAAAGACTACCTGTTGCGCGACGCAGATCGCCTAGAAATTTATCGACCTCTCAAAGTTGATCCTAAAGTCGCCAGAAGAGAGCGTTTTCAAAAACAAGGGTCTCGTGCCGCTGGCTTGTTTGCCACGCGACGCAAAGGCGCTAAACCAGGCTATTGAATGTCACACAATTACTGGCCCCTTTGTGGCTATACGTTTCTAGAAACCAATACGGCTGGCCATTTGGTAGTGACGGATGACTTTCTGCGTTTTTTATTAGAACGACCTGAACTTGCGCCCATGGAGACATCCTGTGCTGCTGAAATCAATCTCCATCAGTATTTGTTAGAGAGCCCACGCAGCGAAATTAAGCCCGACCAACTCGCATCTTTGCAAGATGCAGATGCGCGTGACAACTATGCGGTGTGGCTACGTTTTAGGCAGCGCATTTTGGCCCATCCGACTTTGGAGGCGAGTTATTTAGCGCTTTTCCAAGGAAGTGGTGTCGATGTTCCGCCATTGTTAGTGCATCAAATCAGTCAAATCCTGTTGCGCCATATCCTTAAAGATGATGCAACGGCTATGCAAGTGCGAATAGCTGAGATGTTTTTCCGTACGCAAAAAATAACAGTGCTAGCTGATGGCGTCGTGATGGCCGCAGATGAAGAAACGGTGGAGCGCCTTGCTACGCAAAGTAGTTTTGGCACTTTAGGTGATTTGCTTCAAAAAGGCGGTATCAAACTTAAAAGCGTAGACTTGGATGTGTTGCAACCCGAATCAGCTGACGAATATTGGTCTCGTAACGAGAGCTTTGATTGGGCTGTGCAGCTCAACCATGGGCAACCTGCTTTAGAGGCCCTATGCGATGTCATGGCTCTGTGGATTAAGCACTTCTTGGGTGTATCTGTGCGCATACAAACGGAAAAAGATATCGATGATGACCAATGGGTCTGGCATGTGGGACTAGACGCGCAGGCCAGCGGTGTATTGAACGCGCTTTACCAAGACGAGGAGGTGGATACGGAGAGAATGGAGCGTATGTTGTGCTTGTTCTCGTTGCATTTTCTAGAACAGACCGATATGTCTGCCCAAGTTCACGGTAAACCCGTTTATTTGGCTATGGCTATGGACGCAGAACAACGACTTAAATTAAAACCCCAAAACCTATTATTGAATTTGCCTTTGGCCAAACGATCTTGAGAATTTGTATACAGCGTTAATGGGCGCGCACCTAAAATATAAATCTTTGGAGCTCTCCCATGCGCCTTCTCGGCAAAGCCCTCACCTTCGACGACGTGTTGCTGGTGCCCGCCTATTCGCAAGTCCTGCCTAAGGACACTTCCCTCGCCACCATTTTTTCTCGCAATATCGCACTGAACTTGCCCTTGGTTTCTGCGGCCATGGACACTGTCACCGAATCGCGTTTAGCCATTGCAATTGCCCAAGAGGGTGGCATGGGCATCGTGCATAAAAACCTCACTGCGGCTGAGCAAGCTGCAGAAGTTGCCAAGGTAAAGCGTTACGAGAGCGGTGTGTTGCTCGATCCGGTCATCATCACTCCGAACCACACGGTGCGTCAGGTGCTGGCTTTGTCACAAGAGTTGGGCATTTCAGGTTTTCCAGTATGCGATGGTGGCAAAGTGGTCGGCATCGTGACAAACCGCGATTTGCGCTTTGAGAGCCGTTATGACGTGCAAGTCAAAGAGATCATGACGCCGCGCGAGCGTTTGGTGACGGTGCCTGAAGGCACGACACCCGAACAAGCCAAAGCTTTGTTGAACAAACACAAACTCGAGCGTTTGCTGGTGATCAATGATGCGTTTGAACTCAAAGGGCTCATTACCGTTAAAGACATTACCAAGCAAACCAGTTTCCCCAATGCTGCGCGTGACGCTACTGGTCGTTTGCGTGTGGGCGCTGCGGTCGGTGTAGGCGAGGGCACTGAAGAGCGTGTAGAAGCCTTGGTCAAAGCTGGGGTGGACGCCATCGTGGTCGACACCGCGCACGGACACAGCCATGGTGTGATAGAACGCGTCAAATGGGTCAAACAAAACTATCCACACATCGATGTAGTGGGCGGAAACATTGCAACGGGTGCTGCAGCTTTGGCTTTGGTCAAAGCGGGAGCAGATGCCGTGAAAGTAGGCATCGGCCCCGGCTCTATTTGCACCACGCGTATCGTGGCGGGCGTTGGTGTTCCGCAAATCATGGCGATAGATAGCGTGGCCACAGCCTTACAAGGTACGGGCGTTCCTTTGATTGCAGATGGCGGTATTCGTTACAGCGGTGATATCGCTAAG
>CAIRQX010000029.1 GCA_903880855.1 uncultured Burkholderiales bacterium | reverse complement strand
GCCTTGGGGTGTGGATGTGATTGACGTGCGCATTACCCGCGCAGATTATGTAGATGCCATTACTGAATCTGTTTACCGACGCATGGAAGCTGAACGCAAACGCGTGGCTAATGAACTTCGATCCACTGGTGCGGCTGAAGGTGAAAAAATCCGCGCCGATGCTGACAGACAGCGTGAGGTCACCGTGGCGAACGCATACCGTGAAGCACAAATGATCAAAGGCGAGGGTGATGCAGAGGCCGCCCGTATTTATGCCGACTCCTTTGGCCGTGATGCGCAGTTCGCCAAGTTTTATCGCAGTTTGGAAGCCTATAAGGCGACTTTCAACAAAAAAAGCGATCTCATGGTTCTTGATCCTTCAAGCGACTTCTTTAACGCCATGCGTAGTAGTGGCGGCGGCGCATCATCCGCTCCTAAGAAGTAAAAGGCACGTGCTATGGACTTAAACAGCGACGTGCTGTGGACGGCGTTTGGCCTGATGCTGATCTTTGAGGGCCTTTTCCCCTTTCTATCTCCTGACGGATGGCGCAAAAAAATGGCCCAATTGTTAGCTCTGCACGACGGACAAATCCGTTTTTTTGGCCTGGCTTGTGTCTTAGGCGGGGTTATTTTGCTTTGGTGGCTGGGCTAAGCAGGGTATTTAGACCTGTAAAATCTCGTTTTTAACAGCACCGTCACACCACATGTCTGCTTGGGTCCTGCCGGATCACATCGCTGATGTTTTGCCCTCTGAGGCCCGGCACATCGAAGAACTCCGACGTCTTTACCTCGATACCGCGCGTCGCTTCGGTTACGAGTTGGTGATGCCACCTCTGCTCGAATACTTGGAATCCCTGCTCTCAGGCACAGGTCGCGCATTAGATTTACAAACTTTTAAGTTGGTAGACCAACTCTCAGGTCGCACCTTGGGTTTGCGCGCTGACACAACACCCCAAGCTGCCCGCATTGACGCCCATTTACTCAATCGTGCGGGTGTGACCCGGCTTTGCTATTGCGGCCCTGTTCTCCACACAAGACCCGACCGTCCTTTTGCGACACGTGAACCCCTGCAGTTTGGTGCAGAAATTTATGGCCATGCTGGTCTCGAAGCCGATCTTGAGGTGATTGAACTAGCGCTCACGAGCCTAGATGCAGTTGCTTTGAAACAAGTTTCACTGGATTTAAGTGACGCGCGCATCGTGCCTGCCTTACTTGCTGGTGCATCTATCAGTTCCGAGACACGGGAACAATTGCACCAAGCTCTGGCCTCTAAAGATTTAACGGGCATCCAAGCACTGTCTAAAGGTCTTCCAGTCCACATCCAAAAGGCTTTGATTGAACTGGTGCAGATGTATGGGGACATCAGCGTTTTAAGCCAAGCGGAAAAAACCTTTGCTGCTTGGCCAACCATATTGCAATCACTCCAAGAACTCCGCCATATTGCCAATGCTTTCAAACACGTACAACGCATCACATTTGACTTAGCTGATCTGCGTGGCTATGGCTACTACAGCGGCGTGCGATTCGCTATGTATGTGGCCGGAACCGGCGATGCATTGGTGCGTGGTGGACGCTACGACGAAGTAGGTGCTGTGTTCGGGCGCAAACGCCCTGCGGTAGGTTTTAGTCTCGATTTAAAAGAACTCGTCATTGCAGTACCTGCGCAACCACTGAAAGCCGCTATTCGCGCACCTTGGGGTGTTGAAGGTGGTTTACGTGAAGCTTTGGCGCAATTGCGTGGCCAAGGCGAAACTGTTGTTTGTGCCATGCCTGGGCATGAAAGCGAAGTCGACGAATTCAACTGCGACCGTGAACTCGTGCACGTTGCAGGTAAGTGGGTCGTTCGCGATCTTCCCCATTCTTAACCTTTAAAAAATAGACATGCAAATCAGCAAAGGTCGTCACGTCGTTGTCGTTGGTACCCAATGGGGAGATGAAGGCAAAGGTAAATTGGTCGATTGGCTCACAGAGACCGCAACGGGGGTTGTTCGTTTTCAAGGTGGACACAACGCTGGCCACACGCTGGTGATTAACGGTGTGAAAACGGCACTGCATTTGATTCCTAGTGGCATCATGCGCCCTGGCGTTAAGTGCTACATCGGCAATGGTGTGGTGCTGTCAGCTACTAAATTACTAGAAGAAATTGCTGGCCTAGAGAAAGCTGGCGTGGAAGTGCGTTCACGCTTGCGCATCAGTGAAGCGTGTCCGTTGATTCTTCCCTACCATGCCGCGATTGACATTGCGCGTGAAGCCGCCAAAGAAAAAGCTGGGACTGCCAAGATTGGAACAACTGGACGAGGAATTGGTCCAGCTTACGAAGACAAAGTTGCACGTCGCGCATTGCGTGTGCAAGATCTCAAGCATCCTGATCGTTTTGCAACCAAGTTGCGCGAGAACTTGGAATTGCATAACCACATCTTGACCGACATCTTGCATGCTCCTGCCATTGACTTCGAAACGGTTTACCAAGAAGCCATGGC
>CAIRQX010000028.1 GCA_903880855.1 uncultured Burkholderiales bacterium | reverse complement strand
CGTTGTGTTTCAGCACCAATGTCATGGCTCAATGCCATAGGTAAAAGACCAAGTGCCGCCAGCAGCGCGGTCATGAGCACCGTTCTTAAGCGCTGCAAGGAGCCCTCTTTGACGGCATCAATAACGGAATAGCCCGCGTTGCGCAGTTGTTGAAACACCGAGAGCATCACCACACCGTTGAGCACGGCTTGCCCGGAGAGTGCGATGAAGCCGATGGCTGCCGATACCGACAAAGGTATGTTCAATACCCACAAAGCTACAAAGCCACCTACCAAGGCCATTGGCACGTTAATCAAAATTAACCCCGCTGTCTTAATAGACCCGAATGCATTGAAGAGCAACACAAAAATCAATAACAACGAAATAGGAACAACAAGCGATAAACGCTTCATCGCGCGCTCTTGGTTTTCAAACTCCCCAGACCAACTGATGGCGTAATTGCGAGGAATAGTCACTTTTTTTGCAACTGCAGCCTTCATATCTGCCACGACAGAGCCCATATCGCGGTTCTTTATAAAGATACCGATGGCCATGGTGCGGCGACCGGCCTCGCGCGCAATATTCATAGCGCCACTTTCACGCTTGATGGTTGCAATGTTTCCTAGCGTCACGCTTCCGCCGTTAGGGGTAGGAACAAGAATATCTTCTAAATGCCCCATCGCACGGTTTTGCGGCGCAAGACGAACGGTCACGGCAAAACGACGCTCACCTTCCCATAAATAGGTGGCAGCTTGACCTGCTAAAGCTGTTTCTATGACGTCTTGTACGTCGCCGACATTGAGTCCGAGTCTGGCGATGCGTTCGCGGTCTATGTCGATCAATAGTTGTGGCAATTCACCGTGCCTGTCTATTTCTGCCCGATATACACCTCGGACATTTCGAATCTCGTCTTCTATCGCTTCTGTTGTTTTCTTTAGAACAGCCAAATCATCCCCGGAAACTTTGATCACAATTTGACCATCGATTTGTGAAATGGACTCTAAAACATTGTCTCTAATGGGCTGAGAAAAAGTGGGGCGAATTCCTGGTATTGCAGAAACAGCCCGATCCATCTCCTCAATCAACTGCTCTTTAGTAATGCCTTTTCGCCATTGTTCTTGGGGCTTGATATCGACAAACACTTCAGCCATGCTGATTGTTTTTGGATCTGTTCCGTCCTCTGGCTGACCCGCCTTAGAAACGGTGGTGCGTACTTCGGGTATAGCCAAGAGCGCCTTCCTGACTTGGCGCAATGAGGTGGCCGCCTCTTCGTTGGAAATACTTGCTGGTAACCGTACGTTGATCCAGAGCGTACCTTCGTTGAGTTCGGGTAAAAACTCAGAGCCTAGCTGTGTTGCCGCAAGCACGGATACCAAAAAACCAGACATAGCAATCAGCACGACTTTTTTCGGTTGCTCAATTGCCCAGTTAAGAACCGGCTCGTAAAACTTTTTCAAAGAACCCACCAAAGCGTTGTCACCATGCGGAATGCCTTTGCGTAGCATCCAGTAGCCTAAAAGGGGAACCAGTGTCAGCGAGAAAATCAAGGAGCCGACGAGCGCCGTCGTCACGGACAGCGCCATCGGTTGAAATATGCGCCCTTCATGGCGCTCAAGAGCAAAGATGGGGATATGTGCCGCGATGATGATCAGCATGGAGAAGAGTGTGGGACGCCCGACCTCGTTGGTTGCTTCGGTAATTAAGGTGCGACGCTCTTTTTCGTTCATGCCTTCACCACGTTCAGCCAAGCGATGCATGATGTTCTCAATCACAATGACCGCCCCGTCAACGATGATGCCAAAGTCCATTGCGCCCAAACTTAATAAATTGGCGGGAACACCCATGAACTTCAAACCCAAAAAGGTGGCAAGAAGTGAAAGCGGAATAATGACGACCACCGCCAAAGAGGCGCGCAGGTTTGATAAAAACAGGTACAGCACCAATGAGACCAATAGCGCGCCCTCGACCAAATTTCTAAATACAGTGGTCAGCGTTTTGGCCATGAGCCAAGTGCGATCATAAAAAGGAACGATTTGTACGCCAGGAGGTAAAACGCGTGCGTTTAAATCGTCAAGACGCTCTTTGACACCCTTGAGAACAACGCTGGGGTTTTCGCCTTTGCGCATGATGATGATGCCCGTCACCACGTCGTCATCTAAGTCTTGTCCAACGGTTCCGAGCCTGGCAACTGCACCAATCGACACTTTGGCAACGTCGCGCACTAAAACAGGGGTGTTGCCTCGCGTCGTAATCACCACAGTGCCAATGTCATCTACCGAGCCCAATAAACCTATTCCACGTATTGCAAACTGCTGAGCACCTTGCGCAACATAGCCACCACCTGCGTTCGCATTGCTGCGCCCTAGTGCTGTTTGCAAGTCTTGTAGCGTTAACTTGTAAGCGCGAAGTTTTTGTAAATCAGGTTGAACCTCATATTGCTTGATAAAACCACCCATGCCTACGACGTCAGCCACACCCGGCACTTGTCTGAATGTGCGCTCTACGACCCAGTCTTGCAGGGTGCGCAGTTCGGTCGTTGTTTTGCCGTCGCCCTTTAGGCGGTATCGCATCACTTCACCGACAGGCGTTGCATTGGGCATGACATTGGCATCCACACCAGGCGGCAGAGAAACCCCACGCAGGCGCTCATTTACTTGTTGTCGCGCAATATTGACTTCAGCTTTGTCGTCATATGTCACTACAGTAAATGACAGTCCAAACTGGGTATGTGAGAAAACCCGAATAGAGTTAGGTAAGCCTGATAGCGCCAACTCGATGGGTAAAGAGACTTGCTTTTCTACCTCTTCTGCGGCCCGTCCTGGAAACAAGGCAATCACGGTTACTTGCGTATCCGTTACATCTGGGAAGGCTTCTACGGAGAGGTTTTTAAATGCTACAGAGCCTGCCAAAATAAATAGCAAGGTTGCCATCAGCACCATGAGCGGCTGAGCGAGAGCAATTTGAATAATGCGCTTCATTTGGATGCGTTATTTGCTGCGGCAGGTGATGCAATATTTACAGCGCGCGGTTTGGCAGAGTCTTGGGCATTACGAAACTCGCGTGCTAACAAGAGCCCGTTATCGCTTACAACCAACTCACCATCGTTAAGACCGTTGGTAACGAGTACTTTGTCGAGACCCTCGTAGCCGACGCTTATTTTTCGCCCCTCAAAGACGCCAGGCTCTTTTTGCACATATGTCCAATATTGCGAGCCGCGTAATTGCACGGCGCGAGAGGGAACCAAAACACCTTTTTCAAGGGTGCGCTCATACCTTGCATTGCCAAGCATCTCCGCTTTGAGCATACGTTGACTGTTGTCAATCACTGCACGAACCTTGACGGTGCGTGAGTTGCTGTCGATGAAGTCGCCAGTTGCAGTGATCTTGGCTGCAAAGCTTTGACCAGGGAAATTGGGCAGGCTTAAGCTAATAGTGGTTCCAGGTTGCATGGAGGCAACGTCTGCTTCGCGCGCATCGATTTGTACCCACAGCGAACGCGGATCTGTGACAACAAACAAGGGCAGAGAGCCTGGCCCGCCTTGGTCAGGTCGGACCTCTTGGCCTGCGCTTAGATTTCTCTCAACGACAACACCAGAGACTGTCGCAGACATCCCAAGCTGTTGGGTGACGGCGTTGCCGCCACCATAGAGTTGTGTGCGTGCTTGCGCTCTTGCTACTTCTGCTTTGGCGCGCTGCGCATCGGCTTGGGCTTGCTCAAACTCTTTGCGTGAAACGATGCCCGCTTCAAACAACTCCGTTTGTCTTTGTAAAGAACGCTCAGAAAACCTTGCGTCGGCCTGAGCTTTGGCGGTGTCCGCTTGTGCCGCGCCAAATTCTGGTGAGGCCAGCGTTGCCAAAACCTGTCCCGCATGCACTGACTGCCCTACGTCAGCGTTGAGCTTGACGACGCGGCCAGAAAATGCGGGGTAAATGCGTTCGGTTTTTTCTTCATTCCAAACTAAGCGGGCGGGTAATTCAATTGACACGCTGTTGGCTGCGACTGCTGGTGCGGTTGCCAATAGGGCGAGTTGTGGGTGGCCCGCAGGAAAACGCAGTTGCTCACCTTGAATGATGGGAGGCGGTGCGATGGGGTGGCCGACAGGCTCGTGTCCTGTAAGGTTGAGGTAGAGCGCAATCAGTGCACCAGTTCCGGCAATAACGCTATAGCGCTTCACAGGTGCGCGCCAAATAGCTAGCAGAGACTCTTGGATGGCTTGTGTATTCAAAGGCATAAATATTTAGCGGGCATCGCTTAAAAAAGTGGTGGTACGCAAACGCCAGGCCTCATGGGCCTTGGCATAGTCAGCGCGGGTAAAGGCGGCTTCAATCAATGTCGCGCGCAGAGTGCGACGTGCGTCTAATAAATCTGTCAACGAAGACGCGCCTAAAGTGAATGCACGTTCGGCTTGCTCGGCAACTTTGCGTGCGCGCGGCAAGATGTCTTGTTCGTAAAGTGTTTCGCGCTCGAGCGCCGCTGTGAACTCTTCTAGCAAGCGTTGTAAATCTGAACTTGCTTCGAGTTTGGTTTTCTCAAAAAGTGTTTGCGCCTGTGCCAGCTGTGCTTGTGCGCGGCCAATTTCGCCTTCATAGCCATAGCCCCAGATCAAAGGTAGGGACAAGCGCAGTTCCAACATGCGGTTAGACACACGCGGGTCATGGTCAAGGCTGCTGCCGAGTGTGACGTCAGCTTTCTTTTGTGCCTGTGCAAGCTCTAATGCGGCGCTGGCCGCAGTAACGCGCTCACGTGCCGCGACCACATCTGCGCGCTGATCGACCCATGCCTGCAAAACGCCTTGTGTTGGTGCCTGGATTTGTATGCTTGGCCAATCTGCCACAACCTTCCAGGTGTTCAAGTTGATTTGCAACTTGGTGATTTGTTGCAACAGCAAAACAGCGCGCTGTTGGTCGAGTTGTGCGCTGCGTGCATCGGCTTGTGCGCGCTGGGCCTCTATTTCCAAGCGCGCGGTATCTTGTGCGGACAGATCGCCAGCCTTCAATCGAAGCCCCGCACTCTTAGACAATTGCAAAGCGCTTTGCGAAAGCGTTTTCATTTCTTGGTTGCGCTCACGCGCTGCCAGCAAATCAAAATAAGCGGCAGCAGCAGCGATTTGTTGCATGACCAACATGTCTTGCAGATCAGCGCCTGCAGCTAAGGCTTGTTGTTTCGCGCTTTGGGTGCGCAGTCCGCGTTTGTTGCCGCGCTCCCAGGTCCAGTCGATGCCGCCAGACTTGTCGATGTTCTTTTGTCCAAAGGCCCCGCCGCCAATGCCTTCGGTTCCTTTAACGCCTTTGTCCAAATACATCTGCGATGTCTTGGCGGTGAAGATCGGAAACGGCGCGCGGTCAGCCGAGACAACATCGGCTTGTGCAGCGGCTAAGTTTTGTTGCGCGATGGATACATCTAGGTTTTGACGCGCGGCTTCCAACACTTGGGCCAAACCCAAAGTTTGGGCTTGCGCCTGCGCGCCAATTGCGGCTGTTAACAATAACAACGCAAGGAGAAGTCGGCGCAGTATAGGGAACTGTCGTATGCTCATACCGCGTTTATCGTTCCTTATGGCTGACCAATCCCTGACTTGGTGCGTTTGATACCTACCCCATGAGAATTTTGTTGATTGAAGACGATGCCGTGTTGCAAGCGGTGATGCTGCGTAGCTTGACTGACGCCGGCCATCGCGTGGATGCGGCTAGCCATCTAGAGGAAGCCTCCCATTTTTGGCAAGTGCAGCCCTACGACGTGGTGTTGCTCGACTTGAACTTGCCATTGAATGGTCAAGCCAGCGCAGCGCAGGGCAGTGGCTTGAATTTGTTGCGCGCAGCGCGAAGCAGAGGTGACCGCACTCCGGTGCTTGTCTTGACTGCGCGTAACCGAACGGACGAGCGTATTGCAGGACTAGATGCCGGTGCGGATGACTATTTAGGCAAGCCCTTCGATTTAGCGGAGATTGAAGCGCGTCTGCGCGCCTTGGCGCGACGCGCGTTGGGCGCAGACGATGTGGTGCAAGTCGGGCGTCTTATCTTGCAACGCAAGAACCGCAGAATATTGGTGGAGGAACAAGACTTGGCATTACCCTCGCGCGAATTCGAAGTGCTCTGGGAATTGATGTCGCCCCCTGGCCGCACCGTTAGCAAACGCGAACTTTCCGACAAACTCTCCAGCTTTGAAGAGGCGCTTGCAGACAATGCACTAGAAGCGTTTATTTCGCGCTTGCGCAAAAAACTCAGCGACAGCGGTGCGACGATTCGCACATTACGCGGCATCGGATACTTATTAGAAGAAGCGAAAGACCCAGCATGAGCGTCGCACACGAAACTAAAAAACCATCGCTTCGTAACCGCTTGTTGCGGCATGTCTTGTTGCCGTTAGCGCTGACATGGCTACTAGGCTCGGCGTTGGTGGTGGCTGTTGCGGCTTATTTCACCCAGCAAGCATTTGACCGATCTTTGTTGGATGACGCTTATCTAGTAGCCAGCCATGTGCGCAGCAATCCAGATATAGAAGAGCTGGAGTTAAGTCTTTCAACGCAAGAAATGCGGACCGTGCTGTTTGACCAAACGGAGGCTTTGTTCTTTGCGGTGCTGCGTCCAGATGGCTCTCTTTTGGCAGGTCACGCGGGCTTACATGATGATTCTTTGGTAGAAAGCAAGGGGCCAACATTCCAGTCACTCGATTACCAAAACCGCAGCTTGCGCCGCGTCACAATTCACAGACAACAGCCGGCGGATTTTTATGTGGTGATGGCACAAACTACTACGAGTCGTGACCGGTTGATTCAACGCTTATTGGTTTTTTCTATTGCGCCTCAAATCCTCTTGCTCATTTTTTTGGCGACTTGGTTACAACGCGCGATTGAAGAAGATTTAGAACCACTGGCCGCATTAGAAAAGGGCTTGGGTCAGCGTGATGCGCGTGACCTCACGCCTGTGCCTGTGTCTGCTAGCACCCGCGACATTCAGCGCTTGGGGCAAGCCATTAACGCATTGCTCGGGCGCATCGCCGATAGTGTGCGGGCGCAGCGAGAGTTCTCGGGCAATGTGGCGCATGAGTTACGCACGCCACTTGCTGGAATCCGTGCTTTGGCCGACTATGGCTTGCGTCAAAACGAGCCGCGTATTTGGCGAGAGCAGCTAGAAGGCATCGCGCAAAGCCAAGAGCGGGCTAGCCATTTGGTGGATCAGTTATTGGCTTTGGCCCTGGCCGATGAGGCCCAACAAACCTTGAAACAAAAACCAACTCCTCTAGATGAGTTGGTGCGCGAAGCGGTCTTACGCTTCTTGCCGCGCGCAGACGCAGCTGGCGTAGACCTCGGCGCCAACGATGCCGAAAAAGCCACCTTGGTTTTAGGTAATGGCGCGTTGATCGAGGGCATTTTGAACAACCTGTTGGATAACGCGTTGCGTTATGGTCGCGCACAAACTGAACCCAGTCGTATAACCGTCTCGCTCAAAGAACACTTGCAATCTGTAGTGCTGTCTGTCTACGACAACGGACCCGGTGTCTCAAGCGCACAGTTACAAAAACTCTCGAAGCGTTGGGCGCAGGGCGCTGCGGGTGAGGCTTTGAAAGAAGGCTCGGGCCTTGGTTTGGCAATCGTTAAATCGTATGTCAGCCTGATGGACGCCAAACTGCATCTGGGAAATGAAACACCACACGGCTTGCGCGTGAGTGTGACCTTCGCTAAGCCCTAGCAAAAATCCCCCTACGCTTGTAAAATCACGGGTTGTTCGGCAGGGCGGCATACACAGTCCCTGCATCCCAAAGGTTGTAATTTATGTTGTACCCCAAAGCGTTTGATGTCATTGTGGTAGGCGGTGGGCATGCCGGCACCGAGGCCGCTTTGGCGGCTGCGCGCATGGGAAGTGCTACTTTATTACTCACCCACAACATTGAAACACTGGGCCAAATGAGCTGCAATCCGTCGATTGGCGGTATCGGCAAGGGCCATTTGGTGAAAGAGGTTGACGCACTAGGCGGCGCCATGGGTTATGCGACGGACCAGGGTGGTATCCAATTTCGTATTTTGAACAGTTCCAAAGGCCCTGCAGTTCGCGCAACGCGCGCCCAGGCCGACCGTGTTTTGTACAAGGCCGCCATTCGTGGCATGTTGGAAAACCAGCCTAATTTGTGGCTCTTTCAGCAGTCGGTAGAAGACTTGATAGTCGAGGGTGATAGGGTAGTAGGGGCGGTTACCCAGTCGGGCATACAGTTTCGTGCGACGACCGTGGTGCTAACCGCAGGAACTTTTCTAGACGGGAAAATCCATGTGGGGCTTAGCCATTACGCAGCCGGCCGTGCGGGAGACCCTCCGGCAGTTGGCTTGTCGGCGCGGCTAAAAGAATTGAAATTGCCGCAAGGCCGTCTTAAAACAGGAACGCCCCCCAGAATTGATGGGCGTACGATTGACTTTAGCCAATGCGTCGAGCAACCCGGAGATGGCGTGCCCGGCGGAATGTCGCCTGATATGCCGGTCTTTAGCTATATGGGTCGCGCAGATATGCACCCCCAGCAAGTGCCTTGCTGGATCACGCATACCAATGAACGCACCCACGACATCATCCGCTCGGGCTTTGACCGCAGCCCCATGTTTATGGGCAAGATTGAAGGCGTTGGCCCACGCTATTGCCCGAGCGTGGAAGACAAGATCAACCGCTTTGCTGATAAAACCAGCCACCAGATTTTTCTCGAACCCGAGGGGCTGACCACCCACGAGTATTACCCCAATGGCATATCGACCAGCCTGCCTTTTGATATCCAGTACGAGTTGGTCCGTTCCATGAAAGGCCTAGAGAACGCACATATTGTTCGCCCCGGCTACGCCATTGAGTACGATTACTTCGACCCGCGCGAACTCAAGCGCAGCTTCGAGACGCGCTCGATCGGCGGCCTGTTCTTTGCGGGGCAAATCAACGGCACCACTGGATACGAAGAGGCGGCGGCCCAAGGACTGTTCGCTGGAATCAATGCCGCGCTTCAGTGCCGCCAAGTAAAAGGCCTAGCCAACGACATGGGCGGCGCTTGGACGCCCGGCCGAGATATCGCTTATTTGGGCGTGCTCGTAGACGACCTCACCACCAAAGGCGTGACCGAGCCCTACCGCATGTTCACCAGCCGCGCCGAGTTCCGCTTGCAACTTAGAGAAGACAACGCCGACATGAGGCTGACCGATCTGGGTCGCCAAATGGGCTTGGTCGACGACGCCCGCTGGGATGCTTTTAGCCAAAAACGCGACGCTGTTTCACGTGAAACAGAGCGCCTCAAGTCTATTTGGGTGAGCCCTAAAAACTTGTCGGCTAGCGAGGCCGTTCGTCTTTTGGGTAAACCACTGGAGCACGAGCACAACTTGGCCGACTTATTGCGCCGTCCAGAGGTGACGTATACCAATCTGATGTCGCTTAATGGCGGCAAATACCAAAACCCTGAACTATTGTCTATTGGCGGTCAAGTGGGTGGAGCGGCTGTTTCACGTGAAACAGCCGGGGCCATCGTTGAGCAGATTGAGATTTCCGCCAAGTACGCGGGCTATATCGGGCGCCAACAAGAAGAAGTATCGCGCGCGGCCCATTACGAAAACCTCAAGTTGCCACAAGACTTGGACTACGGCCAAGTCTCAGCCCTGTCGATCGAAGTCCGCCAACGCCTAAACCGCCAGCGCCCAGAGACCCTGGGGCAAGCCTCGCGCATGACCGGTATCACGCCGGCTGCGGTTTCCCTTTTGCTTGTGCATTTGCGCCGCGCCCGTTACAAAGGGTTTGGTAACGAACCGGCCGCCGCAGAACCTATTAGCGACGCGCTGGCTAGTTAATATGCACGCCTTGTCCTTGCCTTTGCGCCAAGGCTTGGACGCAATGGGGCTGTATTTAGACGAGTACCAGCAAAGCCAGCTTCTTAGCTATGTGGACCTGATGGGCAAATGGACCCGCGTCTACAACTTGACTGCGGTACGTGACCCAGAAGAAATGTTGACCCACCATGTGCTTGATAGCCTTTCGGTGGTTTCGCCCTTGCGCCGCCAACTCGACGTGCTACGCGCAGATCGACTAAGCAAGCCTCAGGGCGAGCAAGGCCTAGATGAGCTGCGCAAGCCATTTGCATTGCTAGACGTTGGAAGTGGCGCAGGCCTGCCAGGCGTGGTGATAGCCATAACCTGCCCCAACATCCAGGTAACTTGCCTAGATGCAGTGGCTAAAAAAGTAGCATTTATCCAGCAAACGGCCGCCACACTTAAGCTTTCAAACTTGAAAGGGCTGCATGCGCGGATAGAAGCCGTCACGAACCCCTATGACATCATTTCCTCGCGCGCTTTTGCCTCGTTGGCAGACTTCGTTAACGGCTCCCACAAGGCGTTGGGAGCTGGCGGCATTTGGATGGCGATGAAGGGCAAAAACCCAGAAGAAGAGCTTGTGGCACTCCCAGAGATGGCAAAAGTGTTTCACGTGGAACAGTTACAGGTGCCCGGGCTAGACGCCCAAAGATGCCTTATCTGGATGCGGGGTTAAACTTCCCCCTCTTTTCGTTTCGGGGAATCCATGTTCGGTATTGCAGACTACGGCGCTTTTGTCGTCGCAGTGATTGTTTTTTTGGCCATACCTGGTCCAGGAAACTTGGCGTTGCTGGGCGCGACCGCGCATGGTGGCGTTCGATCCGGAATGGCTGCCACTTTGGGCGTGATTGCGGGAGACCAAGCCTTGCTGTGGTTGGCGGTATCAGGGCTTTCTGCCTTGTTAGCCGCGTATCCGGCAGCGTTTCAAACCATCCAATGGGTAGGCGCTATTTATTTGGTGTGGTTGGGGGCCAAACTATTGCGTTCGCGTTTAGACGATGCTCCCGCACTAGAGCTAAAGCCCGATCATTTTTTTAAGCAAGCGTTTTTTATCACGGTGTTAAACCCCAAGGCGATTGTTTTTTATATGGCTTTCTTTCCGTTGTTTGTAAACCCCGCCGAGCACCAAGGCCTCATCACTTTTGCGGTGATGGCAGCGACCATTGCTGCCTTGACTTTGGCGTATGGCGTGGTCATAGTGGTGAGCGCACATCTGTTGGCCAAACGTGCCAATGCCCACCGAGTCGTCGGCTTTATGTTGAACAAAATCACGGGCTTGTTGCTGATTACCTTTGGCCTGAAGATGGCGTTGTTTAAATAAACCCATCTAATAATTAATTGAATTTTTCCTAAAACGAGAACGCGCTATGGCCAAAATTTTCTGTGTTGCAAACCAAAAGGGAGGCGTGGGTAAAACCACGACCACCGTCAATCTGGCGGCAGGTTTGGCATTTGTCGGACAGCGCGTGTTGATGGTTGACCTCGACCCGCAAGGCAACGCCACCATGGGCTCGGGCATTGACAAGCGCCAACTCAAACACACGGTGTATGACGTACTCTTGGAAGAGGCCACCATCTCGCAGTCGCGCGTCAAAACCCAGTGGGGTGATGGCGCTACGCAGCGCAACATGGCAACCTTCGATGTTATCGGTGCAAACCGTGATTTGGCGGGCGCAGAAGTAGAGTTGGTGGACCTCGATCGGCGCGAAAACCGCTTGCGCGACGCCTTGCTATTAGTACAAAATGACTATGATTTTGTGCTGATCGATTGCCCGCCATCTCTTTCCATGCTCACATTGAATGGCTTGTGTGCCGCGCACGGGGTGGTGGTGCCCATGCAGTGTGAATATTTCGCACTCGAAGGATTGACCGACTTGGTCAACACCATCAAGCAGGTACATGCGAATTTGAACAAAGACCTCAAGATCATTGGCTTGTTGCGCGTGATGTTTGATCCGCGCATCACCTTGCAAGTGCAGGTGAGCGACCAACTCAAAGACCACTTTGCAGACAAAGTGTTCAACGCGGTCATCCCCCGCAATGTGCGTTTGGCTGAAGCGCCTAGCTACGGATTACCTGGCGTGGTGTTTGACCCAGCTGCCAAAGGGTCGCAGGCCTATATCGACTTCGCACAAGAAATGGTGGCGCGGGTTCAAACTTTGTAAGAGCAACGAGAGAAAAAGAAAATGGTTACTAAAAAACCCAAAGGCTTAGGCCGTGGCTTGGAAGCATTACTTGGCCCCAAGGTCGATGACGCTGCAGTAGCGGCAGCCAATGCAAAACAAGGCGAACCCAACACATTGCCCCTGGATCAACTTGTTCCAGGCATGTACCAACCCCGCACGCGTATGGACGAGGGCGCCTTGTATGAGCTCGCTGAGAGCATCAAAGCCCAAGGCATCATGCAGCCCATCTTGGTTCGCAAATTAGAGAGCGGCAAAAACGCAGGCAAATACGAAATCATTGCTGGCGAGCGCCGAAGTCGTGCTGCCAAACTCGCGGGCTTGAACGAAGTGCCGGTGCTCGTGCGCAACGTGCCCAACGAAGCGGCAGCCGCGATGGCCTTGATAGAAAACATCCAACGCGAAGACCTTAATCCGTTGGAAGAAGCGCAGGGCTTAAACCGACTGATCAAAGAATTCGGACTCACACACGAACTCGCGGCCCAAGCGGTGGGACGTTCGCGCAGTGCGGCGAGCAATTTGTTGCGCTTACTCAATTTGGCAGACCCAGTGCAGACCATGTTGATGGCCGGCGATATTGACATGGGACATGCACGTGCGTTGCTCGCGCTAGACCGTGCCACACAAATTACAGCAGCCAATCAAATCAGCGCCAAAAAACTCTCTGTGCGCGAAGCAGAAAGCTTGGTCAAAAAACTCAGCGCCGAATTCAATCTCGTGCCGCAAAAACCTAAAAAAGAAAAAACACGCGACATGAAGCGCGTAGAAGAAGAGTTATCAGACTTGTTCACCGCGCAAGTAGAGGTGCGCGTAAAAAAACGCGTCAAGCGCAACGGCAAATTAGAAGATATGGGCGAGGTAGCCATTCAGTTTGGTTCGCTCGACGCGCTGAATGGCTTGATAGATAAATTGCGCGGACACACCGCCACTTAAAAAAACATGCTCGCCAAGCTGGCCTTTCTTTTATTACCAAAGGACCTTTTTCAAGGACGGCCAACAGAGCGGCTTTTGCGCGCGTCTGGTTGGACATACCTCAGTGGTGTGGTGGTGTCCTTGATGCTGTATGCCCTAGCGCATCCTCAGTATGACTATCGCATCCATTTAATCAGCGCCGTAGTTTTCTTGCTGAGCTATGCGTCGGTACGAATGGGTGTTACCAATTACACATGGATTAAATTTGGCGCGTTTTGGTCCCTATTAGAGTTTATTTACATCACAGCAAATACGGGGGGCATCAACTCGCCCGCCATGGTGTGGATGTCGATTATTGGTGTTGTTGTCATTCTTTTTTTTAACCGCGTAGCAACACAGATTTCTATTGCGCTGCTTTTTTTCCTCTATGTAGGTTTTTATATCTTGGGGTTACAAGGGGTGGTGTCGAGCGAAGTGCGCATGGATCAAGAGACCATTGCATGGGCACTAACGTACAAACTCAGCGTGATTCTCATGGTGTTATTTGGGGCATTGGCAACCGACTGGATGTACGGCCATTTGTTGGAAGAGATCGATACAAAGAATAAAGCGCTTGAAGACACACAAAATAAAATTTTGCAAGCACAAGGGCATAAAGACGAATTCATTGCCTCTATCGGACACGAGGTGCGAACTCCGATGAATGCCATTTTGGGCTTTAACGACATACTGCGCCAAGAGCTTGCCAGTAATCCGGATCATGTCCGTGTTGTTGATCTGATACGGCGATCAACGGAGCAATTGCTTGGACTTGTTAACAATGTGTTGGATTTTTCGCAATTGCAAGCCAATCGCTTGTCATTGGCGGCAAGCAAGTTTTCCTTGAGCCAATTAGCGCACGAAGTATTTGGCAAATACCAACCATTGGCACAACAAAAAAATCTTAGCTTGGTGATGGATGCCAATAGCGTTCACGATATATGGGCCACAGGCGACAAGCAGCGCATCATGCAAGCCTTGCAATACCTTCTTGACAACGCATTGAAATTCACCAATGAAGGGCAAATCACTATACGCGTCAGTCAAGTGGTACGCGGCGTGCGATTTGAAATACAGGACACGGGAATTGGCATAGCAACCGAAAACCAAAGCCAAATTTTTCTACGATTTGAGCAAGCCAATTTAGAGACAAACCGCCTATACGGCGGCTCGGGTTTAGGGCTCGCGATCTGCGACCGACTCGTCAAGCGCATGGGCGGCGAAATAGGTGTCAAAAGTGCAGTCCATCAAGGTGCCACGTTTTGGTTCATGCTTCCATTACCAACCGAACATATAAAGCTTAATAACGCCGACGTGACGACGCATACCAATTGGAGCAAAGCACCCATTCGGTTTTTGCTAGTAGACGACAACGCCGTCAATTTGATGGTGGCAAAACTCATGTTGAAGAAGTGTTTTCCAAACTGCAGCGTGACAGACGTTGCTAGCGGAAAAGCGGCGCTTAGTGCTCTAGCCGAACAGGTTTTCGATATGGTGCTCATGGATGTTGTTATGCCAGACATGGACGGCCCGACCGCAACGCAAGCCATTAGGAAGAATTTGGCCGCTCCTGCAGACCGCATTCCAGTGATGGCCATTACGGCAAATACACACCCGATAGACCGCGAACGTTACTTGGCCGCAGGTATGAACGATGTGATTCACAAGCCCCTAGATATTGGCGACATGGCCAGCAGAATTTCTGCTGCTTTGTCAGAACACGAAAAGGGTGTCGGTTGATGGCGTTACAACAACCTTTAGACATGACGACACGCTTAGCGCCTTATTTGCCAAAGGCGTTCCAAGAAGGTCATCGGCCTTACTTATTTGTGCTGGCATGGCTGACCATCATTTTGGTGTCCATACTCATCGTTGTCGATCCAAACGAGAACCAACTCATCCCGCGATTGGGTATTGTTTCTCTTATATTTTTCGAGTTCGTGATGCTTCAATTTGGAGCCTCAGAAAGAAAAGCGGTCGTCATTGTTTTAATTGGATACAACGCGCTGATTATTTATTTGAGTCTTTTGACAGGGGGTATTTATTCTCCCAAGTTGAACTGGATCATGTTGGCGCCATTGGTCGCTTTTTATGTTCTCGGTAAAAAGCAGGGCTTTATTTGGCTGGGCTTGGGAATCTTGGAGTATTTGGTCGTCGCATGGTGCACGGCTGGGGGTCTTTTGTTAGAGCCACTCAAACTGGGCAACGAAGAACTGCGCGGTTCATTTGCTACATACACCGCCACGCTATTGGCTGTGCTCTTGACCCCGTTTCTCTACAACAACATGTTTCGCAAAACATTCAAAACCCGGGGCATTTACAACCGACAACTCAAAGAGAACCAAGAAGAACTAGAGCGTGTGTCTGCGGCGCGTGAGTTGTTTATCGCTACGGTCAGCCACGAATTGCGCACGCCTATGAATGCCATTTTGGGCTTTAACACCTTGCTAATGCAGCAAGTCCAAGATAAGCCAGATGCACTCAAAATTTTGCATCACACCCAACAATCCGCAGACCATTTGCTGACGGTTATCAACGATGTCTTGGACTTTTCTCAACTGCAGGCTGGAAACATCAGCATCCACCCAGAAAACTTTGTCTTGCAAGACACCATCGACAGTGCCACAGGATTGTTTTTACAGCGCCTTAAAAGCACACAACTAGACTTTCAATGCACAGTTGACGCGGATGTCCCGCAATGGGCGCGAACAGACCGCCATCGCCTCATGCAAATCTTGGTCAACTTATTGGGCAATGCCATCAAATTCACCCACCAAGGTTTTGTGCATGTGCGCGTGACGCGAAAAGATGGCGGCGTCATGTTCTCCATCAAAGACTCTGGCATTGGTATCGCACCAGATCTGCAACCCCATATATTTGAACGCTTTAGCCAAGGCGAAGAAGTGCAAGCCCGATTTGGTGGGAATGGCTTAGGCTTGTCTATCTCCAAGCGCTTGGTAGAACTCATGGGCGGCAAGATTGGTTTCGAGAGCACACAAGGACAGGGCGCGCACTTTTGGTTTTATTTGCCACTGCAAGCACAAGTACCACAAAGTGTGGCAAACGCTGCACCAACAGACGTGGATGTAAACGCTGAAGTTGCTTATCGGTTTTTAGTGGTTGACGACCATCCGATTAACCGTTTGCTGGCGCGTCAAATCTTGCAAAAGCATTGGAAGAACAGCGCTGTGGCCGAGGCTGAAAACGGCATAAAGGCGCTGACAGAACTCAAGACCCATCACTTTGACTTGGTATTGATGGACATGGTCATGCCAGAGATGGACGGCATAGAAGCCACGCAACGCTTAAGACAAGAACTTCAAGGTGATGCGGCAAATATTCCGGTGCTTGGGCTAACGGCTAACGTCAATCCCAATGACTTAGAACGCTTTGCCAAAGCCGGGGTAGACGACACCGTGCTCAAACCATTTGACCAAGTCAAATTGTGTGAGCAGGTGCGGCATTTACTCAATAAGAAAAAATCTTCCCAGGGTTCATGATGTTGTCTGGGTCTAGGGCCCGCTTGATGGTGCGCATCATGTCTACCGCGCCTTCACCCGCTTCCGTGACCAAGAAATCAATCTTGTGTAAACCAATACCGTGCTCACCGGTACAGGTTCCTTCCAAGCTAAGGGCGCGTTGCACTAGTTTGTGGTTTAAGGTTTCAGCCGTCTCACGTTCTGCAGCATTGTTAGGGTCGATCAAATAGCCGAAGTGGAAATTACCGTCACCTACGTGGCCCACTAAAAAGTAGGGGATGCCAGAAGCGTCGGCTTCAGCAACCGAGTCAAGCAAGCAATCTGCCAAGCGGCTAATCGGTACACAGGTGTCTGTGCTGATCGCGCGGCAACCAGGCCTGCTT
This sequence comes from uncultured Burkholderiales bacterium, assembly GCA_903880855.1. Taxonomy (GTDB): domain Bacteria; phylum Pseudomonadota; class Gammaproteobacteria; order Burkholderiales; family Burkholderiaceae_C; genus Limnohabitans. Next base: position 1,246 of record CAIRQX010000028.1, on the reverse strand, counting down.
TGAATGCCAGCGAAATACGCGTTGTGGCGCGCTGTCCACAAGCGGGTGCGTTCCTCGGGTGTGGTGGCCCACTCGAACGATTGGCCACCGTTGTCGTTGGCAATTTCTTGCACGGTTTCAGCCTGCTCTTTCACGCCATTGGGTGAGCCGTGAAACTCCATTAACAACATGGGTGACTCGGCGAGTTCGAGCTTGGAGTGTGCGTTAACCATACGCACAGCATTCGCATCGATCAATTCAACACGTGCAATGGGCACACCTATTTGGATCATGGTAATGGTGGTGCGCACAGCAGCTTCAATACTTGGGAAAGAACACACGGCAGCTAAAACTGCTTCAGGCAAGGGATACAAACGCAAGGTGATTTCAGTGATCACTCCAAGCGTGCCTTCGCTACCCACCATCAAGCGCGTAAGGTCATAGCCTGCGGAAGATTTTTTAGCGCGCGTACCAGTACGAATGACTTGGCCATTCGACGTGACCACTTCTAAAGCCAACACGTTTTCGCGCATAGTTCCATATCGAACTGCGTTAGTTCCACTCGCACGCGTCGCACTCATGCCGCCAATCGTGGCGTCAGCACCGGGGTCGATTGGAAAGAACAAGCCAGTGCTTTTGATTTCTTCGTTCAACTGTTTTCGGGTAACGCCTGCTTGCACTGTTACGGTCAAATCGTCTGCGTTGATAGACAAAACCTTTTTCATACGACTCACATCAATACTGATTCCGCCTTGTACAGCAAGCAAATGCCCTTCAAGCGATGACCCGATACCAAAGGGAATGACAGGAACGCGGTACTGTGCAGCCAACGCCACTGCATCGGCTACGTCTTGGGTGTTTTCAGCAAACACCACCGCCACCGGTGGGGGCACCTCTGTAAACGCAGACTCATCGCGGCCATGCTGTTCACGTACAACTTGGGCGGTAGAACAATTGGCAGCAAACCGCGATTTCAAAGCCTCTACAAAAGCTGGAGGAATATCGCGTTGCGATATCACGGGAACCAAGTGGTCATGCGAGGTAGGTGCGTTCATGCGATGTCTCCAAGTAAGCGAATCATTCTAATTAGAACTTCATATTTATGTACGCCACAGTGGCGACAGGCACAATAATGTCCGTAAGCGAAAAACGCACAAATACAAAGGAAAACCCTAATGAGTAACCGTCTCACACAAATTGCAACCCGCACAGGCAGCATTCCCGGATCAGGCTGGTCGTAGTTGCGGGTGATCGACAGGATTTCACG
>CAIRQX010000027.1 GCA_903880855.1 uncultured Burkholderiales bacterium | reverse complement strand
TTCAGGATTAGTGGGCTCCACACCCTCTGGTCTTTGCCATGTCCACCCTGCCCGGCGCTGCCAACCCGCTACAAACTCAATACCACCGCCCTCTAACTCTGCTTTAGTTACCAAGCCAGTCGCTTTTGTAAATTTAGCAAATTGAGCAATCGTTACTTCGGTTTTATCGATATACATACCACCCAGATCATCTAGCCTTACGCGTTCATTGGCTTGGGCGTGAGATATGAAAACAGAAAATGCGAATAAACCCCACCAGTTCATAGAATGATTCCTTAAAACTTAGGCAACAGATATGCAAGTCTTGCATATAAAAAATTCAGAGCAGTTCCAATTAATGTTGTAACAAGCCAGGTAACGATGAGCATCGTGAACGCAACAAAGAACCCTTTTAATTCCAGCATATTCCATATGCTAGTGAAGATGATAATGACAAAAAAATGTGACACAAATAAAGCATATGAAGAATTACTTGCAGATTCAATTATTTTTGAAATTCGATTAGTGATCACGTAACCTTTATCTACAAAATAAAGAGTTACGGCAGTCAGCAAAATAACAGCTGAATTTGCAGAAAGATCAAATACCATGTCCATAACATGAGCCATCAATAGCAAGAGGAAAAAAAGGAAACACAGTTTATTTTTTCTTGCCAAATAGGCGATTAACCCAAGCCCATATGCATTCATAAAATAAATCGGATAGTTTTCGAAAAGTTCTTCTTTACTCCAAATGAACAAAGAAACTAATGAAGCCAAAAAAATACAAGAACCAATCATTTCTATTTCGAAATTAGTATAAAAATATCGGGATAAGTAAAAGAGGGCTAAAGTTAATGCAAACAATTGAAGATCAATAGATACATACCAGGCTCCAGCAGAAAGTGCAGGCTGCCCGATCACATCTTGAATTAAAAGCAAGTGTGATAAAAATTCAATTAGTGAAGGAATTGGCGAAATCCAAAGTTCATCTTTTATAAAAGGACCGAACAGAATGGTTACTAAAACCACAGTAAAAATTGAAATAAAGTACAGGGGTAAAAGTCTTAAACAGCGTTTACCGATGGCATGTAACAGGTTAAATGATGTGCGCTTGTCAACTATGTGAGCGCACAAGAACCCGGCCACCACCAAAAAACTCCAAACAGGTAAACGAGCATAGTAGAAGAAGAAATCAATTAATCGCGGCAATTTGCTTTCCACAATTTTTGCCATAGGCGAGTACAACACCAAGTGATGCAAAACGATCAAATGCGAGCCAATAATTTTTAGTAAATCTATCAATAACAATCGTTGAAAAATCATTTAGGCAAAACCACCTCGCACCAATCTATATGAATACTCCTAGGATATTCTCGGGAGGTATCTATGCACCCACCATTTTTATAAACGCCAGATGGGTCTCTGAATTTTGTCATCAGGGCGAGTATTTCAGAAGTCTTAACTGGGTTGGACAAGGTTGCTTTTACTTTTCTATTAACAATCTCTTCATCCATCTTCAAGACACCTTGTTCATCACTTACAACCCCATCTCGCCAGTAGTAAATTTCTAAGCATTTATGCTCCAAGCTATAAGGTTTTTCGCGATTCCAAAAGTTGCTAAACAAGCCCTCCCCTAAATAGAAAACCCACGACCCCTCGTAGCCTTTCACATCGGAAGATTTTTCATCTGGATTCTTAAACCATAAGCGATCCCCTGGAACATAGAATTCAATAGGGAGTGGCGAAGTCATTGAGCCATATTCATGCAAATAAACTGAATGAAATTGCTCCGATTTGATAGCGAATTTTCTGTTGATGGCTTCAATCTCACGATGTAAGACAGAATTTATGTACTGTGCTTCTTGAGCAAGCGCTAAAAGTATGACGTATTCTGAGGCGCGGTAACAAGAAAAATCACAAATGGAACCTGTAGTATCTGGTTGTGTCGCGGCAAGAAGCGCTGTTATTAAGTCCGCATTCGATTGCAAGGTATAACCTGTTTCCTCTTCATATTTCCAATAGTCAAAAGGTCTTTCACCTGCTTCGGTGTTAAATGCTACTGCGGTTTTTCTTGCGTGATGAACCAGATATTTTCTCACCCTAATATGCGACTCTAAGCTTTCTATTGACTGAAAAGTAAAAGCGAACGGCGAGACCAATATGGCAATCAATATTTCAAGTTCGTCTAATTCATCTGGCGACAAACTAGATTTATTAGGAATTATTTTTCTAATATTCAATGTGTCAAAGTATGGACACCATAAGTTAGCAAACTCACTCTTCAGTTTGATAGTAACTTTTAATTTGCTGTTGTAAATCTGATGGGATGTATCGGCAAATTCTTTGACCCCAAATTTCTCCAAAAACGTGTTGACCTTAGATTCCATTTTTTCCAGATTGGAATCATGGCTAACGATCTCAACACCCTTTAGTTGCATCAAAGGCCTTGAAGAATAACAGCCGATATCCTCTAAAGATTTCATGAACCACTCCTACTGTGAGGTTCTGATCGCCCGAATGTGATTGGCTCTCAAAAACGATTTACTCAATCAGGCTAATCTATATAACTTATATTCATATTTTTATCTCATCTTGATAAGCCAACTACCGAGTACAAACCCTATTTATCAAAATCAAACTCTAGTTTTATCAGCGTACAAGTAGCGCTAGAGTTGTCTCATTTCATGTTGTCGTGCTCAGAAGAACTTACTATTTTCCAGTAGCAATAGCTGGCATTAAAACCTTCACAAGATCTCCATCCAACACCCCATCTGGTGGGCTTTGAATAATCCGATCAGTTGGTGATATGCCAGAAGCCAACTCGATCACATAACCACTGTCACGTGCTATTTGAACTTTCTTGATAACGACTTTATTCTCACCGTCAACGGTCGCCACACGCGGGCCTTCTTTACCCATTAGTAGTGCGCTTGGTGGAATAGTTAAATTACCAGATAGGTTGGGCAATTCAAAACCCACCTTCGCATACCCCCCTGCAGTTAATTCGCGTTTAGAGTTGTCAGCCATCATTTGTATCAGCATAGTGCCTGATCCCATACTGATAGCTTGCGCCATCGACTTCACCTCAGCCGTATAAACTTTTCCTGGCTGTTCTGGCACCGTTATCTTGGCTTTGGTTCCAGGCTGCAACAAGGCCACCATGCTTTGCGGCACATTCACCAAGACTCTTAATTTACTGATGTCTGACACCGTAAATAATTCTGCACCTGGAGCCCCGCCTACATTGATAAGCGCTCCTATATCCGTAGAACGCGCTGTCACAACCCCGTCAAAGGGTGCTGTGATTTTGCTGAAATTTTTCATCGACTTCAAACGTTCCACATTCGCTTGAGAGGCATTCACCAAAGCCTGTTTGACTGAAGCATCACCATTTTTTTCTTCTAGCGCTTGTTCTGAAACAAAGTTTTTATCCAGCAGGGACTGCCAACGTTTTGCAGTGGCAGTCGACATGGCAGCGTTAGCTTTCACGCTCACCAATTCCGCTTGCGCTTGTAAAAGTTGTTGGTCTAGATCAGGGGTTTCAATTTCTGCAAGTAATTGGCCAGCCTTCACACGCGCGCCAATATCTGCGTGCCATGACTTCAAATACCCGCTCACTCTGGCATAGATGGGGGCTTTAGAGAAAGCCTCTAACTTCGCTGGTAAATCCAATAATGTATTTTCGTCTTGAAGCGATTTAGCTGTGATGATAATGACCGTTGGAACCGCCGCATTATTTGCTTTTTCCTGAAGATCGTTGGCATCTTTATTTCTAGTCCAAACACCATAGACGACAACCATCAAAGCTAAAGAAAATATTATTCCCATGCCAAGCTTTGAAGAACCATTAGCCAGTCCCGTTACTTTACTCATGCGTATATACCTGTCTCTTCTTCTAAAGTTATTTATTGGAGCTTAATTTTGGATGCACCATACTGAACACAACAGGAACAAACATTAAGGTTGCGACTGTTGCAAAAATCAAACCACCGATCACGGCCCTACCCAGAGGCGCATTTTGTTCGCCGCCTTCGCCCAGACCAAGGGCCATGGGTAGCATGCCAATCACCATTGCCAGTGCGGTCATCAGTACAGGCCTGAACCGAACAAATCCAGCTTCTAGCGCAGCAGCAACCGAATCATTGAGTTCATCCAATTTCTCTCTAGCAAAGCTGATAACCAAAACACTATTTGCCGTTGCCACACCCATACACATGATGGCACCCGTTAATGCGGGTACGGATAAGGTCGTTCTGGTTGCAAATAACATCCACACGATACCTGCCAAGGCTGCAGGTAGTGCCGAAATGATCACCAAGGGATCTCGCCAAGACTGGAAATTGACCACGATCAAAAAATAAATGAGAACAATAGCGCCTAACAAACCATAGAGCAGTCCAGTGAAGGCTTTTTCCATGGTCTTGACTTGGCCTAACAAGACTACTTTGGTCCCTTTAGGCAGATCAACAGAAGATTCTTCTATAACTTTTCGTATGTCTGCCGTAATAGAACCTAGGTCTCTGTCTTGCGGCGTGGCATTTATTTGCACCATGGTTTGAATGTCATATTGGCTAATGCTTGCATTTGCATTGGTTCTATTGAATTGCGCCAATCCACCCAGAAGTTGCGCACTATTATTTCCACTTCCGGTCACAGAAATATTAGACAAAGAAGACAAAGAATTGAGGTTGTACTGCGGGGTTTGCATAACAATTGGATAAGACACTCCGTTAGCAGGATTTAACCAATAAGTAGGTGAAACTTGGCTGCTACCCGCCAAGTTCACAACCATGCTGTTTGTCACATCTTTTGCTGTTAGTCCAAGTTCTTGTGCTTGGGAGCGATCCATATTGACTTCAAAAACAGGACTTTTTTGCGATTGCTGGATGCGAATATCAGCCAATCCTGGAATTCGTTTCAGTTTTTTCAAGAGCCCATTGGCATATACAAAATTTGCGGGTAAGTCGTTCCCTCTGATTTGGATATCAATAGGAGCCGGCGCTCCAAAATTTAATATCTGACTCACAATGTCTGCAGGCGGGAACGAGAAAACCACATCGGGAAATTCAATCGGCAACTTGAGTCGCAATTCCCTTACATAGTCTGCTGTCGGCTTATGTCCTTGCCGCAAAGCGATTTGTATATCGCCATCTTGGGTGCCTACTACGCCCGTATTGTTGTATGTCAAATTGATACTGCTCGGGGGTAAGCCAATATTGTCAACCAGCGTAGCTATTTCATAGGTAGGTATAACTTTTCTAATGCCGTCTTCGATGGCTGAAAATCTTTTGGCTGATTCTTCAACTCTGGTGCCTACAGGCAAACGTGCGTGAATCAGAATTTGCCCTCCATCCACAGATGGAAAAAAATTACTGCCAATAAAAGGAATTAGCCCAAACGACAAAAGAATGATTGCCATGAATACCACTACAAATTTCTTTCTAGTCGCCATGGCGGTCTTGAGTGCTTCCAAATACATATCTCTGAATAGTTCAAATTTCGCTTCAAAACTGCGTTGAAACAACTTAAAAGGGTTGTTGGTGGAAGGTAATGCACTGGCAAGTCCATGCATATCGGTATGCGGTAAATGTTTCTTGAGTAAAAAATTAGCCATCGTTGGTACCAAGGTACGCGACAGGATGAATGAAAACGTCATAGAGAGCATCACAGCGATAGCCATGGGTACAAACAAAAACCTAGACACGCCTTCCAAGAAAAACATGGGAACAAAAACAATACATATGCAAAGCAAAGAAACAAAAGCAGGCGCGACAATTTGACGGGCGCCATCCAATATGGCCTCCTCCACCTCTTTGCCTTGCTCTAAATGCCAGTTGATGTTTTCAATCGTCACAGTTGCGTCGTCTACCAAAATACCTACGGCTAAGGCGAGTCCACCAAGCGTCATGATGTTCAAGGTTTCGCCAAGCGCAGATAAACCCACAATGGCGCCCATGATCGATAAAGGAATGGACACAGCAATGATGAGGGTCGACCGCCAACTGCCCAAGAAAAGCAAAATCATCAAGCTGGTCAAGGCTGCCGCAATAAGCCCCTCCACAGCCACTCCACTGATAGCAGCTCTGACAAAAATAGATTGGTCATTGATCGCGCTGACCGTTAGGTTATCTGGCAAGCTGGGTTTGATAGATTCAAGCTTTGCCTTCACGCCATCGACGATGGCTAAAGTCGAATTGCTGCCATTTTTCAAGACAGACATTAAAACTGAGCGACCTCCATCCACATGAACGATATTGGTTTGTGGCGAATTTCCGTCGTGTACGTTGGCAACGTCTCTGATAAAAATAGTGTTGCCATTGACAACCTTAACCGGTAAGTTACCTAACTCAGCTATTGCGATAGGTGCATTGTTTAATCTGACGGTGTATTCAAATTGGTCGATTTTTTGCGTACCAACCGGAAGAATTAAATTTTGTGCAGCCAAAGCATTGGAAACATCTTGAGCAGATAGTCCGCGCGCTTGGAGTTGTGCAACATCTAAATCAATCTGGATCAAGCGTTGCTTGCCGCCATAAGGCCAAGGAATCGCGGCGCCAGGAACCGTTACCAACGGAGGGCGAACCATATTGACACCCACGTCAAACAGGTTCTGCTCTGACATTCCTTTTCCAGACAATGCCAATTGCAAAATGGGGACGGTCGACGCGTTGTAGTTGAGAATTAAAGGCGGCGTAATCCCAGCTGGCATTTGTTTGATGACCACTTGAGAAATAGCAGTGACCTGGGCATTGGCGATTGCAACATTCACGCCGGGCTGGAAGAAAATTTTGACAATTCCAATACCTGCATACGATGTCGCTTCGATATGCTCGATGTCATTAACGGTTGTAGTTAAAGCACGCTGAAAAAGCGTGCTGATTCGTCCAGCCATCTGATCTGGTGGCAACCCCGTGTATTGCCAAGCAACAGCGATCACAGGAATTTTGATATCAGGAAAAATGTCAGTGGGCGTTCGTAATGTGGCCAATGGACCCATGATGACAAGCAGTATTGCCATCACCACAAACGTGTAAGGCCGCTTTAAAGCGACTCTAACTGCACCCATTAACATAACTGACTCATTTCACGTTGTAATTTTTAATTGATTTAACTAGTCTTTTGTTTTGGCTGTAAGGTGCCTCAAATAGAAATCCACGAGATGCAGTAAACCCGAAATAAAAAGACAAGCGATTGAGAAAATGGATATAGATTCGTCAGCAGTGAATCGAAAAGCCAAGATCAAGAAAAACCCTGGCGCCATCGCAAAATTCAATGCTAAAAAATTGGGTCCCTGTTGAGTCCGCTTAAAACGAAAATTAAGGTACGCCCATTCCAATAGGAAGATGAAGATAACTAAGTCAAGCAACCAAACAGGTACTGTGTAATCCACCATTAGTTCGCCCATTGCTCCAAACTCGATACCTCGTTACTCAAAGTTGTGCGGCGCATATCTCTCACCTCTTTCGGGTCATAACGACGTGCGCGATGCATCGTGACGCGGTTGTCCCACATCACCAGGTCCCATGGACGCCAGACATGCGCATACACAAACTGTCGCTGGGTAGCATGTTCGTTCAGATCGCGTAAAAATGAACGCGCTTCTGGCATTGGCCAGCCCTCAATGCCACCAGCATGGCTAGCCAGATACAGCGACAAGCGGCCGGTGTTCGGGTGGCGACGTACCAGTCGTTGGCGCACAGGCGCCCACTTGGCCCGCTCTGCATCGGTGAAATCATCAAAGCCCAAAATACCGCGCGAAAAGATCTGGCTGTGCGAGCAAATAAGATCGTGCACCTCGGCCTTGGTTGCATCGTCCAACGCGTCATATGCGGCACGCATATCTGCAAATTCCGTATTTCCCCCTGTACTAGGAATTTTGCGCGCCGACAACAGCGAATACTTGGCTGGCACATCCTTGAAAGAACTGTCAGAGTGCCACAACAAATTACCTAAACCAAAGAGGCGACGACGGTCATCACGCGGCAGCAATTCACCGTGTTTGTCTAAATTGGAGATGTCGTTCAACTCCATGCTCAGACGCCGGTCTTTCTCAGACATGATGTCACCCGTGGCTTCTTCGAGTGGGCCAAGTTGACGGCTAAACGCAATCTGCTGTTCATCGTCTAAGTGCTGGTCGTGAAATACCAGCACCCCAAAACGGTCCATGCCCGCATGGACAGCGGCGACTTCGGCATCGCTAAGGTGGCGCGTCAGGTCAATGCCTGAAACCTCTCCGATAAAAGTGGGTCTTGCAGGGTCAATGGGGTTGATATTGTGTGAAATAACTATCTCCATCAAAATTCGGTAAAACTTTGGGTTAACCCTATCACATCCCATTTAAAAAACCATTGGGTCTTTTCCGAGATACTCTCCATTTCCTTTCGAAAAATCCAAGATGCACATGCAAAAACTCAGCACCAACGAAATTACCCAAGCCTTGAAAACCATCAGCGGCTGGAACTTAGAGCCCGACGAAGCTTTTATGCATAAACAATGGCAGTTCGATAGCTTTAAAACGGCGATGGAATTTATTACAGAAGTGGCAGATATTGCAGAGAATCAAAACCACCACCCCGAGTTTTTATCGGTTTACAGAAAAATGCGGGTCAGGCTGTCAACCCACGATGCTTCGGGACTCACGCAAAAAGATTTTGACTTGGCTACTGCTATCGACAGCTTGATAGCCAGTCAATTTAGCCATCGCATCTAACAAACTATTACTATCGCAAATGCCTGCTCAACGATGGCATTTAAAACAAGTGCATTTGACGCGAGTGCAATAAATAGTCTGCTACAAATTGCGACAACATGTGGTGGTGTTTTCGTTCATGCCATTGCGGTTGCATGTATTTTTTTGTATACCAATTCGCTTGGCTTTCTAAATGGCAACCCACCAACCCAACCGAACCTTGAATAATCGCCATCGGGTCGCCGTTGGCATACGTGGCCACCGCATCAAACTGACCACCTAAAAACGTAGGCCCATCGTAAAAATACATGCGATGCTCTTGACCACGCCATGTCACCGGTGCGGTGGTGCCATAGGAAGAACGTATGTCGGCACCCGGGCGCTTGATGTATTGCACACAACGCGTGCCCTTAAGCAGATTGAAGTAATAGGCATCGGCCCAGTAAGCCCCCATACAAATACCCAAGTACTTGCCACCACGTTGCATAAAACTTTGCACGTCGGGCAGGTTGGGTTTCAAGATGCTTCTAAACGTCGTGGCCTCGCCATCGCCGCCAGGAAACACCACAAGGTCTACATCGTCAAAAAACCCCTTGCTCACCTTATGCCGCGTGAACAATTTAATGTTCGCCATGGGCGACAAGGCGGCTATTACCCCGTTGACCGAGTCAGTAGAACACGTAGGGTGGTGTAGAAAAAGAGCGATGGTTTTTGTCACGCCAACGGAATTAACTTTTATTGGTCATCCCAAGGCGTTCAATAGTTGCCTTCTCAGCTTGGAAGGTGTCGCGCGCATATTGTGTGTAAGCGGCAGTATCTAAATAAATCACAGGCTGGTCGAATTTTTCAAGTGACGCTATGACCGCTGGGTCATCTAGCGTAGCTTTAAAAGCATTTTGTATCTGCCTGACGACCGCTGGATCCATGCCCTTCGGTCCGCACACGCCAAAAGGAGAATCAGAGACCGTTTGGTAACCTAATTCTTCCAAGGTTGGTACATGCGACCAACGCTTGGTGCGCTTACTTCCGTAAGTCGCCAGCAGTCTTAACCTTCCCGCTTCCACATGGGGCGCCCAACCAGTTGAATCGCTGTGGCCCATGATGTGCCCACCTAATAAAGATTGCATGCCTTCAGCAACACCTTTAAAAGGAATGTGTTGCATTTTGATACCGGCCTTAAAGCCAAACTCTTCCATCACTAGATGCGGACTGGTTCCTGTTCCTGGCGTCCCAAAACTAAATTGGCCAGGATTTAATTTCGCATATTCCACCAAGTCTTTGATTGTTTTGATGGGCGAGTCTGCGCGCACTACCAAGCCAAATGTATAGCCCGTCAAGCATGCGATCCAGGTAAAGTCTTTCAAAGCGTCAAACTGCACCTTCTGCATATGCGGAATGCGAAGCACGCTGATAGGCAACTGGGCCAAGGTGTAGCCATCTGGCTTGGCGTTCACGAGTTCTACAGCACCCAATGTGCCGCCTGCACCAGGCTTGTTGTCCACAATCACCGTTTGATTGAGAACCTTTGAAGCGCTTTCAGCAAACACACGCATCACGATATCCGTGGTCCCGCCTGCAGTCCACGGGCAGATATAGCGAATGGTGCGCGCAGGAAAATTTTGCGCGTACGCCGATTGCGAATGAAGGATAGGAAGGCCAGCAGAGGCAGTCAGTGCCACTGCTGAGCCAAGGAAATGTCGGCGTTGTGTCATTAAGTTCCTCTGGTGTTTAATCCTGCGCACTCAATAATAGTTTGCAGGATGCAAGTTAACTAATTTGCAATTGCTACGCAATAGAGGATTCCTCAAGGCGCTGGTATAAACCCTTGCACTTATTACCTTCTGCCACACTTTAGGGTTATTCCCCCCGAAGGATTCAAACAAATCGAGTCATTATTACTTTCATACTGATAAAAAATATTATTTGACAATTAAGGGGCTCTGGTATGCGCGGTTTTTTAAATTTATTCATAGTAATTCTTATGTCTGTTTTTCCGGTTAGTGCTTTTGCACAAAACTTTCCTAATCAAAAATATGAGGTATGGCCAGCTAAAGACTTTCGTTTCCATACAGGCGAAGTAGCGCCAAGGCTGAATATTGGTTACAACACTATCGGCAACCCCTCAGGTGAAGTGATTGTTATTTTGCATGGCACAACTGGGACTGGCGCTGGCATGCTCAGTAGTGCATTTGGTGGCGAATTATTTGGACCCGGTCAACCGTTAGACGCTGCGAAATACTTTATTGTTCTACCCGACTCTATTGGCACAGGCAAATCAAGCAAACCCTCTGACGGGTTGAAAGCCCAATTCCCTAAATACAACTACGACGATATGGTCGCTGCCCAATACCGACTTCTCACTGAAAAACTCAATTTGAAACACTTGCGTATGGTGTTGGGCAACTCTATGGGTGGCATGCAAACATGGTTGTGGGGCGTGAAATACCCCAACTTTATGGATATTTTGGTTCCTATGGCATCTATGCCTAGCGAAATGTCATCTCGCAATTGGATGATGCGTCGCCTCATCATTGATTCCATTCGAAACGATCCAGAATGGATGGGCGGCAATTACGTCAAACAAACACGTAGCCTGCAATTTGCTTCTGTTTTATATGCCATTGGAACAAATGGAGGTACCCGACTCAGCTTGCTCGGTCAAACCCGCGACTGCTTTGTCAAATTGTTTTGGTGTGTCCGCTTCCCCCCAGTACGTCAGCATTTTTTGGTACGCGGCTTCTTGCTCGGCGAAGGTGCCGTAGGTGTGGTTCAGGTAGTCCACAAAATCACGCGCATTGGTGCTGTTTTCAATGCAGTTCCAAATGAACTGGTCTAGGTCTTGGTCTGTTAATAAAGCTTCCATGTGTGCCCCCTTCGTTTAGGGGTTCAGGATAGGGTTTGAGGGGCTCAGATGGTGAGCTTGATGTGGTTTTAAAAGTTAGTCTTTATAAAAAATCGAGCGACTAACAAACTCGATTGGAAAGCGTTCATTAGGATTAATAAATATGCAAAAGGTCATGCAAATGAACCACTCTCTTGAAATAAAAAGAAAACAGGACTATCAAGCGGCATGAATACATGAAACTTGAAAGAGGTAGTTATGACGCTAGTGCTTACAGAGAATCCAACAGTCAAATCCATAGGTGCAAGTGGTCAAATATCACTTGGCAAAGAGTTTGCTGGCCGACAAGTATTGGTAGATTCGCCAGCCAAAGGGTTTTGGATCATTCGAACAGCCGCCATCATTCCAGACAACGAGGCTTGGCTGCATGAAGAAAAAACCCTCAATAGCCTCAAAAAAGCTATCGCATGGGCAGCAAAAAACCCAGCAAAGTCGTCTAACCCTGACGATCTTCCCGCCACTAAAAAACTAAGGCGTCAACCGAAAAGCACGTTCAGCTTGATTTAAATAACGCTGAATTTCAGCGCACTTGGATAGCGCTTGAATCAGATGAAGCTGAACGCGTAAGGTCAACTTTCAAAAAAATATTGAAATTGGCTTGGCCCGAACTCTACAAAGACAAAGGCCTACATTGGGAAAAAATTCAAAGCATTACTGGCTCACAAGGCCATGAATCGCTTTACTCGTTTCGACTAACTAAATCCGCCAGGGGTATCGGATTTAGGCAAGGCAACCATTTGTGTGTTCTGTTGGTGAGTGCCGATCATGATGGGGCTTACGGAAAGAAATAGCTAACTCAGTCTTTCCCTAGGGGGTCAAGACCAGCCGAGTCCGATGTCGTCGTTTTTAGTGAACTTATTGCGGAAGAAACCCGGTTTCGTCGAGAAATTTCAAATAATCGCCGTGCTCAATCAGGTGCTTGCCGGCAATGCTTCGGTTGAAGCGGTAAAACCAAGCAGATAGAGTTAATTCCGCG